>JAEYZI010000073.1 GCA_023428065.1 Actinomycetes bacterium | reverse complement strand
ACGCGGCGGCATCCGTCGCGCGTCGGCGCCACACGAGGGCGAGCGCGACGCCCGCGGCGCCGAGGGCGAGACCCGCGATGCCGAGCACGCGCGCGAGCACGTCGACGGAGCCGCGCTCGTCGGGGCGGCTCGTGACCTCCGGGGTCGCGCGGTCGCCGTCACCGCCGCCGTGGTGCGCGTCGGCGGGCGGGGCGTCGCCGACGTACAGCACGGGCGCCGGATGGTCGCCGCCTTCGTCCGGGTCGGACCACGAGACGACCGTCCCGTCGTCGTAGCCCTGATCGACGGGCAACACGATGCGTCCCGTGTCGGGCACGGGGCCGAGCGAGACGGGGAAGAGCGCGAGCTCGCCGTCGTGGATGCCGCCTCCCGCATCCGCCGTCCACTCGATGCGCGTCACCGCCTCCGTGATCTCGGTCTCGCCGACCGTGACGGGCTCGGGCAGCGTCTCGCGCACGAGCTCGGCGGTCCAGCCCGGGACGGGGACGGTGCGCACGCTCGTGAAGGGCGTGTCGCTCGGCAGGGTGAGCGCGAGCGACACGGTGGCGGAGGTCGCGGATTCGTTGGGCACTTTGAGGGTGAGCAGCGCGTAGCTACCCGCCTCGGCGGTGTTCTCGTCGAGGCTCACGTGGGCCCTCGCCGCGAGCGGGGCGGCGAGGGTGAGAGCGGTTGCCGCGGTCGCGGCGAGGATGGCCGCGGACGCGCGGCGGGTGAAGCGGGACATGGTTCTCCTGACGGTGGTTCCGATGCGATCGCGGGCGCGCCCGGGCGGCCGCGAGGGCGGCGGCGTCAGGCGCGGTGGGTGAGCGGGGGGCCGCGGCGGGCGATCGCGTCGCGCAGTGCGGAGACGGAGGGCGCCCATGCGCCGTATTCCGCGGCGGGCCGCGGCGCGGCGAGGGGCAGGAGGGCGAGCGGGCGGATGGCGCGCGTCAGCATGCCGCCGAGGCGCGCGAGCGCGGCCCACGCGCGGCGTTCCAGGTGTCGGAGGTAGAGCACGGTGAGCACGCCCGCGATCAGGTGCGCCGCCCACATGCCGGCGCCGCCCTGTGCGACGGCCGCGCCGGGGTCGGCGGCGAGCGAGACGAGGGCGTGGCGGTGCCCGCCGTCCGCCGCGACGCGTGCGCCCGTGCCGAGCATGGAGAACACGAGGTGGAACGCGAGCTGCGAGATCGCGACGCCCGCGAGGGTGCGGGGGAGCGAGACCCTCGCGCGCGGCATCCGCCCGACGGCGACGGTGCCGACCGTGGTCGCGAACACCGCCCCGAGCGCGAGGGCCACGGGGCTCGGCGTCGGCCCGCCTCCCGCGAGGTGCGATGCGGCGGCGAGGGCCGTCGCGACGCCGCCGAGCAGCGCGCCGCGCGACAGGCGGACGGCTCTCGGGCTCATGCCCCCCAAGGGTAGCCTCCGCGCCGCGATCCGCCGCGTGTGTCCCGCGAACGCGTGCCACACGAACCGGGGGCGGCGCGCCGACACGGGAAACGCGCGAACGCCCACCTCCGTCACCCGGACGGGTTAGGCTCTCGGTACCGCTTCGGAGGGGAGACCGGGATGGCACGCATCGGTGAGAGCGCCGACCTTCTGAAGTGCTCTTTCTGCGGCAAGAGCCAGAAGCAGGTCCAGCAGCTCATCGCCGGTCCCGGTGTCTACATCTGCGACGAGTGCGTCGAGCTCTGCAACGAGATCATCGAGGAGCGCCTCGCCGAGGCGGGCGAAGAGGTCGCGAGCGAGTTCGACCTCCCGAAGCCGAAGGAGATCTTCTCCTTCCTCGAGGAGTACGTCATCGGCCAGGAGCCCGCCAAGCGCGCTCTCTCGGTCGCCGTGTACAACCACTACAAGCGCATCCGCTCGATGCAGGCGCTCGCGCCCGCGGAGGCCAAGCGCGACGACGTCGAGATCGCGAAGTCGAACATCCTGCGCATCGGCCCGACGGGCTGCGGCAAGACCTACCTCGCGCAGACCCTCGCGAAGCGCCTCAACGTGCCGTTCGCGGTCGCGGATGCCACGGCGCTCACCGAGGCGGGCTACGTCGGCGAGGACGTCGAGAACATCCTGCTGAAGCTCATCCAGGCGGCGGACTACGACGTCAAGCGCGCCGAGACCGGCATCATCTACATCGACGAGGTCGACAAGATCGCGCGCAAGGCCGAGAACCCCTCGATCACGCGCGACGTCTCCGGCGAGGGCGTGCAGCAGGCGCTGCTCAAGATCCTCGAGGGCACGGTCGCCTCGGTTCCGCCGCAGGGCGGCCGCAAGCACCCCCACCAGGAGTTCATCCAGATCGACACGACGAACGTGCTGTTCATCGTGGCGGGCGCCTTCGCGGGCCTCGAGGAGATCATCTCGGCGCGCGTCGGCCGCCGCGGCATCGGCTTCGGCGCCCCGCTGCACAGCAAGCGCGACGAGGCGGAGCTGTTCAGCGAGGTGCTCCCGGAGGACCTGCACAAGTTCGGTCTCATCCCCGAGTTCATCGGCCGCCTCCCGGTCGTGACGACCGTGTCGCCGCTCGACCAGTCGGCGCTCATGGAGATCCTCACCGTGCCGAAGAACGCGCTCGTCAAGCAGTACCAGCGCATGTTCGAGCTCGACGGCGTGGAGCTCGAGTTCGACCAGGGCGCCCTCGAGGCGATCGCGGATCTCGCGGTGCTGCGGCAGACGGGCGCCCGCGGCCTGCGCGCCATCCTCGAGGAGGTGCTCGGGCCGATCATGTTCGAGGTGCCGTCGAGCGAGGAGGTCGCGCGGGTCGTCGTGACGCGCGAGGCGGTCATCGACAACGCGGCGCCGACGATCGTTCCGCGGCCCGCGCGGCGCGCCGAGAAGTCCGCCTAGTCGCGGCGCCCGGGTGGGCGCTCAGTCGTGCGCGAGCCTGCCGTCGCGCAGCTCGAGGATGCGGTCGGCGTGCGCGGCCATGCGGGGATCGTGCGTCGACACGATCGCGGCCACGCCCCGGTTGTGCACGAGCGAGGCGATGAGGGTCATCATCGCCTCGGCGTTGGCGCTGTCGAGCTGACCGGTCGGCTCGTCGGCGATGAGCAGGCGCGGCTCGTTGGCGAGCGCCCGGGCGATGCCGAGTCGCTGCTGCTGGCCGCCGGAGAGCTCACCGGGCCGCTGCTCGGCGTGGGCCGCGAGGCCGACGACCTCGAGCAGCTCGGCGGTGCGCGGCACCCGGTCCGCCGAGGGCACGCCGCGGAGGCGCATGGGCAGCTCGACGTTCTCGCGCGCGGAGAGCACGGGCAGCAGCGCGAAGGTCTGGAAGATGTAGCCGAGCTCGCGTCGGCGTAGCTCGACGAGCTCGTCTTCGCTTGCGCCGCCGAGCTCGACGCCCCCCACCCAGACGTGTCCCGCATCCGCGCGGTCGAGGCCCCCGAGGAGGTTGAGGAGCGTCGTCTTGCCGGCGCCCGAGGGGCCGCGCAGCACGAGGAGCTCGCCCGCTCGCACCTCGAGCGAGACGTCGAGCAGGGCGTGCACCTCGGAGGGTCCGTGGCCGTAGCTGCGGCGCAGGCCCTCGGCCTGCGCGACGGTGGGCGCGTTCATCGCGTGCCCTTCCCCTTCTCGGTCGGATGCACCTGCACGTGGTCGCGCTCGAGTTCGAGCCGCACGAGGTCGCGCAGCGAGAGCACGCGCAGGTACTCCTCGGGCAGCTGCAGGCGGCCGACGCGGTCGAGCACCGCGTATTCCTCGGCGTGCACGCTCTCGACGCCGTGCTCGTCGGTGCGCGTGCTGCGATGCACCTCGGTCGACATCCGTCCGTCGCGGATCTGGAGCGTGCGTCGCACCTGAGCCGAGACGGCCTGATCGTGGGTCACGATGAGCACCGTCGTGGCGAGCTCGGCGTTGACGGTGCGCAGCGCGTCGAAGACGAGCTGCGAGTTGGCCTCGTCGAGCTCACCCGTCGGCTCGTCGGCGAAGATCACCTCGGGGCCGTTCGAGAGCGCCACGGCGATCGCCACGCGTTGCTGCTGGCCGCCCGACATCTCGGCGGGGTGCCGGTCCGCGAGAGCCGCGATCCCCATGAGGTCGAGCAGTTCGAGCGCGCGGGCGCGCCGCGTGCGCCGCGGCGCGTGGGCCACCGACAGCGCGGTCGCGACGTTCTCGACGGCCGTCAGATAGGGCAGCAGGTTGCGCGAGGTCTGCTGCCACACGAAGCCCACGGTGTGGCGGCGGTAGCGCGTGCGCTCGCGCGTCGACATCGCGAGGAGGTCGTGCCCCGCGACCTCGGCGCTCCCGGCCGTCGGCACGTCGAGGCCGGAGAGGATCGACAGGAGGGTCGACTTGCCGGATCCGGACGCGCCCACGATCGCCGCGAGCTCGCCCCGGTCGACGGCGAGCGTGAGACCCTGCAGGGCCTGCACCTCGACCCCCTCCGCCGAGAAGATGCGCACGAGGTCGGTGCAGCGGATGTGGGGACTCATCTCTCTCCCATCTTGAACGTCGCGGCGGGCGTGAGACGCCTCCCGAGCGCGAGGGCCGCGGCGCCGGCGACGGCGGCGGCGAGGAGCACCGCGAGCACGGCGAGGGCGACGGCGAGCGGATCCACGACGGGCGTCGGAGCCGCGTCGCCGCCGACGAACGCCCCGAGGTCGACCGCGGCCGTGACGACGTACGGCAGCACGATCCCGAGCGCGACGCCGACGACGATCGAGGCGATCACGACGGGGGCCGACTCCCACACGAGGATGCGGCGCTGCTGGCGGCGATCGGCGCCGATGACGCGCAGCACGCCCACGAGGTGGCTCCGGCTCGCGCCCGCCGCGAGGGTCGCGAGCGCGAGCGCGAGCACCGTGAGCGCGAGGGCGGCGCCCGCCGCGAACGGGAGCGCGCCCTCGATGCCCGCGATGACGGGCGACGACCGCACGTCCTCGAGCACGCCGCGGGCGGTCGTGACGGCGACGCTCTGCGCGGCCTTCTCGCTCAGGGCGTTCGTCACGAGACGCTCGACCGCGGCGGCGACGCGGCTCGTCTCGGCCGGGTCGTCGGGGTCGGCGAGGGCCACGAGCAGCCGTTCGGCGACGGCGGTGCCGCGGCCGAGCCGCTCCGCGTCGCGCACGTCGGCGAGCACCCAGTCGCGGGTGACGCCGGGGAGGGCGTCGCGCGCCGCGCGGTCGACGGCTCGCACGTCGGCCGATCCGATCTCGGCGTCGGCGTCGAGCGGCACCCCGAGATCCGACGAGACGACGACGGGGATGCGCCCGTCCGTCTCCGCGTCGAGCTCGGGGAGGTCGGGCCGCACGGCGTGGAGCGCGGCGGTGTCGGCGAGCACGAGCGTGAAGCCGCGCGCGTCTCCGACGTCGTCGACGAGCTGCATCCCCGGGCTGCGGCTGAGCGCGACCGCGGCGTGCACGCCGTCGAGGGCGGCGACCTCCCCGACCGTCGCGGGGGCGATCTCGACCGCCCGCACCTGGATGTCGGCCCCCGCCTCGGCGGCCGCCGCGCGGGTGACGCCCTCGCCGAGCGTCGTGCCGAGCACGGAGGAGAACACGACGACCGTCACGCCGAGCACGAGGGCGAACGACGCCGTCGGCCCGTACACCGGGGCCCGCACCGCCCGGGCTGCCCCCACGAGGCCGACGGCGCTGTCGCCCCGCCGCATCCGCTCGAGGAGGACCCGCACGGGGAGCGGGTAGAGGCGCAGCGCGAGCACGCACACGGCCGCCGCCAGCAGCACGGGCGTGAGCACGAGCAGGGGGTCGATGCCCACGGCGCCGGCCGAGGAGACGAGGCCGCGACGGAACAGCAGCAGGAGGGCGAGGGCCGCCGCGGCGATGAGGAGCGACTCGGCGAGCAGCCGGGCGCGTCCCCCGCGGCTGCGCAGGTCGCGGCGCGCGGCGCGCGTCGGGGCCGCGCCCGCGCGCACCGCGAAGACGACCGGCACCGCGGCGGCGACCGCGAGGGGGAGCACCCAGGCGCTCGCGTCGACGGGTTCGGGCACGAGGAGCGCGGCCGCGAGGATGCCGAGGAGCGCGGCCGGCGCTGCCACGAGCAGGCCCTCGAGTGCGAGCGCGCCGCGCACCTGGAGGGCGCTCGCCCCGCGCGCGGACGTGAGCGCGATCGCGGTCCGACGACGTTCGACGATGGCCCCGATCCCGAGGGTGAGCACCGCGACGAGCACGCCGAGCAGCCCCGAGAGCGCGAGGGCGAGCAGCGCGGATGCCGCCACGACGCGGCCCGCGGTGTGTTCGATGGCGTCGGCGATGCGGCTCGAGAAGCGCAGCTCGCCGAAGCCGGGGAGCGTCAGGGGCGTCGCCGTGCGTTCCCGCACCTGCGTCGCGATCGCGTCGGCGTCGACATAGCGGATGCCCGACGGGTCGAGCGGGATCCATGCCGACAGCGCCCCCGCGGCGAAGGTGTTCGTGAGGCCGGCGGCCGAGCCGGGCGCGACGTAGGCGGCCGCCGTCACGGTCGGCACGACCCCCTCGGGCGCGCTCACGGACGGCCCCGCGAGGTCGGGCGCGTGCGCCCACACCCCCGCACCGGGGTCGGCGGGCTCGTACACGGCGGCGACCCGGAGCGTGAGGGGCGGGTAGCCGAGCGTGTCGCCCACCCCGATCGCGAGGGCGTCGGCCGTCGGCCGGGAGAGCGCGATCTCGAGGGGCGCGTCGGAGGCGGCGCCCTCGTCGGAGCCCGCCCAGGCGGCGGGATCCGCGCCCTCCAGGAGGCGCACCTCGTCGCTCCAGCGCGGGTCGAGCGCGAGCTGGAGGCGCAGGCGGGCGGCGGGGGCCGTCGCCGGGAGCGTCGCATCCTGCTGCACGCTGCGCGCGACCCAGCGCGGGTCGCCCGCGAACTCGACGAGCGGCGACGGCAGCCGCACGGCGGTGCCGCGGATGGCGTCGTCGGTCGGCCCGAGCACCGCGTCGACCGTCGCGTCCGGTCCGCTCGCGACGAACCCGATGCGGCCGAGTCCCGTGAGGTCGCGCAGGGAGGGCGACACGTCGACGAGGCGATGGCGGAGCTCGTCCGTTCCGAGGGCGACGAGCGCGCGCGGCGCGACGGCGGTCGCGAAGACCGCGAGGGCGACGAGCGCTCCCACGAGCAGGGTTCCCGAGACGCCCGTCGCGGCGTGGCGCAGCAGCAGGCCCGGGGTGCCGACGCGCGAGCGGGTCATCGCGCCTCCTCCGCGCCGAGGGCGCTCGCGGCGGCCCGACGCACGCGCGCCGCGGCGAGCTCGACGAGCACGACGACGCCGCCGACGAGCAGCAGGAGCCCGGCCGCGGTGAGCATCGGGTCGATGCGGAGGGCGGGCGCGAGTCCCGGCACCGGGTCGGGGATGGCCGCGCTCGCGAGCTGCGGCACCGTGAGGGCCACGACGAGAACGCCCACCGCTCCTCCCGCGAGAAGGGCGTACGCCGCGACGATCCACCACTCGACGCGGCGCACGGAGGACTGCTCGCGCGCACGGAAGCCGATCGCGCGCAGCACGGCGAGGTCGCCGAACCGCAGGACGTGCTCGGCGCGCGCGACGGCGACGAGGGTGATGAGCGCGAGGAGCACGCACAGGCCCGCGACCCCCACGAGGGCGGCCGCCGCCGATCCCACGACCGCGCGGCCGGCGGTGTCGTCGGCGGTCAGGATGCGCGCCCCCGGGGGGAGCGCGTCGCGCAGCGTCGCGGCGACCGCGGGGGCGTCGCGCGCGGCGAGCCACAGGGTGTCGGCACCGGCCGCCGAGCGCAGCTCGCGGGCCGCGGCGGCCTGGAGCGCGCGGAGGTCGAACAGCACCGCCATCGCGTCGTCCGCCCCCGGCACGGCCGGGAGCACGGCGGCGACGCGCATGTCGGTGCTCGCGTAGCTGCCCGCCGTCTGCACGCCGATCGTCGATCCCACCTCGAGTCCGTAGCGGTCGGCGAGCGCACGGGAGACGACGACGGGATCGGTTCCGCCCGCGGGATCCGGCGTCATCCGCACCGTCGCCGGTCCGCGGTCGACCGAGAACGCCCGCGGGCCCCTCGCGCTCGTCGAGCCACCGGGGCGCGTCGGATCGGCCGACCACGCCCCCGTTCCGAGACCGCCCGGCACGGGGCCCGCATCCGTCTCGATGCCGTCGAGCCGCACCTCGGGCGTCTCGGCCGCGTCCGGGGAGACGGCCACGTCGAACTCGATGCCGAGCAGTTGTCCGTCCGCGTCGGGGGCGTCGTCCGGGAGCGCCGCGCGGAACGTGACGGCGCCCTCGGCCCCCGACACCTCGGCGGGGAGGGTCGAGGCGCGGCCCCAGCCCTCGGTGTAGAGCAGCCGCACCGCGGGTGCCTCGGCGAAGCCCGTGAGCGTCGCCGTCACGACGATCGCGCGCGCGGCCGCGGGGATGCGGGGGCCGGGCAGCTCGGCTGCGAACCGCTCCGCCGTCGCGGCGGGGTCGAGCGCGCCGACCGCGTCGCTCGCGAGCCGCGCGAAGGCCGCGGGCGCGACGGCGACGGCGGTCCCCGTGGCGTCGGAGAGCACGAGTTCGTCGCGCCGCACGGGGGCGAGCGCGTCGACGCCCGCGACGCCGGCGACGCGTTCGATCGTGGCGTCGTCGAGCTCCTGCGGGAGGGCGACGCTCACGGGGGCGCCCGCCCGCAGCGCGCTCGTACGGTCGAACGCGGTCGACCACGTGGCCGTGTAGCCCGCTGCCACGAAGACCGTCGCCCCCGCGATCGCGACGACGAGGAGCGGGGCGGCGACGCGGGGGAGCCGCCGCGCGACGGTGTGCGTGGCGAGCATGCGGGGAGCGGGCGCGGCGCGGGACGCGCGCGAGACGAGGCGGGCGACGGCGGGGAACGCCGCGAGGGCGAGGAGCGCCCCCGCGACGACCGCGAGCGCGGGCGCGACGACCGCGACGGGATCGACGGCCGAGGTGCCGTCGGCGAGCGGCGTCACGGGGCTCCCGTACAGCCGCAGCTGCCACACGGAGACGCCCGCGGCCGCCGCCGCGAGCACCGTCGCGGCCGGACCCGCCGCGCGGCGGAGCCGGCTCTCGCGCGCCTCGGCATGCACGCCCTCCCGGGAC
>JAEYZI010000066.1 GCA_023428065.1 Actinomycetes bacterium | reverse complement strand
AGAGGTTGAGGGTTTTCTCCGGGAGGCCGGACGTGACTTCGAACCAGAACTACCTCGCCGTCATCAAGGTCGTCGGTATCGGCGGCGGTGGCGTGAACGCGGTGAACCGGATGATCGAGCTCGGCCTGCGCGGCGTCGAGTTCATCGCCATCAACACGGACGCCCAAGCGCTGCTCATGAGCGACGCGGACGTCAAGCTCGACGTCGGGCGCGAGCTCACGCGCGGGCTCGGCGCGGGCGCCGATCCGGAGGTCGGCCGGCGTGCCGCCGAGGACCACGCCGAGGAGATCGAGGAGGCCCTCGCGGGCGCCGACATGGTCTTCGTCACGGCCGGCGAGGGCGGCGGCACCGGCACCGGCGGCGCACCCGTCGTCGCGCGCATCGCCAAGTCGATCGGCGCGCTCACGATCGGCGTCGTCACGAAGCCGTTCGGCTTCGAGGGCAAGCGCCGCCAGGCCCAGGCGGAGATCGGCGTCGCGACCCTCAAGAACGAGGTCGACACCCTCATCGTCGTCCCCAACGACCGGCTGCTCGAGATCAGCGACCGCGGCATCTCGATGCTCGAGGCGTTCTCGACTGCCGACCAGGTGCTCCTCGCCGGCGTCCAGGGCATCACCGACCTCATCACGACGCCGGGCCTCATCAACCTCGACTTCGCCGACGTCAAGTCGGTCATGCAGGGAGCGGGCTCCGCGCTCATGGGCATCGGCGCGAGCCGCGGCGCGGACCGCGCGATCAAGGCGGCCGAGCTCGCGGTCGCGAGCCCCCTGCTCGAGGCCTCGATCGACGGCGCCCACGGGGTGCTCCTGTCGATCCAGGGCGGCTCGAACCTCGGCATCTTCGAGATCAACGACGCGGCGCGACTCGTCCAGGAGGCCGTGCACCCCGAGGCCAACATCATCTTCGGCGCCGTCATCGACGACACCCTCGGCGACGAGGTTCGCGTGACCGTCATCGCTGCGGGCTTCGACGGCGGCGAGCCGACCGTCCGCCCGCAGAGCGAGCGTCGCAGCAGCTACGTCGAGGCGCCCGTGCCCGTCGCGGTCGCCGCGGCGGCAGGTGACGACGTCGCACCCCAGCCCGAGGGCTGGGCGCGCGAGCCCGAGGTGCCGGTCGTCGGCTCGCTCGACGACTTCGACGACGAGGGCGATCTCGACATCCCCGACTTCCTCAAGTAGCCGATGGTCGCCGACGCGCCGCTCGCCGAGCGGCTCGCGACGGTCGATGCGGGCATCGCGGATGCCGCGCGCGCCGCGGGGCGCGATCCTCGCGAACTCACGCGCATCGTCGTCACCAAGTTCCACCCCGTCTCGCTCGTGCGGGAGCTCGCGGCGCTCGGCGTGCGCGACCTCGGGGAGAACCGGCACCAGGAGGCCCAGGCCAAGGCGGCGGACACGGCCGACCTCGGGCTCGACTGGCACTTCGTCGGTCAGCTGCAGAGCAACAAGGCGCGGGCCGTGCGCCGGTACGCGCGCGCCATCCACTCGGTCGACCGCGACTCCCTCGTGACGGCCCTCGCCGCCCCCGGCGCCGACGACGTCGATGTCTTCCTCGAGATCGACCTCTCGGGTCGGCCGGGTCGCGGCGGAGCCGATCCCGCCGACGCCGAGCGGCTCGCGGAGCGCGTGCTCGCGACCGAGGGCATCCGCCTCGTGGGCGTCATGGCGGTCGCACCGCTCGGCGAGGAACCGCGTGCCGCGTTCGCCCGGCTGCGCGCCGTCTCCGAGCGCGTCCGCGCGCTCGCCCCGGATGCGGACCGCATCTCGGCGGGCATGTCGGGGGACTACGCCGAGGCGATCCTCGAAGGCGCGACACACCTGCGCATCGGCACGGCAATCACGGGAAAGCGGCCGGACCGCGATTAATCTCGGGATCAGGAACCGCACGATCCGGAGGATGTCATGGCGAACCCCCTGCGCAAGACGATGGTCTACCTCGGCCTGGCCGACGAGGACTATGACGACGTCGCGCCCGAGCAGGCCGCGCCCGCGCCCCGCGAGACCCCGGCGGCCGCCGCCGCCCGTCCCGCGCCCGTGACGCCGCTGCGTCGTGCCGCCGCCCCGCGTCCCGCGCCGGCAGGCATGAACGAGATCCTCACGGTGCACCCGCGTCACTACAAGGACGCGCAGACGATCGCGGAGAGCTTCCGCGAGGGTGTGCCGGTCATCCTCAACCTGTCCCAGATGAGCGAGTCGGAGGCGCGCCGCCTCATCGACTTCGCGAGCGGGCTCTCGATGGGCCTCTACGGCAAGATCGAGCGCGTCACGAGCAAGGTGTTCCTGCTCTCGCCCGAGCACGTCGCCGTGAGCGGCGACCAGGCGGAGGCCGACGCCGACGTCGAGGCCGGCTTCTTCGACACCCACTGACCTCGGTCTGAACCACACGAGCCACACGCGCCCCACTGGCAACCGAACGGGGGGCAGCGTGCTCTCAGCCGTGCGGCGGTAATCTGGTCGTCGCGCGACTCTCAACCGGGGACTGAACCTTGCTACGGTTGATGGATTCGTGAACCGGATGAGGAAAGCAATCGAGGTGCGGTCATGGCTCTGACGCCGGAAGATGTCGTCAACAAGCGTTTCAACCCCACGAAGTTCCGTGAGGGATACGACCAGGACGAGGTCGACGACTTCCTCGACGAGGTCGTGGTCGAACTGCGTCGGCTGGGTCAGGAGAACGAGGAGCTGCGTCAGCGCCTCGTCGCCGCCGACGCACGGGTGAGCGAGCTCCAGCGCTCCGCGAGCCAGGCCCCCGCGCCCGCCCCCGTCGCAGCCCCGGCTCCCGCCATGCCCGCGCCCATGGCCGCGCCCGCTCCGGCTCCCGTGCCCGCACCCGCCGCCGACCTCGGCGCGCAGGACGGGTCGATGGACCAGAGCAACACGAACAACCTCCTCCAGCTCGCCCGCCGTCTCCACGAGGAGCACGTCCGCGAGGGCATGGAGAAGCGCGACCAGCTCATCGCCGAGGGCCACGCGACCGCGGCGCGTCTCGTCTCCGAGGCGGAGAACCAGCAGCGCACCGCGATCGAGGCCCTCGAGGCCGAGAAGGCCGGACTCGAGCGTCGCGTCGAGGAGCTGCGCATCTTCGAGTCCGAGTACCGCGGGAAGCTCAAGGGCTACATCGAGGGTCAGCTGCGTGAGCTCGAGTCGGCCGCACCGATCTCGGGCGCGGAGTCGCAGGCGTCGCTCGGCACGAGCGGCTCGGCCGCCCCCGCCTACGCCGCCCCGGTGAGCGGAGCCCCCGTCTACGACGCGCCGAGCTACGACGCCGGCGCCTCGCAGGCGCCCGCGTACGAGGCCCCCGTCGTGGAGGCCCCCGCCCCGGACGTCTCGGCGCCGCAGGAGTACACGGCCCCGTCGTTCGGCGACTACAGCCAGGCCCCCGCCCCGCAGCCCGCGAGCGCGTCGGCCCCGCCCGCCTACGCCGGCTTCCCGGCCCCCCAGGTGACGAACGACTTCCCGGCCGCACAGCCGGAGCAGTCCTCGCAGCAGCCCGAGTACCCCGCGTACTCGCAGCGCAACAACGAGTTCCCCGGTTTTGGCGGCAACTGAGCCCGAGTCCACGCCGGACGGCACGGGGCGCGCGCGCGTGAGCGTGCGCGCCCTCGTGCTGCTCGGGGTCGTGGCCCTCGGCATCCTCGCGCTCGATCAGTTCGCCAAGTTCCTCATCGTGAGCGAGCTCGACGAGTTCGAGGTCGTCCCCGTGCTCGGCGAGCTCCTCCAGTTCCGCTTCGTGCGCAACTCCGGCGCCGCGTTCTCGCTCGCGAGCGGCTTCACGTGGATCCTCTCGATCGTTGCGGTCGGCGTCATCGTCGCGATCATCGTGCTGGCCCGGCGCATCAAGTCGCGCGCGTGGGCGTGGATGCTCGGTCTGCTGCTCGGGGGCGCGCTCGGCAACGTCACCGATCGCCTCTTCCGCGAGCCGAGCTTCGGCCAGGGGCACGTCATCGACTTCATCCAGGTCTGGGGTTTCCCGGCGATCTTCAACATCGCCGACATCGCCATCTGCACGGCGATGGGTCTCTTCCTGCTGCTCACGCTGCGCGGTGTCCACCTCGATGGCACGAAGGCCTCGGACGCGCCCGAGAGCGTGTCGACGCCGCCCGCGGCCGACCGCTGATGGAGCAGCGCGGGATGCCCATCCCCGACGGTCTCGTCGGGGACCGCGCCGACGCGGCCGTCGCGCGCCTCATGGGCTTCTCGCGCTCCTTCGCGCAGGAGGTGCTCGAGGCCGGCGGCGTGCGCCTCGACGGCGTCGTGCTCGGCAAGTCCGACCGCGTGCGTCCGGGCTGGCTCGAGGTCGAGTGGGCACCGCGGCTCGAGCCGGCCGTCGTGCCCCAGCTCGTCCCGGGCTTCGCGGTCGTGCACGACGACGACGACATCGTCGTGATCGACAAGCCCGTGGGGGTCGCCGCGCACCCCGCATCCGGCTGGGACGGCCCGACCGTCCTCGGCGCTCTCGCGGGCGCCGGCTACCGCATCGCGACCTCCGGGTCGGCCGAGCGCCAGGGGATCGTGCACCGTCTCGACGTCGGCACGAGCGGGCTCATGGTCGTCGCGAAGAGCGAGCGGGCCTACAGCGAGCTCAAGCGGCAGTTCCACGACCGCGAGGTCGACAAGATCTACCACGCCGTCGTGCAGGGGCACCCCGACCCGTTCTCGGGCACGATCGACGCCCCCGTGGGGCGGCATCCGGGGTCCAGCTGGAAGTTCGCCGTCACGGCCGACGGCAAGCACGCCGTGACCCACTACGACACGCTCGAGGCCATGCGCTCCGCGACCCTCCTCGAGATCCACCTCGAGACCGGCCGCACCCACCAGATCCGCGTGCACATGGCCGCCCAGCGCCACCCGTGCGTCGGCGACATCCTGTACGGCGCCGACCCGACGCTCGCCGCGCGGCTCGACCTCACGCGGCAGTGGCTGCACGCCGTCAAGCTCGGCTTCCGGCATCCCGCGACGGGGGAGTACGTCGAGTTCGAGACACGCTACCCCGACGACCTGCAGCACGCCCTCGACGTCCTCCGGGCGGATTAGTCTGGAACCTCGGACGTTCCCACGAGTCCGGATCGAGGCGGAGAAGGCGTGACGAGCAGCGATTCCTTCGTGCACCTGCACGTGCACAGCGAATACAGCATGCTCGACGGCGCCGCGCGCGTGTCGGACCTCATGAAGGAGGTCGCGGCGCAGGGCATGCCGGGCATCGCGATCACCGACCACGGCAACAACTTCGGCGCGTACGACTTCTGGTCGCAGGCCACGAACGCGGGCGTCAAGCCCATCATCGGCACCGAGGCGTACCTCACGCCCGGCACCCACCGCACCGACAAGACGCGCGTGCGGTGGGGCGACGGCGGCGAGGACGACGTCTCCGGGTCGGGCGCGTACACCCACATGACGATGTGGGCCGAGAACACCGAGGGGATGCACAACCTCTTCCGGCTCTCGAGCCTCGCCTCCATCGAGGGGTACTACTTCAAGCCACGGATGGACCGCGAGCTGCTGCAGACCTACGGCACGGGCCTCATCGCGACGACCGGGTGCCCGTCCGGCGAGGTGCAGACCCGGCTGCGGCTCGGGCAGTACGAGCTCGCACGCGAGGCCGCCGCCGAGTTCCGCGACATCTTCGGCACGGACAACTTCTTCGTCGAGCTCATGGACCACGGCCTCGGCATCGAGCGCCGCGTGATGACCGACCTCATCCGCCTCGCGAAGGACCTCGGCCTGCCGCTCGTCGCGACCAACGACCTGCACTACACGCACGCCCACGACGCCTCCGCGCACGAGATCCTGCTGTGCGTGCAGTCCGGCTCCACGATGGCCGACCCGAAGCGCTTCAAGTTCGACTCGCAGGAGTTCTATCTCAAGACCCCCGCCCAGATGCGGCAGCTCTTCCGCGACCACCCCGACGCGTGCGACAACACGCTCCTCATCGCCGAGCGCTGCGACGTCGCGTTCAACACGAGCGCCAACTACATGCCGCGCTACCCGGTGCCCGAGGGGGAGACCGAGGAGAGCTGGTTCATCAAGGAGGTCGAGCGCGGCCTCCACGAGCGCTACCCGAACGGCATCCCCGACGCGGTGCGCAAGCAGGCCGACTACGAGGTCGGCGTCATCGTACAGATGGGCTTCCCCGGATACTTCCTCGTCGTCGCCGACTTCATCAACTGGTCGAAGGACCACGGCATCCGCGTGGGCCCGGGCCGCGGCTCGGGCGCCGGGTCGATGGCGGCCTACGCGATGAAGATCACCGACCTCGACCCGCTGCAGCACGGCCTCATCTTCGAGCGCTTCCTCAACCCCGACCGCGTCTCGATGCCCGACTTCGACGTCGACTTCGATGAGCGTCGCCGCGGCGAGGTCATCAAATACGTGACCGAGAAGTACGGCGAGGAGCGCGTCGCGCAGATCGTCACCTACGGCACGATCAAGGCCAAGCAGGCGCTCAAGGACTCCGGGCGCGTGCTCGGCTTCCCGTTCTCGATGGGCGAGAAGCTCACGAAGGCCATGCCGCCTGCGATCATGGGCAAGGACATCCCGCTCTCCGGCATCGTCGACCCGTCGCACGAGCGCTACAAGGAGGCGGGGGACTTCCGCGCCATCCTCGACACCGACGCGGAGGCGCGCACGGTCTTCGAGACGGCGCGCGGGCTCGAGGGCCTCAAGCGGCAGTGGGGCGTACACGCGGCGGGCGTCATCATGTCGAGCGAGCCGCTCATCGACATCATCCCGATCATGCGCCGCGAGCAGGACGGCCAGATCGTCACGCAGTTCGACTACCCGGCCGCCGAGGCGCTCGGCCTCATCAAGATGGACTTCCTGGGGCTCAGGAACCTCACGATCATCGACGACGCCCTCGACAACATCGAGGCCAACCGCGGCTTCCGGCCTGTGCTCGAGGAGCTCGCGCTCGACGACCCGGCCGCCTACGAGCTGCTCGGCCGCGGCGACACGCTCGGCGTCTTCCAGCTCGACGGCGGGCCCATGCGTGCGCTCCTGCGCCTCATGAAGCCCGACAACTTCGAGGACATCTCCGCCGTCATCGCGCTCTACCGCCCGGGCCCGATGGGTGCGAACTCGCACACCAACTACGCGCTCCGCAAGAACGGCCAGCAGCCGATCGTGCCGATCCACCCGGAGCTCGAGGAGCCGCTCAAGGACATCCTCGACACGAGCTACGGCCTCATCATCTACCAGGAGCAGGTGATGGCGATCGCGCAGCGGGTGGCGGGCTTCTCGCTCGGCCAAGCCGACATCCTGCGCCGCGCGATGGGCAAGAAGAAAAAGTCCGAGCTCGACAAGCAGTACGAGGGTTTCAGCGCCGGCATGAAGGAGCGGGGGTTCTCCGAGACCGCCGTGAAGACGCTGTGGGAGATCCTGCTGCCGTTCTCCGACTACGCGTTCAACAAAGCCCACTCGGCCGCCTACGGCGTGCTGAGCTACTGGACCGCCTACCTCAAGGCCCACTATCCGGCCGAGTACATGGCGGCCCTCCTCACGAGCGTCGGCGACGCCCGCGACAAGCTCGCGATGTACCTCGGCGAGTGCCGCCGCATGGGCATCCAGGTGCTGCCGCCCGACGTCAACGAGTCGATCGGCTTCTTCGCGGCCGTGGGGGAGGACATCCGCTTCGGCCTCGGCGCCGTGCGCAACGTGGGCTTCGGCGTCGTCGACCAGATCCGCGCCGCACGCGAGGAGAAGGGCGCGTTCACCTCGTTCCACGATTTCCTGCGCAAGGTGCCCCTCACGGCGCTCAACAAGCGCACGATCGAGTCGCTCATCAAGGCGGGGGCGTTCGACTCCCTCGGCACGACGCGCCGCGCGCTCATCGAGATCCACGAGGAGGCCGTCGAGTCCGCCGTCTCGGTCAAGCGCAACGAGGCGAACGGTCAGGTCGGCTTCGACTTCGACTCGCTGTGGGACGAGCCCGCCGCGGTCGACCACGTGCCCGAGCGGCCCGAGTGGTCGAAGAAGGACAAGCTCGCCTTCGAGCGCGAGATGCTGGGTCTCTACGTGTCCGAGCATCCCCTCGACGGTCTCGAGGTGGTGCTCGCGAAGCACGCGTCGATCGGCATCGGCGACCTGCTCGCCTCGGACACGATCCAGGACGGCGAGACGGTGACGGTCGCGGGGCTCCTCACGAGCGTCCAGCACCGCACCGCGCGGCAGTCCGGCAATCCGTACGGCGTCGTCACGGTCGAGGACTTCGGCGGCGAGGTGAGCGTCATGTTCCTCGGCAAGACTTACCAGGAGTTCGCGCCGGGCCTGCAGAACGACACCATCGCCGTCATCCGCGCGCGCGTGAGTCAGCGCGACGACGGCATCGGCCTGCACGCGCAGAGCATGTTCGTGCCCGACACCGGCCAGAGCCTCGGATCGGGTCCGCTCGTCATCCAGGTGCCCGAGCACCGGGCGACCACGGAGATCGTCTCGGCGCTCGGCGACGTGCTCATCCGCCACCGCGGCGACAACGAGGTGCGGTTGCGACTCGTCCGCGGCGAGACCGCGCGGCTCTTCGAGATCCCGTACCCGGTCTCGGTGACGGCCGACCTCTACGGCGAGCTCAAGAGCCTCCTCGGCCCCAACTGCGTCGTCTGATCAGGCGGGCGGGCCGGGTCGGAGGTACTCCCGCTCGTGGTAGAGCATCGCCTCGTCGGGCTCGCCGAGCCCGCCGTCCTCGATCTGCACCACGACGACGACGTTCTCGTGCACGGGGTAGCGCCCCACGATGCGGCCGAGCATCCACGCGGGCACGTCCTTGAGCAGCGGGAGGCCGAGCGGACCCGGCGCCCAGTGATCCCCGTCGAAGCGCGCGTCGTGGTCGCCCGCGAGCTGCGCGGCCACCTCGCGATTGCGGGCGCCCAGGATGTGGATGATCACGTGGTCGGTCTGCTCGATCGCGGGCCACGTGCTCGCGACGCGCGCCATGTTGAACGTCGCGAGCGGCGGCACCGCGGCGAGCGACGCGAGCGACGTCGCGGTGAAGCCGACCGGGCGTCCGTCGGGGGTCCGGGCGGTGATCGCCGACACGCCGGCGGCAAGACGCCGGAACGCGAGCTTGAATGCCGAGAGGTCGTCGACGACCCTCGGTTCCCCTGTGTGTTCCATCGCCGCCTTCAACCGTTCCGAGCGTCCGGACATTCCCGCGCCCCTAGCATTGTCTCGCGATGATCCAGACCCTCGACCTCCGTGGCACCCGTCCGACCCGCGCCGAACTGGGCGCCCTCATCCCGCGCGCGCGCGTCGACGTCGCGGTCGCGACCGAGGCCGCGCGCGGCCTCATCGACGAGGTGCGGGAGCGGGGCTCGGCCGCACTGCTCGAGCAGTCGGAGCGCTTCGACCGCGTGCGCCCCGCGTCGCTCAAGGTCGCCGCGGACGACATCGCCGCCGCCGTCGATACGCTCGACCCGGCCGTGCGCGCCGCGATCGAGGAGGCGATCGTGCGCGTGCGTCGCGCTTCCGCCGCCCAGGTGCCGGCGCCTGCTCTCACCGAACTCGGCGCCGGCGCGCTCATCGAGCAGCGCTGGCAGCCCGTGCGACGCGCCGGCTTCTACGTGCCCGGCGGCAAAGCGGTCTACCCCTCGAGCGTCATCATGAACGTCGTGCCCGCCCAGGTCGCGGGCGTCGCGTCCGTCGTGCTCGCCTCGCCTCCGCAGGCGGAGCACGGGGGAGCGGTGCACCCGACGATCCTCGCCGCGGCGGGCCTGCTCGGGGTGACCGACGTGTACGCCATGGGCGGCGCGGGGGCGATCGGAGCCCTCGCCTACGGCGTCCCGGATGCGGGTCTCGAGGCGGTCGACGTCGTCACGGGCCCGGGCAACGTCTTCGTCGCCGCGGCGAAGCGGCTCGTACGCGGTGTCGTGGGGATCGACGCGGAAGCGGGGCCGACCGAGATCCTCGTGATCGCCGACGCGTCGGCCGACCCCGTGCTCGTCGCGGCGGACCTGCTGAGCCAGGCGGAGCACGACGAGCTCGCGGCCGCGATCCTCGTGACGGATGCGCCGGAGTTCGCGAGCCTCGTCGTGGCAGAGCTCGAAGGCCAGCTCGATGCCACGACGCACCGCGAGCGCGCCCGTGCCGCCGTCGACGCCCCGCAGTCCGCCGTCGTGCTCGTCGACGACCTCGACGCGGCCGCCGAGTTCAGCAACCTCTACGGGCCCGAGCACCTCGAGATCCAGACAGCGGACCCGGACGCCGTGCTCGCCCGGATCAGCGATGCGGGGGCGATCTTCCTCGGCGCCTATTCGCCCGTGAGCCTCGGCGACTACCTCGCGGGCTCCAACCACGTGCTCCCCACGGGCGGCCAGGCGCGGTTCTCCTCGGGGCTCGGCGCGTCGACCTTCCTGCGGCCGCAGCAGGTCGTGCGCTACGACCGCGAGGGGCTCGCCGAGGTCTCGGCCCGGCTGCGCGCCTTCAGCGACGCCGAGCAGCTGCCCGCTCACGGCGACGCCGTCGACATCCGCTTCCGGGACTGATCCAGGTCGCTCCGGCGCGTCTGCGGGTAGCCTGGAGGGGATGTTCTGCCCCTTCTGCCGTCACCCCGACAGCCGTGTCATCGACTCGCGGACGAGCGATGACGGTCTGTCGATCCGCCGACGCCGCCAGTGCCCCGAGTGCGGGCGCCGCTTCTCGACGACCGAGACCGCGAGCCTCAACGTCATCAAGCGGTCGGGCATCGTCGAGCCCTTCAGCCGCGAGAAGATCGTCTCGGGCGTGCGGAAGGCGTGTCAGGGCCGCCCCGTGAGCGATGCGGACCTCGCGCTCCTCGCTCAGCGCGTCGAGGAGACCATCCGCGCGACGGGCGTCGCGCAGATCGACGCGAACGACATCGGCCTCGCCATCCTGCCGCCGCTGCGCGAGCTCGACGAGGTCGCCTACCTGCGGTTCGCGAGCGTCTACCAGGCGTTCGACTCGCTCGACGACTTCGAGTCGGCCATCACCCTCCTGCGCGTCGAGCACGCGGAGGCCGTGCGCGACCCCGAGCAGGTTCCCCCCGCGCCGGGCGCGGGCGACTGAGCCGCTAGCCTGGGGGCGGCATGTACCGTCTCCTCTTCCGGCTCGTCCTGTCGCGCTTCGACCCCGAGACCGCCCACCACCTCGCCTTCGCCGTCATCCGCGTGCTCGGCTGGCCCGTGCTGCGCCCCCTCGTGCGCGCGCTCACGCGCCCGGACGCCTCCCTCGCGGTGCGCACGCTGGGGCTCGAGTTCCCCTCGCCGTTCGGTCTCGCCGCGGGCTTCGACAAGGAGGCGCGCGGCATCGCGGGGCTCGGCGCGCTCGGGTTCGGGCACGTCGAGGTCGGCACGATCACGGCGCAACCGCAGCCCGGCAATCCGAGGCCGCGGCTGTTCCGGCTCATCCCGGATCGCGCGGTCGTCAACCGGATGGGGTTCAACAACGCGGGCGCCGAGGCCTGCGCGCCGCGGATCGCCCGCGCACGTCGTGCGCGCATCCGTCCCGTCATCGGGGTCAACATCGGCAAGACGAAGGTGGTGCCCGTCGAGGACGCGGTCGGAGACTACCTCGAGAGCACGCGCCTGCTCGCCCCGCACGCCGATTACCTCGTCGTCAACGTCAGCTCGCCCAACACGCCCGGGCTGCGCGGGCTGCAGGAGCTCGACCGCCTCGAGCCGCTCCTGTCGGCGGTACGCGACGCCGCGGACCCCGTGCCCGTTCTCGTGAAGATCGCGCCCGACCTGACCGACGAGCAGCTCCAGCGGATCGCCGAGCTCGTCATGCGCCTCGGCCTCCCGGGCATCGTCGCGACCAACACGACGCTCTCGAGGGAGGGACTCGTGACCGACCCGGCCGTCGTCGCCGCGGCGGGGGAGGGCGGCCTCTCGGGAGCGCCGCTCGCCGACCGCTCGTTCGAGGTGCTGCGCGTGCTCCGTCGCGCCGTCGGCCCGGAGCTCTGCCTCATCTCGGTCGGCGGGGTCACGACCGCCGCCGACGTGCGCGAACGCCTCGCGGCGGGCGCGACGCTCGTGCAGGGCTACACGGCCTTCCTCTACGAGGGGCCGTTCTGGGCGCGCGCCATCAACCGCGGACTGCGCGCGAGCTGACTCAGCTCGGGAACTGGCCGCGCTTGACCTGCGGCTTCGGCAGGCGCAGCGCGCGCAGCTGCGCGGCGCGCATCGCGGCGTACCAGCCGACCTTCTCGACCTTGTCCGCGCCGAACTTCGCGGCGAGCTTCTTGCGCAGGGTGCGGGCGAGGAAGACGCAGTCGATCACGACGACGAACAGCACACCCCACACCGCGATGAGCGCGTAGATCGCGACGTACTGGTTCGGGATGAAGTACGTGAGGATGACGAGCACCATGAGCGGCAGGAGGATCTCGCCGACGTTCCAGCGTGCGTCGACGTAGTCGCGCACGAAGCGCTTCTGCGGGCCGCGGTCGCGGACGGGGAGGTACTTCTCCTCGCCGCGCTCCATGCCGAGACGCGCGCGCTCTCGCTGCGCGTTGAGTTCGGCGCGCGAGGCCTGGCGGGCCGCCTTGCGGTCGTCGGGCACGAGGGGGCGCTTGCGTGCCGCCTCGCGCTCCTTGCGAGTGGGCGTCGCGCGCCCCTTGCCGACGGTCTCCGGGGTCGTCTCCGGGGTGGGCGTCGCGTCGTCAGGGGTGTTCTTGGCCACGGGGTTCCTCGCTCGTCGGGAGCTTTAAGATTACCGGTATGGCTGATACCCGACCGTCGTCCGTGTCCGCATCGACGCCTCGCGCCGATGAGCTGCGCGAGGCGGTGGCGGCGGGGCTCCCCACGGCGATCGCCGAGCTCTCCGAGCTCGTGCGCATCCCCTCCGTGTCGTGGGACGGCTTCGACTTCTCGCACGTGCGCGCGAGCGCCGAACGGGTGGCCGAGCTGGCCCGCGAGCTCGGCGTGTTCGACTCGGTCGACGTCGTGCAGCTCCCCGTCTCGGACCCCGGATCGGATGCGCTCGGCCAGCCGGCGGTCGTCGCCTCGCGCGCCGCGCGCAACGGCAAGCCCACGATCCTGCTCTACGCCCACCACGACGTGCAGCCCCCCGGCGACGAGGACCACTGGGACTCGAAGCCGTTCGAGCCGACCCTGCGCGGCGACCGCCTCTACGGACGCGGCGCCGCCGACGACAAGGCGGGTCTCGTCGCGCACCTCGCGGCCATCCGCGCCTACCAGCAGGTGCTCGGCGACCCCGAGATCGGGCTCGTGCTCTACGCGGAGGGCGAGGAGGAGTTCGGCTCCCGCTCGATCTCGACCTTCCTCGAGCACTATCGCGACACCTTCGACGCCGACGTCATCGTCGTCGCCGACTCGGGCAACTGGTCGACGGAGGTCCCCGCGATCACGGTCGGCCTCCGCGGCGCCGTCGCCTTCAACGTGCGCGTCACGACGCTCGACCACGCCTCCCACTCCGGCATGTTCGGGGGAGCGGTGCCCGACGCGATGCTCGCCGCCATCCGGATGCTCGCGACGCTGTGGGACGCCGACGGCTCGGTCGCGGTCGAGGGGCTCGCCTCCCGAGAGGCGGAGACGCCGAGCTACGACGAGGCCCAGCTGCGCGACGAGACCGGCCTGCTCCCGGAGGTCACCCCCATCGGGCGGGGCGAGATCGTGTCCCGCATGTGGAACCAGCCGTCGATCACCGTCACGGGCATCGACGCCCCGAGCGTCAAGGACGCCTCGAACACGCTCATCCCGAGCGTCCGCGTGCGCGTGAGCGCGCGCGTGGCACCCGGCCAGCGCGCGGAGGACGCCTACGAGGCGATCATGGCCCACCTGCGGGCGAACGCGCCCTTCGGCGCCCAGCTCGAGGTCGACGGTCTCGACCTCGGCCAGCCGTTCCTCGTCGACACGAGCGGCTGGGCGGTCGAGGACGCCAAGGCGGTGCTCGAGGAGGCGTTCGGCAACCCGACCGTCGAGATGGGCGTGGGAGGTTCGATCCCCTTCATCGCGGAGCTCGCCGAGCGCTTCCCGCACGCGCAGATCCTCGTGACGGGCGTCGAGGACCCGGATTCCCGAGCCCACAGCCCCAACGAGTCGGTTCACCTGCCGAGCCTCGAGAAGGCGATCCTCGGCGAGGCGCTCCTGCTCGCACGGCTCGCGTCGCGGTGACCAGCGGCCTCCCGGGATCCGCGGCTAGAATCGCGCCATGACCGACACCCTCGAGACGACCCACGGGGTCACCCTCTCCGACACCGCCGCGCAGAAGGTGCGGTCGCTCCTCGAGCAGGAGGGCCGCGACGACCTGCGTCTCCGCGTCGCCGTGCAGCCCGGAGGCTGCTCGGGCCTCATCTACCAGCTCTACTTCGACGAGCGTCTGCTCGACGGCGACGCGACGCGCGACTTCGACGGCGTCGAGGTCGTCGTGGACCGGATGAGCGTCCCCTACCTCGACGGCGCCTCGATCGACTTCGAGGACACGATCTACAAGCAGGGCTTCACGATCGACAACCCCAATGCGCAGGGCAGCTGCGCGTGCGGGGACTCGTTCCACTGAGTCGCCGGCCCAGCAGCCGGAACACGAGCCGTCCTCCGCAAGGAGGGCGGCTCGTTCGGCTATAGACTGGGCAGCGAATCACCACGTCGAAAGTCCGAGAGGTTCCAGGTGCGATCCAACCGCCCACAGCGCTCACGTCTGTCCCGCTGGGCAGTCGTCCCGATCGGCCTCGCCGTGGCCATCGTCCTCGCCGGCTGCACGCAGGATCAGCTCAACGGCTTCCTGCCCGGCGGCGAGGGCACGACCAACCACACCGACCGGGTCATCGGACTCTGGGTCACCTCGTGGGTCGTGCTGCTCGGCGTCGGCATCGTCACGTGGGCGCTCGCCCTGTGGGCTGCCATCGTGTACCGCCGCCGCAAGGGCCAGACCGGCCTCCCCGTGCAGATGCGGTACAACATGCCGATCGAGATCTTCTACACGGTCGTGCCGTTCATCCTCATCATCGGCTTCTTCGCCTTCACGGCGCGGGACCAGGCCGCGATCGAGGCGGACCCGGGCGACCCGGACGTGCGCATCGAGGCCTTCGGCAAGCGCTGGTCGTGGGACTTCAACTACCTCAACGAGGAGGTCTACACGAAGGGCGTGCAGGCTCAGCCGACCGCGACGGGCGAGCTCGACGAGGACACGCTCCCGGCCCTCTACCTGCCGGTCGACGCGAAGGTCGAGATCCAGCTCGAGTCGCGTGACGTCGCCCACTCCTTCTGGGTCATCGACTTCCTCTACAAGAAGGACATGATCCCGGCCAAGTCGAACTACATGTACTTCACGCCCCTCAAGGAGGGCGTCTACCGCGGCAAGTGCGCCGAGCTCTGCGGCGAGTACCACGCCGACATGCTCTTCACGGTGCACGTCGTCTCCCAGGCGGAGTACGACGCGCACATCGAGGAGCTGCGTGCCGCCGGCAACGAGGGCCGCCTCGGACCGGAGTACAACGTGAACCAGAACCTGCCGGGCAACGGCGAGTCGAGCCTGAGCGAGAACGAGGACTGATCCGGATGACGACGACAGCTCCGGCCCCCGAGCGGACCACGACCCAGACGCGTACCGTCGCGCCGACCAAGCCCTCGCGCAAGGGCGACACCATCGTCAAGTGGATCACCACGACCGACCACAAGACGATCGGCTACCTGTACCTCATCACCTCGTTCATCTTCTTCTGCATCGGCGGCGTGCTCGCGCTCGTCATCCGCGTGGAGCTCTTCACGCCGGGTGTCGACGTGCTCCCGACGAACGAGGCGTACAACCAGCTGTTCACGATGCACGGCACGATCATGCTGCTCATGTTCGCGACGCCGCTCTTCGCGGGTTTCGCGAACGCGATCATGCCGCTGCAGATCGGCGCCCCCGACGTGGCCTTCCCGCGCCTCAACGCCTTCGCGTACTGGCTCTTCACCTTCGGCTCGCTCATCGCGATCGGCGGCTTCTTCACGCCCCAGGGCGCGGCGGGCTTCGGCTGGACGGCGTATGCGCCGCTCTCGAGCACGACGTTCACGCCGGGCCTCGGCGGCAACCTGTGGGTCTTCGGCCTCGCGCTCTCGGGCTTCGGCACGATCCTCGGCGCCGTGAACTTCATCACGACGATCATCACGATGCGCGCCCCCGGCATGACCATGTGGCGCATGCCGGTCTTCACGTGGAACATCCTCGTGACGTCGATCCTCGTGCTGCTCGCCTTCCCGGTGCTCGCGGGCGGACTCTTCGCACTCGGCGCGGACCGTGTGTTCGGCGCCCACCTGCTCGACCCGGCCAACGGCGGCACGATCCTGTGGCAGCACCTGTTCTGGTTCTTCGGCCACCCCGAGGTCTACATCATCGCGTTGCCGTTCTTCGGCATCGTGTCCGAGGTCTTCCCGGTCTTCAGCCGTAAGCCGATCTTCGGGTACAAGACGCTCATCTTCGCGACGATCGCGATCGCCGCCCTGTCCGTCACGGTGTGGGCTCACCACATGTACGTCACCGGCTCCGTGCTGCTGCCGTGGTTCGCGCTCATGACGATGCTCATCGCGGTGCCCACGGGCGTGAAGATCTTCAACTGGATCGGCACGATGTGGCGCGGCTCGGTCACCTTCGAGACGCCCATGATCTGGGCGCTCGGCTTCCTCGTGACCTTCGTCTTCGGCGGTCTCACGGGCGTCATCCTCGCCTCGCCGCCGCTCGACTTCCACGTCTCGGACTCGTACTTCGTCGTGGCCCACTTCCACTACGTCGTCTTCGGAACGGTCGTGTTCGCGATGTTCTCGGGCTTCTACTTCTGGTGGCCCAAGTGGACGGGCAAGATGCTCGACGAGCGACTCGGCAAGATCCACTTCTGGCTGCTGTTCATCGGCTTCCACGCGACCTTCCTCATCCAGCACTGGCTGGGCGTCGAGGGCATGCCGCGCCGCTACGCGGGCTACCTCGCGGGCGAGGGCTTCACGTGGGAGAACCAGCTCTCGACGATCGGCTCCGCGATCCTCGCGGTCTCGCTCATCCCGTTCTTCCTCAACGTGTGGGTCACGGCCCGCAAGGCGCCCAAGGTGACGGTCGACGACCCGTGGGGCAACTCGCGCTCCCTCGAGTGGGCGACCTCGTGCCCGCCCCCGCGCCACAACTTCACGTCGATCCCGCGCATCCGGTCCGAGTCGCCGGCGTTCGATCTGCACCACCCCGGCACCGTCCAGGTGGGCGTCGGACCCGTCAAGGACGCTCCGGAGCGCCCGGTCGTCGACGTCGCCGATGGAGAGGTGAAGTAAGGCCATGCGCACCAATGCGAACCTGATGTGGATCCTGGGGGTCTTCTTCCTCCTCTCCGCAGCTGCGTACACCATCTGGGTGGGCATCACGGTGAACTGGGATCCCGACCACATCGAGTGGGTCGGCACCGTCACGCTCACGCTCTCGGCGATCCTCGCCTTCTTCATCGCGTTCTACATCGGACGCGTGCACAAGGCGCAGGGCGGCGAGCTCGCGCAGGACACCCTGACGGCCGACATCGACGACGACGACCCCGAGATCGGGCACTTCAGCCCGTGGAGCTGGTGGCCGCTCGTGCTCGGCTTCGGCCTCGCCGTGGTGTTCCTCGGCCTCGCCGTGGGTGCCTGGGTCGCCTTCATCGGAGCCCCGCTCGTTCTCATCGCCCTCGTGGGCTGGAACTACGAGTACTACCGGAACAACTTCGCCCGCTGATGACGGTGCGTGAGGCCCGCCCGGGCGACGAGGATGCGATCTTCGGTCTCGTCCAGCAGCTCGGGCACGCCTTCGCGCCGGAGCGTGCGGCGTTCGACGCGACGATCTCGTCGTATCTCGCGGGGGAGCAGCCCACGGTGCTGCTCTACGTCGTCGACGAGGGTGAGGCGATCCGCGGCTACGCGTTGACGACGATCGTGCCGCTGCTGTCGACCAACGGCCCGTCGGCGCAACTGCAGGAGATCGTCGTCGCGTCCGACGCCCGCGGTCACGACTACGGCACGGCCCTCGTGAAAGCCGTCGAGGCGGAATGCGAGCGTCGCGGCGTCACGCAGCTCACGGTCGCCAGCCGACGTGCGGGCGGTTTCTACGATCGGCTCGGCTTCCACGAGTCGGCGGAGTACATGCGCCGCTTCCTCTGAGCGCGTCGCGCGCGTCGTGACGCGTGAGCGGCTTCAGCTGCACGCTCCATACCGACTGACCGGTATGCTGGGGTCACCCGACCCCGGAACGAGCAAGGAGGCTCGATGTCCAGTACCCCGACCGCCGCAGCGGCGATCCCCGCCCCGTCGATCGACGGACACGTCGATCCCCGATTCGCGCGCCTTCGCGATGAGTTCGTGCGGCAGCTCGAGTCCGGAGAGGAGCTCGGCGCCTCGCTCGCCGTCGTCCTCGACGGGGAGCCCGTCGTCGACCTGTGGGGCGGCTGGGCCGACCCCGCGCGCGCGACGCCGTGGGGGAGCGACACCATCACGAACGTGTGGTCGATCTCCAAGACCGTCACGGCGCTGGCCGCGCTGCTGCTCGTCGACCGCGGAGAGCTCGACCTCGACGCGCCGGTCGCCCGGTATTGGCCGGAGTTCGCGGCGGCGGGCAAGGAGCACGTGCTCGTGCGCCACCTCCTGAACCACACCTCGGGCGTGTCCGGCTGGGCGCAGCCGGTGTCCGCCGCCGACATCCTCGACCCCCGGTCGGCAGCCGCCCGCCTGGCCGCGCAGCCCTCGTGGTGGCCTGCGGGGGTCGCGAGCGGCTACCACCTACTGAACTACGGCACGCTCATCGGGGAGCTCGTCTTCCGGGTGACCGGACGCGATCTCGGGCCGTTCGTCGCCGACGAGCTCGCGGGCCCGCTCGGTGCCGACTTCTGGCTCGGCCTCCCCGAGAGCGAGGAGCACCGCGTGAGCCACGTCGTGCCTCCGCCGCCCCCGGAGGGGCTCGACCAGCTTCCGCCCGACTCTCCCGCGTTCATGACGTTCACCGGACCGATCCTCGCGGCCGAGACGACCTGGACCCGCGAGTGGCGGGCGGCGGGCATCGGTGGTGCCGGCGGGCAGGGGAACGCGCGCGGTGTCGCGCTCCTGAACTCTCTCATCGCCCAGGGCGGAGTGGCCGGCGGCCGGCGCCTGCTCTCGCAGGACACGGTCGATCGCGTCTTCGAGAGCCACACCGATGGAATCGACCTCGTGCTCGGCATCCCGCTCCGGTTCGGGCTCGGGTACGCGGTGTCGAACCCTGCCTCCACCCCCACCATCCCCGAGGGGCGTGTCGGGTTCTGGGGCGGCTACGGCGGCTCGATCGTCATCGCGGACGCCGATCGCCGGATGACATTCTCCTACGTCATGAACCGCATGTCGCCCGGCATCATCGGCTCGCCCCGCTCCGAGGCGTACACCCGCGCGGTGTACGAGGCGCTCGAGGGCTGATCCGCAGGGAGGCGGGATCCGTCGGATACGCGAGAGGGGCGGCGCCGTGCGGCACCGCCCCTCTCGGCGTCTGATCCGACTCAGTGGTGGTCGTGCTTCGACGCCTCGATCTCCGTGCGGGTGACGGGGGCGATGCGGTCCTCGAAGAACCAGCGCGAGAGCGCGGCACGCAGA
>JAEYZI010000084.1 GCA_023428065.1 Actinomycetes bacterium | reverse complement strand
CGGCCCCCGTTTCGTGCGGCGAACTGGCCCTCAGTTCTGCATCCGGATCTGCTGGCCCTTGATCAGCGGGTAGTCCGAGAGTGTCGAGCCATCGAGGTCCACCTTGTGCATGTCGACGCCGCTGATCTGGCTGTTCTCGTAGGTAGTGTAGTAGTAGATGCCCTTGTCGGTGTTGCAGCACGAGGAGTAGATGGTGATCTCGTAGCCGTCCCCCACATCCGCGAGCCCCCGCTGCTGCGCGACGGAGCCCAGGATCTGGAAGAACTGGCTGATCGACTCCGACTCCGACTCCCCGGCGACCGAGTTCATGCGCGTGAAGACCGCCTTCACGAATCGGGAGGCCGACGAGAGGTCGCCCGGCAGCCCCATCGCGCCCATGCCGCGACTGTAGACGTCGAGGTCGAGGTCGGAGGAGAAGCGGTTCTCGCCGGGCTGGTTCGACAGGAGCATGTAGTCGTTCAGCCGGAACGACTGGATGTCGAAGGTGGGGTTGTTCGTCATGACGCCGAACGGGTTGTCGTAGACGCGCAGCCCCTCGGCGACGCTCTCGACCGTGATCGACCGCTCGCGGTCGGAGATGATCCAGTGCAGCGGCGAGAGCGGGAACTGCTCGCTGAACGGCACGTCGAGCACGTTGAGGTGCGTGAGCTCCTGTTCGACCTCGTCGACGGACTCGAACTTCCCGAGCAGCCACGGGATCAGCTCGAACGGCGTGATGTTGGTGGCGTCGGGGTCGCGCGGCTTGTAGTCGGCGTTACCGGGGAAGTTGAGCCCTGCCATCCCGAGCCCCTTCTCGTTGACCGCGTCGTAGTAGAGCGGGTAGCCGCCCGCGATCGTCGCGATGCCGATGATGGCGTGATGCGTCGTGAGGGTCGGAGCGTCACGGAACTCGAAGGGGAAGTTCCTCGGGGTGACGGCGACGGTCTCGCCGTACGAGAGCTCGAGATCGAGATTGCGCCCGAAGTAGTGGTCCTTGGTCGTGTAGCTCAGCCCTGTGCACATTCACGTACGGCGCCCGGTGTTCGCTCGATCGAGCGCCCCTCCCGATCTCAGGCCTACCCCTCGCCCCCTCAGATGACAAGGGGGTAGACGGATCGGTTCAGACGGGCAGGCCCAGGCGCTTGCGCAGCATCGCGACGTGGCCCGTCGCCTTGATGTTGTAGAAGGCGCGCTCGATCACGCCGCGCTCGTCGATCACGAAGGTCGCGCGGATGACGCCCTGCACCTCGCGCCCGTAGAGCAGCTTCGTGCCGAAGGTGCCGTAGAGCTCGTGCGCGCGCCGGTCGGGGTCGGAGAGCAACGTGAAGGTGAGGTGCTCGTCGCTCGCCATCTTCGCGATCGCGGGCACCTCGTCGCGCGAGACGCCGACGACCGTGTAGCCCTCCTCCGTGAAGGAGTCGAGCCGGTCGCGGAAGTCGCACGCCTGGCTCGTGCACGCGGGGGTGCCGGCTTCGCCGTAGAAGTAGAGGATGACGCGGCGCCCGCGCAGCTGCGAGAGGGTGAACGGCTCACCGTGCTGGTCGAGCAGGGTGAAGTCGGGTGCCGGCGTGCCCTCCTCGAGGCGGGTGGGTGCGGTGGCCGGTTCGGAGGAGGGCGCGGATGAAGTCATGTCGTGGCCATGCTATCTTTGTTCCTCGGCCCGGTCTTTTCGGGTCGCGCACCTCTAGCTCAATTGGCAGAGCAACTGACTCTTAATCAGTGGGTTCCGGGTTCAAGTCCCGGGGGGTGTACCCAGTCAGAATCCATTCCACGGGCACGCCCGTAGCGAGCGCCCACAGGTTCACGTTGCCCTTCGTGGGCATGCGGTGCCCGTTCTCAGCGGCCGAGATCGTCGCGCGCGAGATCCCCGTGATGCGGGAGAGCTCGGTCTGCTCGAGTCCGGCCGACGTGCGCGCCTTCATGAGGCGGTCGGAGATCGTCCACTCGGGGATGCGAGTGCCGGTAGCGAGTTCTGCCATGAGTCCCACGTTAGACCTTTCCCACGTGAGACACAAGAGTCGATGACACGCCGCGCGCCTCACGCTTGACATATGTCTCACGTGAGCGCAAGGTTAGACCTATGTCCAACCTCATCCCGGCGAGCGAAGCGGCTCGTCGTCTCAAGATCACCCGGCGTCAGGTCTCCCGCCTGGTGCACGAGGAGAAGCTCGAGCCCGCCACGAAGGCTCCGGGCCGCAACGGCGCGTTCATGTTCGACCCCGCCGTCGTCGACCGCCTCGCCGAGGAGCGCGCATCATGATCCGCCGCGACGTGCGCTCCCGCTGGTGGAAGCTCCGCACCTTCGATTGGGGATTTTCAGCCGCCCTCCTGCTCATCATCCTCACGAGCTTCGCCGCCGGAATCCTCACAACGCTCGCCATCCTCCACGAGCGGGGTGTGCTGTGAGCGCCGTGGGCGCCGCGGTGGAGCGGGCGACCCTCGCCGAGATCCTTTCCGACCTCGCACGCCGAGTCCTGACGCTCTCGCACTCCGCCGTGCTCCCCGACATGCGCGCCCACCTCCGTCGAGCAGCGCAGCAGCTCAGCATCCAGGGCGAGCTCGTGGCGGCCGGCGGCGACGTCGAGGTCGCCGAGGCATACATCGACGCCGGCCGGGTGTTCGTGGCCGAGCTCGAGGCGACATCTGGGGGGGCGAAGCTTCGTGACCGAATCTGAGCGGATCGCCGAGATCGTCGTCTGGGCCGTCCTCTTCGTCCTCGCTGTCGTCGGGTGGGCGGTCGTCATCCGCCTCGGCATCCGGGGGGACTTGTGACCGCCCCGTGCTCGGCAGCGTGGGAGGACCACGTGCTGCCCTACTCCCACCACTGTGGCCTCGACGAGGGGCACCCGGGCCTGCACAAGTGCATGGCCTGCGCTCAGCTTCCGGGCGGGCAGGTGGACGCCGTGCGCCGTGTGGGCGGACGCGGTGCTGCTCGCCCGGAACTTGTCACCGCAGAGTGCGGCCCGTTCTGGGCGCACGAGGACTGCAACGACCCGACGTGCACGTGCCACTGTCACGAGGCCTCGGAACCGTCCAATTCCGACCATGTGCCGGTCACAGAAAGGAACACACCATGAGCACTATCACCCTCGACGACCAGCGGAAGATCGCCGCGTGGCTGGACGAGCACCCAGTGCTGGCAGTCGGCGTCGGCACCAAGGAGCAGGCGTGCAGCATTGCTGCCATCAACCTCGCCATGACCGGCGAGCTCACCGACCGAATCCCCGACTGCATGTCACCCACCGTGGGCCGCTGGATCATCCGTGTCCAGGACGCGATGCCCGCCGAAATCCGCAACAGCGACCGCTGGCGCAGCCTCCTTCCCCGCGCCGCAGGCACAGGCCGCGAACACGAAGAGGAGCGCCGCAAGATCATCCTCGACTGGATGTGGGAAACCGTGCTCACCTCGTTCCAGGCCCTCGCTGACAAGCACGGGTTCGGACTTGAGTGGCGCATGATGACCACCGAGCGAACCCAGGAGGCGGCGTGGGCGGCGCGGGCGGCGGCGCGGGCGGCGGCGCATCAAGCAGCATGGGTGGCGT
>JAEYZI010000081.1 GCA_023428065.1 Actinomycetes bacterium | reverse complement strand
GGGCGGCGCGCTCCCGCGACGAACTCGACGCGACCGGCATCCCCGCACGGGAAGGCGCCCTGCGCGACGCCCGATACCTGCGGGTGTCGCCGCAGCTCGACGGCTCGACGCGTCTCACCGCGGTGCTTGACCCCGAGTCCGCGGCGATCGTCGTGCCCGTCCTCGACGCGGCCATCGGCGCTCCGGCGCCGCGTACTTCGAAGGCCAGATGGAGGCCGTCTCGATCGCCACGGCCGAGCGCTACATCTGCGCCGGCGGCGCCGTGCCGATCCTCTTCGACGGCGACGGAAAGGTGCTCAACCTCGGGCGCGAGCAGCGACTCTTCAGCGAGAAGCAGCGGATCGCGATGACCGCACGCGACGGAGGCTGCCTCATGTGCGGGGCGCCACCGTCCTGGACCGAGGCTCACCACATCGACCACTGGGACGAACACCGCGGCCGCACCGACGTCGACGACGGCGTATTGCTGTGCAGGTTCTGCCACCTGAACCTCCACAACAACCGATGGCGCATCCGACGCAGCGGCGGCGACTACTGCCTCGAGGCCCCCGACGGCGACGGCATCCTGCGACGCACGCCGCTGCCGTCCCGCAGCCCGGTGCACGCGCGGCTGCGCAACACCGCCTGAGCACGGCGCCCCACGCCGGAGCGCCACGCCAGGCCCCACCGACGAACCGCCGAAGCGACCACCGCCCCGCATCCGACTACTCTGGGCGAAAGCGAAACGGCCCCGCCCCGCGGGGAGACACGGAGCGAACGAGGTCCATGAACGCGCGCATTCTCGTGGTCGACGACGACCCCGCGATCGCCGAGATGATCGGCATCATCCTCCGCGGCGAGGGCTACGACCCCCTCTTCGCGGCCGACGGTCCCGCCGCCATCGCGTCGTTCCGCGACGACCGCCCCGACCTCGTCCTGCTCGACCTCATGCTGCCCGGCATGAGCGGCCTCGACGTCTGCCGTGCCGTGCGCGGCGAGTCGGGCGTGCCCATCATCATGCTCACGGCCAAGGGCGAGCCGACGGATGTCGTGCAGGGTCTCGAGTCCGGGGCCGACGACTACGTCGTGAAGCCGTTCAACCCGAAGGAGCTCGTGGCCCGCATCCGGGCGCGCCTGCGCCCCGCACTGCCCGACACGAGCGAGCGCATCCAGATCGGCGACCTCGAGATCGACGTCGCGGGTCACGAGGTGCGCCGGGGCGACACCAAGATCAACCTCACGCCCCTCGAGTTCCAGCTCCTGCTCGCGCTCGCCGCGAAGCCGCAGCAGGTCTTCACGCGCGAGATGCTGCTCGAGCAGGTGTGGGGCTACCACTACAAGGCCGACACGCGGCTCGTGAACGTACACGTGCAGCGCCTGCGGGCGAAGGTCGAGCACGACCCCGACAACCCGCGCATCGTCACGACCGTGCGGGGCGTCGGCTACCGCGCGGGAGCCGTCTCCTAGGAGGCCTCGCTCGTGCGGTGGGAGTGGCGCACCTGGCGGGAACGCCTGTTGCACCTCTGGCGCGGATCGCTGCGGGTGCGCACGATCGCGCTCACCGCGCTGCTCTCCGCGCTCGCCGTGACCGCCATCGGGATCGTCATCTCCTCCTCGGTGCGCACCAACCTCTTCGACTCCCGCCGCGACCAGGTGCTCGCCGAGTCCGGCCGCGCCGCCGACCAGGCCCAGCGCATGTTCACGAACGCCGCCGAGCTCGGCGACGCGACCGACGTGCAGGACACCGCCGACTCCGCCCTCGACGCCGTGCAGCGCTCCACGACGGCGAGCTATCTCGCCCTCCTGCGCACGGCGCGACAGGACGCGCCCGTGCTCGTCGAGAACCGCGCAAGCTTCGTCGACTTCACGCAGCGCTTCGTCTCGACGGACCTCCGGGCCACCGTCGTCGAGGAAGCGGGCTCCGCCGTCGCGTGGCAGCCCGTCGCGATCGCCCGTGAGTCGGGGGCCGTGCCCGGCATCACGACGGGCGCCTCGATCGACACGATCACCTCCGGGCGCTACGAGCTCTACCTCGTCTACGACCTGTCGGACGTGCAGCAGACCCTCGACTTCGTGCAGGGCATCCTCGTGGCCGCGGGCGTCGCGCTCGTCGGCCTCTTCGCGGGCGTCGCCTATCTCGTCGTGCGGCTCGTCGTGGGCCCCGTGCGCGTCGCGGCCGACGTCTCCGAGAAGCTCGCGGCCGGCGACCTCGAGGAGCGGCTCCCGGTGCGCGGCGAGGACGAGCTCGCGACCCTCGCGCGCTCCTTCAACCGCATGGCCGACAGTCTGCAGCGGCAGATCCGCCAGCTCGCCGACCTCTCGCGCGTGCAGCAGCGCTTCGTCTCGGATGTCTCCCACGAGCTGCGCACCCCGCTCACCACGATCCGACTCGCGGGCGACGTGCTCTACGACCAGCGGGCGGACTTCCCGCCGACGACGGCGCGCACGGCCGAGCTCCTGCACACCCAGATCGAGCGCTTCGAGGCGATGCTCGCCGACCTCCTCGAGATGAGCCGCTACGACGCGGGTGCCGTCGAGCTCGAGACGGACCCCACCAACCTCGTGCGGCTCGTCGAGGAGTCGATCTCGGCCGTCGAGCCTCTCGCGCGCGAGCGCGGGAGCGAGATCCGACTCGTCGCGCCGGGCGGCTACTTCGAGGCCGATATCGACGCGCGCCGCATCCGCCGGATCCTGCAGAACCTGCTCGGCAACGCGATCGACCACGGCGAGTCGAAGCCGATCGTGGTCTACGTCGACTCCGACGAGCGCGCCGTCGCGATCGCCGTGCGCGACTACGGCGTCGGCATGAGCCCCGCCGATGTGGAGCGCGTCTTCGACCGCTTCTGGCGCGCCGACCCGTCGCGTCAGCGCACGACGGGCGGCACGGGACTCGGCCTCGCGATCTCGCTCGAGGACGCCGCGGTGCACGGGGGCGAGCTCGCGGTGTGGTCGGAGCTCGGGGCCGGCAGCTGCTTCCGGCTGACGATCCCGCGGCACCGCGGCGAGGAGCTCGGCGGCGTGTCGCCGCTCGCCCTCCCGCCCGACACGGAGGTGGCGGCATGAGCGGATGGCGCCCCCGCGTCGGGCTCGCGGCTCTCGTCGCCCTCGCGCTCGCCCTCGGCGGCTGCGCGGGCATCCCCACGAGCGGCCCCGTCGGGTCGGTCGACATCGGCGCCGACGACGGCGGCGGCGAGCTCCTCACGCTCGCCGAGGGCCCGCAGCCCGGCGACACCCCCGACCGCCTGCTGACCGGGTTCCTCATCGCCCAGCGCGCACCGCAGCAGAACTACTCGGTCGCACGCGAGTTCCTCACGGCCGACTTCCGTGCCGAGTGGTCGCCCACGGCGCGCGTGCTCGTGAGCGACACCCCGCTCGTCGCCGAGCCCGTCGGCGAGGGCGAGCTCGCCGTCACGGTGAGCGTCGCGGCCGTCGTCGACGGAACGGGCGTGTACACCGAGCTCGCCCGCAGCGAGCTCCAGGAGCTGCCGTACACCTTCCAGAAGAACGCCGACGGCGAGTGGCGCATCTCGAGCGCGCCCTCCGGCATCCTCCTCACGACGGCGCGCTTCGTGAGCACCTTCGGCGCCTACCCCCTCTACTTCTTCGATCCGGGATGGCGCGGCCTCGTGCCCGACGTGCGCTGGTTCCCGAACACGGCGTCGCGGGCCGACCGCATCGTGAAGGAGCTGCTCGCGGGCCCCTCGCCCTGGTACCAGAAGGGCGTGCTCGCGACGGCCTTCCCGTCGGGCACGAAGCTCGACCCCGGCGTCGAGGTGTCCGCCGGCAGGGCGACGGTCGCGCTCACGGGCGACATCGCAAACCGGGATGCGGACGCCCGCTGGCGCATGCAGGAGCAGCTGCGGCTGAGCCTCAGCGCGCTGAGCGACATCGTGTCGATCGAGGTGACCGTGGGAGGGTTCCCCGTCGAGGCCGGGACGGGTCAGACCGCGGAGTCCACCTATCTCGTGAACGCCGATCCGCTCGGGCTCGCGGAGGCCGGCTTCGGCTACCTGACGGCGAGCACCCTGACGCCGGTCCCGGGTGTGAGCGAGCGGGTCGAGGCGCTCGGCGCGCTCGGCGTCACGCTCGCGCGCGACGGCACGCATGCCGCGGTGCGCACGGCGCAGGGCGTGTGGTCGGTGTCGGCCGACGCCGACCCCGTGCTCGTCGACGGCCGCGCCGAGCTCGTCGACCCGAGCATCGACCGCGACGGTTTCGTGTGGTCGGCGGTCGCGACCGACGCCGACAGCATCCGCGCGATCGACGGGGCCGGCGGCGTGCACGAGCTGGGCGCCGCGAGCATCGACGGCGCGATCGTCTCGCTCGACGTCTCGCGCGACGGCTCGCGCCTGCTCGTCGGCACGCGCGGGCCCGCGGGGCCCGCCCTCACGCTCGTGGGCATCATCCGCGACGCTCAGGGTGTGCCGATCGGCTTCGGCGACCCGCTCGCCCTCACCGTGACGTCCGCGCCCCTCCTCGACGCCGCGTGGGTGGACGCGTCGACGGTCGCCACCCTCACCCAGGTGGGCGACGAGACGCAGGTCGACCTCTACCGGATCGGCGGACGCCACGACAACCTCGGCGCGTTCGCGGGCGGCGTCCAGCTCGTGGGGGGCAACTTCGCGGACGGCATCCGGGCGCGGGCCGCCGACGGCACGGTGTGGCGGCGGAACTCGAGTGGCGGATGGCAGACGACGGGCATCGTCGCGTCCTTCCTCGCGACGCAGCAGTAGCCCCTGTCCCCGGATGCCGCGCACCCTCCCCGCCACCGCGTCGGTCTCCGCCACGCTCGGCGCGTGACCGTGTGGACTCTCGTGCGCGAGGCGCTCCTCGACGCGCTCGCCCTCGCGCTCCCCGTCGCGTGCGCGGGATGCGGCGCCGACGGGCGTGAGCTGTGCGAAGCGTGCCGCGTCCGCCTCGCGGGCTCCGCGCCCGTGCGCACGGCGACGCCCGGCGGCATCGCGGTGTACGCGGGCGCCGAGTACGCCGACCTCGTGCAGCGCGTCGTGCTCGCCGCGAAAGACGGTCGCACGACGCTCGCGACACCGCTCGGCGCGCTCCTCGCCGCGGCAGGCGAGCTCGCGCGGACGGACGGGGCGATTCCCGAGGCAGTCGAGCTGTGCGTCGTGCCGTCGACACGGGCCGCCTTCCGCCGCCGCGGCTACGACCCGGCACGGCTCGTGCTCGCGCGCGCGGGTCTGCACGATGCGCGCGTGCTGCGCCCCGCGCGCCCGCACCGCGCGCAGAAGGGCCTCGCCCGCGACGACCGCGCCGAGAACCTCCGCGGCGTGCACCGCGCTCGCGGGTCGCTCGCGGGTCGCGTCTTCCTCGTCGTCGACGACGTCGTGACGACGGGCGCGACGATCGCAGAGGCGGCGCGCGCCATCCGCGAGGCCGGAGGCGAGGTCGTCGGGGCGCTCGCGGTCGCCGCGACGCCGCGCCGCGCACCGCAGCGCACGCTTCACACTCGGCCTTCAGTGAAATCCGGGTGACAACCCGGGGAGCCCCTACTACGGTGGGCGGAAAGGCGTGAAGGAGACGACCGCCTGACCCGTGGGCGGCACTTCGCGCCGGACGAGCGAGGTCGCCATGGATGTCACCATCACCGGACGCAACGTCGGAATCCCGGACCGCTTCGAGGATTACGTTGACGAGAAGGCCGCCAAGGTCGAGATGCTCGCACCCCGCGCGCTCGCGCTCGAGGTCAAGCTCTGCCGCCACCACGAGACGAACGGCTCGAGCGGCGACGACCGCGTCGAGCTGACCCTCATCGGACCCGGCCCCATCGTGCGCGCCGAGGCCGGGGCGAGCGACAAGTACGCCGCCTTCGACATCGCGTACGACAAGCTCGTCGAGCGCATCCGCCAGGCCAAGGACCGCAAGAAGGTGCACCGCGGGATGCGTCGGCCCACCTCCCTGCGCGAGGCCGCCGCCGACGGCTTCAGCCAGGTCGCCGTCTCGGCCGCGCCCGCCGACGTCATCGAGAAGGTCGCGACCGGCACGATCCCGGTGGTGGAGGAGGCGGCGGAGGAGGACTGGAGCCCCGTCGTCATCCGCGAGAAGGAGTTCCCCGCCGAGCTCATGACGCCCGAGGAGGCAGTCGACCGCATGGAGCTCGTCGGCCACGACTTCTTCCTCTTCATCGACGCGCGCACCGACAAGCCGAGCGTCGTGTACCGCCGCAAGGGCTGGGACTACGGCGTCATCAAGCTCGACACGGAGGTCGCCGCCCTGGCAGCCCGCTGAACACACGGCGTTCACACCCCCGAGGCGGCTAGGCTGTCGAGGTCAAGGGCGCCTCGGCGTGCCCGAAAACCCGGACAGGAGGCCATTCGTGGCGAACGTTGTCGAGAAGGTCCTGCGTGTCGGCGAGGGCCGCACCCTCCGACGTCTCAAGGCGTATGCGGAGGCCGTGAGCGAGCTCGAGGACGCGTTCTCGGAGCTCACCGATGAGGAGCTCCGCAACGAGACCGCGGAGTTCCGCGAGCGTTACGCGAACGGCGAGACCCTCGACGACCTGCTCCCCGAGGCGTTCGCCGCCGTCCGCGAGGCGGCCAAGCGCACGCTCGGCCTGCGGCACTTCGACGTGCAGATCATGGGTGGTGCGGCGCTGCACCTCGGCAACATCGCCGAGATGAAGACCGGTGAGGGCAAGACCCTCGTCGCCACGACGGCGGCCTACCTCAACGCGATCCCCGCGCGCGGCGTGCACGTCGTGACCGTCAACGACTACCTCGCGAGCTACCAGTCCGAGCTCATGGGCCGCGTGTTCCGCGCCCTCGGCATGACGACCGGATGCATCCTCGCCGGCCAGACGCCCGCGGAGCGCCGCGAGCAGTACGCCGCAGACATCACCTACGGCACCAACAACGAGTTCGGCTTCGACTACCTGCGCGACAACATGGCGTGGCAGGCCTCCGACATGGTGCAGCGCGGTCACTTCTTCGCGATCGTCGACGAGGTCGACTCGATCCTCATCGACGAGGCCCGCACGCCGCTCATCATCTCGGGGCCGTCCTCGGGCGAGGCCAACCGCTGGTTCGGCGAGTTCGCGAACATCGCGAAGCGCCTGCAGGAGGGCGTCGACTACGAGGTCGACGAGAAGAAGCGCACCGTCGGCGTGCTCGAGCCGGGCATCGAGAAGGTCGAGGACTACCTCGGCATCGACAACCTGTACGAGTCGGCCAACACGCCCCTCATCTCGTTCCTCAACAACTCCATCAAGGCCCGCGCGCTCTTCAAGCGCGACAAGGACTACGTCGTCATGAACGGCGAGGTGCTCATCGTCGACGAGCACACGGGTCGCATCCTCGTGGGCCGCCGCTACAACGAGGGCATCCACCAGGCCATCGAGGCGAAGGAGGGGGTGCAGATCAAGGCCGAGAACCAGACGCTCGCGACCGTGACCCTGCAGAACTACTTCCGCCTCTACCAGAAGCTCT
>JAEYZI010000080.1 GCA_023428065.1 Actinomycetes bacterium | reverse complement strand
GTACATCATCGCCAACGGGAGCCGCATCCGCGAGCAGACGGTCACGCCGTCGAACGCGGATGCCCCCGAGCTTGATCATCGAAAGGTTCGAGTCGATGTCTGATCAGACGATCCGCCCCCTGTTCCTCGCGGGTGAATGGGCGGAGGGATCCGCGCAGCAGGTGCTCGAGGTCGAGAACCCCGCCGACGAGAGCGTCGTCGCCCGCGTCGCGCGCGCGACGGAGTCCGACGTGGTGCGCGCCGTCGAGGCGGCGCGCCGCGCCCAGCCGGCATGGGCCGCCCGCACGGTCTACGAGCGTGCCGAGATCATCCACCGGCTCGGAGACCTCATCGAGGCCGACACCGAGCGTCTCGCGGCGCTGCTCGTGGCAGAGGCCGGCAAGCCGATCTCGGAGGCTCGAGGCGAGGTCGGCGGCGCGGTGAACTTCTGCCGCTTCTTCGCCGGGATCGCGCCCGTGCAGGGCGGCGAGGTGCTGCCCTCGGCTCGGCGCTCGTCCGATGTGCTCATCCGGCGGGAGCCGGTGGGCGTCGTCGGGGGCATCATCCCCTGGAACTTCCCGCTCGCGCTCACCACGCGCAAGCTCGCGCCCGCGCTCGTCGCCGGGAACGCCCTCGTGCTGAAGCCGGCCGAGCTCACGCCGCTGACGGCCTTGGCGGTCGCCGAGCTGGCCGTCCAGGCGGGCGTGCCGGCGGGCGTGCTCTCCGTGCTCCCCGGGCCCGGCTCCACCGTGGGGGCGGCGCTCGTGCGCACCCCGGGTGTCGAGTTCGTGACGATGACCGGCTCCGTCGGCGCCGGCCGCTCGATCCTGCGCGACGCGGCGGAGCGCGTGATCCCGGTCTCGCTCGAGCTCGGCGGGAAGGCGCCGTTCATCGTCTTCGACGACGCGGACATCGATGCGGCCGTGGAGGCCGCCGTCGCGACGCGCATGATGAACAACGGCCAGGCGTGCGTGTGCAACGAGCGCACCTTCGTGCAGCGCGGCAGCTTCGACGCCTTCGTGGAGAAGTACGCCGCCCGGCTCGAGGCGCTGGAGCTCGGCGACCCCCGTGCGGACGAGACGCAGGTGGGCCCGAAGGTCTCGCGGCCGGAGCTCGAGAACGTGGAGCGCATCGTCGACGAGGCGGTGAGCGCCGGCGCCACCGTCGTGACGGGTGGCGCACGGCCCACGGGCGGGCTGTTCGATCGCGGGCACTGGTACCGGCCGACGCTCCTCGTCGACCTCCCCGAGGACGCGCCCGTGCTGCGCGAGGAGATCTTCGGACCGGTCACCCCCATCGTGGCCTTCGACTCCGAGGACGATGCGATCCGCCTGGCGAACGACACCGACTACGGACTCAGCTCGTACCTCTATACCCAGGACTACTCGCGGGTGATGCGTTTCACGCGGGCGATCCGCAGCGGGGAGCTCTTCGTCAACCGGGGTGGCCCCGAGGAGGTGATCGGCTTCCACAGCGGGTGGGGGCTGAGCGGTTTGGGCGGCGACGACGGGACCCACGGCTTCGAGCTCTACAGCCGTCGGCAGACCGTCTATCTGTCCTGGTAGGCGGTCGCATCCGCCGCGACCCCCGCGTGCTGCGACGATGAACGCAGCGACCTCCTCGTGCATCAACCGATTGGACCTGACATGGAACCCAAGCAGCCCTCCTGGGAGCCGGTGCAGCACGTCCGCGCCCATGAGCAGGTGACGGCGCAGATCGAGCAGCGCATCGTCGCGGGGGAGCTGTCGGCGGGCGACCACCTTCCGAACGAGCGCGACCTCTCGGCCCTGCTGGGCGTGTCGCGGTCGTCGCTGCGGGAATCCCTGCGGGTGCTCGAGGCGCTCGGGATCCTCGAGATCCGCCGGGGCGGCGAGGGCGGGGCGGTGCTGGTCGACGCGCCCGGGGAGGGTTTCGTCAACCTGCTGAAGCTCCAGTTGGCCCTCGGGCAGTTCGGCGCGAACGACGTCCTGGAGACGCGTCTCGCGCTCGAGACGTGGAGCTGTCGCGAGGCGGCCGCGCGTCGCGGCGAGGAGGACCTCCGGGAGCTCCGCACGATCCTCGACGCGATGGACGACCCCGAGATCTCGACGCGCGACTTCAACCGTCTGGATGCGGCCTTCCACGTGCGCATCGCCGAGTCGACGGGCAACCGCCTGGGCGCGCACCTCATGCAGTCGCTGCGCACCGCGATCAACCGGCAGATGGTCGACGCCTACGACCGCCTCGACGATTGGCGTGCGACGGCCCTCGTCGTGCGCGCGGAGCACCGCCGCCTGCTGGAGCTCATCGAGGCGGGAGAGGCGTCGGCCGCGTCTGCGTGCGTGCACGACCACATCAGCTCGTTCTACCGCAGCGTGGGCGAGTGGCCCGAGGGGGGCGCTCGCGCATGAGAGTGGTGGTCTTCGACGACGATCCGACGGGGACGCAGAGCGCGACGGGGGTCGACGTCCTGTTCGACACGCGGCGTGAGGCGGTGGTCTCGGCCGTGCGAGGGGCGCGGAGCGTGTACGTGCAGACGAACTCGCGGGCCCTCGAGCCGAGCGCCGCGGTCGCCCTCGTGACGCGGCTGCGCGACGCGGTGCGGGAGGCGGCGGAGTCGGTGGGGGAGCCGGCGACGATCGTGCTCCGGGGCGACTCGACCCTGAGAGGGCACGTCTTCGCGGAGCTCGACGCGGTCGCGGACCCGGATGCGGTCGTCGTGTTCGCGCCCGCTTTTCCCGCGGGGGGCCGCGTCACGGTCGACGGGGTGCACTGGGTGGAGCTCGCGGGCGAGCGGATCCCCGCCGCCCGGTCGGAGTACGCGCGCGATCCGGTCTTCCCGTTCCGGTCGTCGGAGCTCGTGGAGTACGTCGCGGAGAAGTCCGAGCGGACCGCGGTCTCCGTGCCGCTCGCGGAGGTGCGCGCGGGTGGCATGCGCGCCGCCCTGCACGCTGCCGCCCCGGGGAGCGTCGTGATCCCCGACATCGAGACGGATGACGACGTGCGTCGGGTGGCGGACGCCATCAGGGCGGCTCTCGACGCCGGCCTCGAGGTGGCCGTACGGTGCGCCGCGCCGTTGGCCGCGGAGTTGGCGGGAGTCGCGAGCGCGCGCCTGCTGGACGCGCCCGTGGACCCGAGCGCACCCGCGACGCTCGTCGTGTGCGGCTCGCACACCGCGGGGGCGACCGCCCAGGTGGAGCGGCTGGCCGCGGAGGGCGTCGTGGTCGTCGTCCTCTCGACGGAGGAGATCTTCGCCGACCCCGACCGAGCCGTCGCGACGGCGGTGCGCGACGCGCTGCCGGCGTTGTCCGAGGACGGCATCGTGGCGCTCGCGACCGAACGGCATCGCTCGGAGGCGCACGGCACCGTGGAGGACGGTGCCCGGGTCATGAGCGCGTTGATGGGCGCCGTGAGGCGGCTCCTGCCGCACGTGGGCCTCGTGGTCTCGAAGGGCGGCATCACGGCGTCGGAGGTGGCATCGGTCGCGGTCGGGGCATCGTCGGCGCGGGTCGAGGGGCAGATCCTGCCCGGGGTCTCGGTGCTGCGTCTCGACGCCCCCGATGGACGCGAGCTTCGACAGGTCGTGGTGCCCGGCAACGTGGGCGGCCCCGACGTGCTGGTCGAGGCAGTGAAGAAGTCGCGCGGCGTCGTGGCCGCGCGCGGTGCAAGGAGATAGCGGTATGAGCAGTGCAGTGGTCGTGACGGCCTACTTCTTCCCGGCGGAAGGCAAGCGGGAGGTCGTGTTGTCGGCGCTCGCGGAGGTGATCCCCCTCGTGCACGAGGAGGAGGGCTGCGAGCTGTACGCGATCCACGACGCACCCGACGGATCGATCGTCATGATCGAGAAGTGGAGCTCGCACGCGGCTCTCGACGCGCACTCCGACGCCGCTCCCGTGGCGCGCCTGCGCGCTCTTCTCGAGGGGGCCC
>JAEYZI010000068.1 GCA_023428065.1 Actinomycetes bacterium | reverse complement strand
CGTCAGCACGGGGCGCGAGCTCGTCGCCCCCGGCGCGCGGCTCGCGCCCGGGCAGCTCCCCGACGCCAACGGCGTCGCGCTCGTCGCCGCCGCGACCGGCGACGGCGCCCACGTCGTGCACGTCGCGCGCGTGCTCGACGATCCCACCGCCCTCGCGAGCGAGCTCGCGGCGGCACGCGACGCGGGGGCCGAGCTCGTCGTCACGAGCGGGGGCATCTCCGCGGGCGACTTCGAGCCCGTGCGCGCCCTGCTCGAGCAGCACGGCGGCACGGTCGGCACCGTCGACATGCAGCCCGGCGGCCCCCAGGCCCACGGGCTCGTCGACGGCGTCCCGGTGATCGCGTTCCCCGGGAACCCCGTGAGCGCCCAGGTCTCCTACGCCCTCTTCCTCGGCCCACTGCTGCGGGACGTCGCGCAGCTCCCGCCCGCGGTCCGTCGCGTGCTCCCCCTCGCCGAGGCGGTGCGGCTGCCCCCGGGGCGGCGACGGCTCCTGCGCGCGCGGCTGACGCCCGACGGCTCGGTCGCCCCGATCGGGGGGACCGGCTCCCATCTCGTGAGCGCGATGGCCGCGGCCGACGTCCTCATCGACCTGCCACCCGAGCTCGGCGAGCTCGCCGCGGGCTCGCTCGTGGCTACCGTGGAGCTATGAGCGAGCTCAGCCATCTCGACGCGGACGGCCGCGCACGGATGATCGACGTCGGCTCGAAGGCCGTCACGCGCCGGGTCGCGCGCGCGACGGGCACCTTCCGCACGACCCCCGAGGTCGTCGCGCTCATCCGGCGCGACGGGCTGCCGAAGGCCGACGTGCTCGCGACGGCCCGCCTCGCGGGGATCGCGGCCGCGAAGCGCACGAGCGAGCTCATCCCGCTCGCGCACCTGCTGGGGCTCGACTCGGTGCAGCTCGACTTCGAGCTCGGCGAGGATCACGTCGTCATCGAGGCGAGCGTGGCGGTCACGGCGCGCACGGGCGTCGAGATGGAGGCGCTCACGGCTGTCGCCATCGCGGGCCTGACCCTGCACGACATGGTCAAGGCCGTCGATCCGGCGGCGACGCTCGACGGCGTCCGTCTGCTCGAGAAGACCGGAGGCCGCCACGGGCACTGGCGCCGCGACGCGGAACCCGACGGGTCGGCGGAGGCGCCGTCGAGCCGACACGCGGTCGTGCTCGTCGTCTCCACCTCCGCGGCGGAGGGGCGCCGCGTCGACACGACGGGACCCGCGATCGCCGCGTGGCTCCGCGACCGGGGCTACACGGTCGCCGACCCCGCGGTCGTACGCGACGCGGACGTGACCAGCGCCCTCGCGATCGCGGTCGAGGGCGCGCCGGACCTCGTGCTCACGACGGGCGGCACGGGCGTGCACCCGCAGGACCGCACCCCGGAGGCGACGCGCGCCGTGATCGACCTCGAGCTGCCGGGCGTCGCGGAGGCGCTCCGCGCCGCCGGCCGCGCCGCCACCCCGACGTCCGCCCTCGGCCGGGCGGTCGCGGGCATCCGCGGGCGCACGGTCGTCGTGAACCTCCCGGGTTCGCCCGACGGCGTGCGCGACGGGCTCGCGGCCCTCGATCCGCTCCTCGCGCACCTGCACGCCCAGCTCGCGGGCGGCGGCCATGGCTGAGCCCGAGGTCTTCGCACGGGTGTCCGAGGCGCCCCCCGACCGCGCGGCGCTCGAGGCCTTCGTGCGCACCCCGGCCGACGGGGCGCTCGTCGTCTTCGAGGGCGTCGTGCGCGACCACGATCACGGCGTCGCCGTCTCGGCCCTCGACTACGAGGCCCACCCGGATGCCGAGCGGTTCCTCGCCGAGGCGTGCCACGAGGTGGCGGCGCGGACGGGGCTCCGCGTCGCCGCCTGGCACCGGGTCGGCTCTCTCCGCATCGGCGACGTCGCGTTGCTCGCCGTCGTCGCGGCGGCGCACCGCGCGGATGCGTTCGCGGCGTGCGCGCAGCTCGTCGACCGCATCAAGGAGTCCACCCCGATCTGGAAGCGCCAGCACCTCGACGGCGGCGTGACCGAGTGGGTGGGCCTCTGACTCAGCCGCCCGAGAACGGCGGGAGCACGTCCAGACGTGCCCCCACGGGCCGGTTCGGATCGCGCACGGCGATGCCGTCGGACAGCTGCGATCCGGTGCGGAGGATGCGCGCCATCGCGTCGCCGTAGCGCTCGCCGAGCAGTCCCGCGAGCTGCCCGACGGTGTCCGCCTCGACGACCTCCGACTCCTTCCCCGCGACCTCGACCGCGGCGGCGAAGTAGCGCACGAGCACCTCAGCCACCGATCGCCCCCATCGAGCGCTGCGGGCGCACGAAGTCGGCGGCGTCGATGCCGTGCCCCGCGCGTTTCCCCCACATCGCGGCGCGCCAGAGCTCCGCGATCGCGGCGTCGTCGGCGCCCCCGCGCAGCAGCGCGCGCAGGTCGGTCTCGTCGTCGCCGAAGAGGCACGACCGCACGTGGCCCTCGGCCGTGATGCGCGTGCGATCGCACGCGGCGCAGAAGTCGCGCGTGACCGAGGCGATGACCCCGACCGTCAGGGGCCCCGCGTCGACGCGCCACTCCTCGGCGGGCGCGGCGGGATCCGCGCGGCCGACCGGTTCGAGCCGGAAGCGGGCGCCGAGCACGGCGAGGAGCTCGTCGGCCGTCACCATCTCGTCGCGGCGCCAGGCCTCGTCGGCGTCGAGGGGCATCTGCTCGATGAACCGGAGCCGCACCTTCCGCGCGAGCGCGAACGCGAGCAGCTCGGGGGCGTCGGGGAGCGTCTCGCGCATGAGCACGGCGTTGAGCTTGAGCGGTCCGAGGCCGGCCTCGAGCGCCGCGTCGATCCCCGCGAGCACGGCGGGGAGCCGATCCCGGCGGGTGAGCGTGTGGAAGCGCGCGCGATCGACGGTGTCGAGCGACACGTTGACCCGCCCGAGCCCCGCATCCCGCAGCGCCGTGGCGTGGCGGTCCAGTCCGATCCCGTTGGTGGTCATGGCGATCGGCACGCCGGGGGCCGCGTGGCGGATGCGCCCGACGATCTCGACGAGGTCGCCGCGCGTCAGCGGCTCCCCTCCTGTCACCCGCACCTCGCGGATGCCGAGGAGGCGGGAGCCGATGCCGACGAGCCGGGCGATCTCCTCCGCGGTCAGCAGATCGTGGCGCGGGATGGCGGGGAGCCCCTCCTCGGGCATGCAGTAGGTGCAGCGCAGCGAGCACTTCTCGGTGACCGAGATCCGCAGGTCGCGGGCGACGCGGCCGAAGCGGTCGACGAGCTCCGGCGTCGCGGGGCGCCCCGCCGTGTCGGGCGGGCGCGCGGCGGATCGCATGGTCGGCATGGCGAGAGCGACCCGCGTCATGGCAGTCAGACTACGGATGACAGCGCCGCGGCGCATCGCTATCGTGTGCACCAAGCAGCGGAGGGCGGATGCCATGTCGTTCATCACACGAGGCTTCACCGGACGCGGACGCGAGCGCGATCCCGATCTCCCGCCGGGTCAGTCGCTCGTCGAGGACTGGCCCGTCCTGTCCGCGGGACCCACACCCGAGATCGACCTGGCCGACTGGGAGTTCAGCGTCGTGACCGAGAACGGCCGCCGCACCTGGAACTGGGACGAGATGCAGGCCCTCGGCGTCGAGGACGTGACGGTCGACATCCACTGCGTCACCCACTGGTCGAAGCTCAAGATGGCGTGGCGGGGGGTGCCGCTCGACAGGATCTTCGAGGAGGTCGAGACCGCCCACGACTACGTCATGGCGCACAGCTACGGCGGCTACACGACGAACGTGCCCCTCGACGAGCTCCTCGACGGGCAGGCGTGGATCGCGTTCGAGGCGGATGGCGAGCCGCTGAGCGCGGAGCACGGCGGCCCGGCCCGCCTGCTCGTGCCCCACCTCTACTTCTGGAAGAGCGCGAAGTGGATCCGCGGGCTCGTGACGATGCCCGACGACGAACCGGGCTTCTGGGAGCAGAACGGCTACCACCTGCACGGCGACCCGTGGAAGGAAGAGCGCTACTGGTGAGCGCGCGCCCGACCGCGTGGCACGTCGCGACGGTCGCCGAGGTGCGCCGGGAGACCGCCACCGCTCGGCGCATCGTCTTCGAGGTGCCGACGTGGCCGGGCAACGCCGCGGGCGCCCATCTCGACCTGCGGCTCACCGCGCCCGACGGCTACCAGGCGAGCCGCTCGTACTCGATCGCCTCCTCGGGCGACACGACGCGCGTCGTGCTCGCCGTCGACGAGGTGCCCGGCGGGGAGGTCTCCCCCTTCCTCGTGCACGAGCTGCGGCCGGGCGACATGGTCGAGTTGCACGGACCGCTCGGCAACTACTTCATCTGGGAACCCGCGAGCGGCCTCTCGCACGTGCAACTCGTCGCGGGCGGCTCGGGGGTCGTGCCGCTCTTCGCCATGGCCGACGCGCATGCGCGCGCCGCCGACCCGGCGCGATTCCGCCTGCTTTACTCGGTGCGCTCCCCCGACGACCGGTTCTTCGCCCCGGAGCTGCAGGGCCTCGAGGAGGCGTCGGGCCTCGAGCTCCGGTACCGGTACACCCGGAGCGCGCCCGCGGGGTGGACCGAGCGGCCCGGGCGCGTGAGCCGCGAGCTGCTCGCCGAGGCGGTGTGGCCCCTGGAGCTCGAGCCCGCCGTCTACGTGTGCGGGCCGACGCCGTTCGTGGAGGCCGTCGCCGACTGGCTCGTGACGCTCGGGCACGCCCCGCGCGCCATCCGTACCGAACGATTCGGAGGTGGGTGACATGCGGGTCGACGGCAACGCCGCGACGGGCGCCCTCGCGGACGTCTTCGGACGCGACGTCTCGCTCGCGGTCGCGAGTTGCGCGCACTGCGGCCGCTCGGGGCTCGTCGCGGAGTGCGTCGCCTACATCACGGCGACGGGGACGGTGCTGCGCTGCGCGGGATGCGAGGGGGTGCTCGCGGTCGTCGTGCGGGTGGGCGCGCGCACCCGCCTCTCGATGCCGGGCGTGCGCTCGCTCGAACTGCCCGTCGCGGAGGATCGTGGCGCGACGCCCCGCGCCCCCGAGCTCTGACCGATGCGGTGCGCGGCCTCAGGCCGGGCGGGCGGTGCCGACGATGCAGCGGCCCGTCGAGAGCACGTCGGCGACGAGGCTCGTGTAGCCGATGTTGCCCCACTGCCCGAGCAGACAGGTCTCTCCGAAGCGGATGGAGAAGACGACGTTGTCGGCGGGCTCGCCGATCGCGGTCTTGTCGGGGGTGACCTCCATCGCCTCGCGCGGGTAGCCGTGCGCGATGAGGTTGTCGACGAACGCGCGGCCGTCGAGCGCGGCGCCCGAGGCGATGAGCTCACGGTTCACGAGATCGAAGTACGGCTGGTTGTCGGCGGCCGTTCCGTCGAAGACGGGCTCGGGGTCGGGGGTGGCGGTCGGCGTCGCGCTCGGGGATGCGTCGGGGCTCGCGGACGGGGTCGGCATGGGCTCCCCGCCCTGGCAGGCGGTGAGCGCGAGCGCGACGACGAGGGCGGTGACGCACGCGAGCGCGCGGCGCGGTCGGGTCATCGCATCCTCCGGGACTCGGCCCGCGCGAGCCCGCGCGGCTGGGACGAGTCTAGAACGGCACGGCCGCCTGCTCCCGCGCGTCGGCGGGGAACTCCTCCGCGCCGTCCGCGTCGGCGGCGCGGGCGTCGTCGTCGCTCCCCGCGGCGGTCGCCCGCGGCGTGCGGGTGAACCGGGTGGTTCCCCACGCGAGGTCGTGGCCGACCGCATCCGCGACGATCTCGACGTTCGTGCCCCGCTTCTCCTCGGTCTGCCAGCTGCGCACCTTGAGCTTGCCGGTCACGAGGATCCGCTGCCCCTTGTCGATCGAGGCCGCGAGGTTGGCGGCGAGGTGGCGGAACGCGACGACCGTGAACCAGTTCGTCTCGCCGTCGACCCACGATCGGGTGGCGGCGTCGTAGCGCCGGCTGCTCGAGGCGAGCCGGAACTGGGCCACGTCGAGGCCGTCGGGTGTCACGGTGTGCTTGACGGGCGTCGCGACGACGCCCGCGACGGTGATGCTGTCGGTCATGGCTGCCTCCCTGTTCGAGCGCCCGCAGGCGCGGGTGCAGCCAGGATCACGGCGGTGCCGACCGCGCGCGGGCGGGCGCCGCCGCATCCGGGGAAGGTGCAGTCGAGGCGCCGAGGGGAAGGAGCGGAGGCCCGGTATCCCGTGCGCGGCCTCCGCTCCCGACCCGCTCAGTGCTCGCGGAACTCGGGCCACTCCGAGCCCGGCGCCAGGGCGGCGTGCAGCGCGCTCTTGGCGACCTCGAGGCTCGGATACGTGCCGCGGTACTCCGCGTCGTCGATGAGCTTCACGCGGTAGTCCGCCCCCACACGGTGGATGGTTCCCACGGCGCCCGCGGACCCGAAGGCCACCCAGCGCTGCTCGACGGTCGTGCTCTCGGTCATGATGTCTCCTCCCGCTCGGACGACGGCGTCAGCTCGACCGTACTCCGGGCGGCGCCGGACGTCACGGGGGTTGCGGCACGCGACGGGGCCCGCTCAGCCGATCGCCGCGAACCCCGACCAGACGACCGCGAGCAGGCGCTCGAAGCTCGCCTCGACGTCGTCGGGCAGCCCGAACCCGCCGGCCGTCTCGAGCATCACGAAGCCGTGCACGGCCGAGCGGGCGATGCGCACGGCGTCGACCTCGCGACCCTCGGCGACGCCCGCCTCGCGCACGATCGCCACGAGCAGCGCGACGGAGCGCTCGGCCGCGGCGAGCAACGACGGGGAGGCCTCCCGCCCCGGAGCCGGCTGGCTCGCGAGGTACAGCGCGGGATGCGCGACGGCCTCGCGTCGGATGGCGCGCCCCGCGGCGGCGAACGCGGCGGCCCCCGAGAGTCCCCGGGTCGCGGCGTCGACGGCGTCGGCGATGCGCGTGATGCCGACGACGGCGACGGCGTCGCGCAGCTCGTCGAGCGAGGCGACGTGCTTGTAGAGGCTCGGCACCGCGACACCCGCGCGCGCCGCGACGCGCGCGAGGGTCAGGGGCGCGACGGGGTCGGCTTCCAGCAGCTCGACCGCGAGCGCGACGACCGCGTCGCGGCTGAGACCGGCCCTAGGCACGCGCCGCGACCTCCGCGACGAACGCCCGGACGGCGGGCAGCACGAGCTCGGGACGCTGGCGGTGCGGGTAGTGCGCCGCCTCCTCGACGAGCATGGTGCGCGCGCCGGGGAGCACCTCGCCGACGTGCGCGAGCTCGGCGGCCGGGTCGCGGTAGTCGGGGTCGAGGGCGCCGATGACGGCGAGGACGGGGGCGTGCACGCGGCCCACGCGCGCCTCGGCCGGTGCGTGGTCGAGCACGAGCATGAGGCGGCGGAAGTCGGCGAGCCGTCCCGGCCGCGACATCGCCGCGCGGATCGCCGCGACGTGCTCGGCGTGGTCGGCGGGCGCCGTGCCGCGGTTGAGGGTCGAGCGGTAGTACGAGGCCCACATGGCGACGCCCCACGGCCGCGCGAAGAGCACGCGGTACATGGCGCGCGCGAGGGCGGGGTTGCCGCCGCCGTTGCGCACGAAGGGCGAGAGGAGCACGAGGGCGCGCACGAGATCCGGGCGCTCGGCCGCCGCGACGATCGCCGCGGACGCCGCCATGGAGGTGCCCACGAGCACGGCGGGGCCGCCGCCGAGCTCCTCGACGAGGGCGAGGTAGTCGGATGCCGCGGGCTCGTCGCCGAGGGCGTCGAAGCCGTGGTCGGAGTCGCCCGCGTTGCGGTGGTCGAGGGAGGCGACGCGGAAGCCGTCGGCGACGAGGGCGTCGGCGAGCGCGGTGTCCGCGGAGCGGAGGTCGCCCATGCCGGGCATTGTCACGACGAGGGGCCCGTCTCCGCGCACCTCGTAGGCGAGACGCGCGGAGCCGGTGGCGGTGGGGCGGTCGATGAAGGAGGTCATGCCACAAAGCTAATGCCATTAGCTTTGTGGCGCAACCCCCGGTCTGCGGCGCGGTCTCCGCGCGCGGTCAGGCGGCCTTCACGTACTTCGCGTAGCTCTTGCGGATCTTGTTGACCTTCGGCAGCGCGACCGCGAGGCAGTAGCCCTGGTTCGGGTTCTTCGCGAAGAAGTCCTGGTGGTACTCCTCCGCGCGGTAGAAGTCGCCGAGCTTCGTGATCGTCGTCACGATGCCGCCGTCCCAGTACTCCGAGGCCCGCTCGCGCGCGGCCTCGAACTCGGTCTTCTGCTCCTCGTCGGCATAGAACATCGCCGAGCGGTACTGCGTGCCGATGTCGTTCCCCTGCCGGTTGAGCTGGCGCGGGTCGTGCAGCGAGAAGAACACGTCGAGGATGACGCTCGCGGGGATGACGTCCTCGTCGAAGGTCACCGCGACGGCCTCCGCGTGATCCGTCGTGCCCGTGCAGACGAGCTCGTAGCTCGGGTTCGGCACGTGGCCGCCCGTGTAGCCGGACACGACATCCGTCACGCCCTCGAGCGTGCGGTACACCGCGTCGAGACACCAGAAGCAGCCGCCGGCGAGAACGAAAGTGCGCATGATGCGACCCTACTTTCCATGAATCGGGGGGACGAGGGGTACAACGCGGCGGGCGTCGGATCCGTTCCCTAGGGTGGGCACATGCCGTACACCGCCGCCCCCGACCGCTACGACCGCCTCGAGTACGCCCGCGTGGGGCGCTCGGGGCTCCGGCTCCCGCGCATCTCGCTCGGGCTGTGGAACAACTTCGGCCACGACCGCCCCCTCACGACCCAGCGCGACATCGTGCTGCGCGCGTTCGACCTCGGGGTCACGCACTTCGACCTCGCCAACAACTACGGGCCCCCCGGCGGGTCGGCCGAGGAGAACTTCGGCCGCATCCTCGCGAGCGACCTGCGGCCCTACCGCGACGAGCTCGTCATCTCGTCGAAGGCCGGCTACTACATGTGGGACGGCCCGTACGGCGACTTCGGCTCCCGCAAGTACCTGCTGAGCTCGCTCGACCAGTCGCTCGCGCGCCTCGGTCTCGACTACGTCGACATCTTCTACCACCACCGCCCCGACCCCGACACACCCGTCGAGGAGTCGATGGGCGCACTCGCCCACGCCGTGCGCTCGGGGAAGGCCCTCTACGTGGGCATCTCCAACTACGGTCCGGACGACACACGCCGCGCGTACGAGGCGCTCGCCGCCGAGGGGGTGCCGCTGCTCATCCACCAGCCGTCCTACTCGATGTTCAACCGCCTCCCCGAGGAGGGGCTGCTCGAGACGATCGAGGAGCTCGAGATCGGCTCGATCGTGTTCTCCCCCCTCGCCCAGGGGCTGCTCACCGGCCGCTACCTCGACGGCATCCCCGCCGACTCGCGCGCGGCCGAGGGCCGGTGGATCACCGCCGAGACGATCAGCGAGACCTACCTCGAACGTGCACGGGCGCTCGACGCGATCGCGCGCGAGCGCGGACAGAGCCTCGCGCAGCTCGCGCTGCTGTGGGTGCTGCGGCAGCCCGCCGTGACGAGCGCGCTCATCGGCGCCTCGAGCGTCGCGCAGCTCGAGGACAGCCTGGGTGCGCTCGACGCGGCCCCGCTCACGAGCGAGGAGATCGCCGCGATCGAGCCGTTCGCGGTGCACGGCACGGGTCGCTAGGGATCCTCGATCACGCGGCGCGCGGGGGAAGACCGCCCGTTCCGCCCCCGCCCGACGTATCGTGCCGCCATGCAGTGGTGGAACGACTTCGTGGACTGGTTCTATTCGGACAACGGACAGCGCATCCTCGTGAGCGCCGTCATCCCGTTCGTGGCGATCCTGGTCGCCGGCATCGTGGGCGCGCTCATCGGACGCGGGGCCGTCAAGCGCCTCGTCGCCCAACGGGACCATGAGACGCGTGCCGCCGCCGTGGCCGCCCTCATCTCCGCGGGCCAGAACGCCGCCCGCTGGCACAGCCAGTCGCCGACGGCGCGCGAGCATGCCGAACACCTCGCGAACGACGCCGACGTCATGGTGCGCCTGCTGCCCATCGCGGGCGCCAACTACGCCGCCGACTGGGCCTCGCACCAGCTCGCCGACATGCGCGTCAACTCGGTGAGCTTCAGCTACCAGGCCGACCAGACCCTCGCGGAGTACCGCGAGCGGCTCGTGCTCTGGCTGCACCGGCCGAACAAGGGTCGCAAGCTCTTCGCCGCCGACCTCGAGCGCTGGCGGTACGAGGAGCAGACGACCGACCCCGTGATCGTCGAGCAGCAGCGCTGGGCGGAGGAGCAGTTCACGGCCGCCACCGATCAGCCGGTCGCGCACGAGCCGCTCGTCGAGCCCGCGCCCGACACCGCGTCGACGTCCGCGTTCGCCCCCGTCGCGCTCCCCTCGGTCGACGCGCCGGATCGCTACACCTCGCCCCTCGCGCCGGCATCCGTCGAGCCCGTCGCCGTCGAGCAGCCGACGACGATCGAACCCACGACGGAGACGCCCGCGCGCTGACCTCGCGCGCCGGGCCCGCCCGACGTCAGCCGTCGAGGCGCCCGTCGTGAATGCGCAGCACGCGATCGGCGCGCCCCGCGAGCGCCGCGTCGTGGGTCGCGACGAGCGCCGCCATCCCGGTCTCGGCGACGAGCCGCACGATGAGGTCCATGATCGCGGCGCCCGTCTCCGAGTCGAGCTGCCCGGTGGGCTCGTCCGCGAGCAGGAGGGCGGGGCGTGCGACGATCGCGCGCGCGATGCCGACGCGCTGCTGCTGGCCCCCCGACAGCTCCCCGGGGCGCTGCGCGGCGTGATCCGCGAGGTCGACGGCGGCGAGCGCCTCGGCGACGCGCCGACCCCGCTCGGCACGCGGAGTCCGCAGGATGCGCAACGGCACCTCGACGTTCTCCGCCGCCGAGAGCACCGGGAGCAGTCCGAAGGTCTGGAAGACCGACGCGACGCGCGTCGACCGCAGCTCTCGCAGCGCCGTCTCGTCGAGACCGGCGAGATCGCGTCCGTCGAGCTCGACGCGGCCCGCCGTGGGGCGGTCGAGGCCACCGAGCATCGTGAGGAGCGTCGTCTTGCCCGCACCCGACCGTCCCTGCAGCACGACGAGCTCACCCGCCGCGATCTCGAGATCCACCCCCTCCACGGCGCGCACCTCCCCCGCGGGCGTCGGGAAGATGCGCGTGAGGCCCTCTGCCCGCAGAACCGTCGTCATCGCTGACCCCCCTCGGTCGTCACCGGCGCGGCGCCGTGCGGCTGCCCCGCGCGCACCTCGATGCGGTCGGGCTCGAGGGTCAGGCGCACGCGGTCACGCAGTCCGAGGGCCGACGTGAACTCGGCGGGCAGCTGCATGCGCCCCGCCCGGTCGAGCACCGCGAACTCCTCCGCGACCCGCACCCGCGCGCCCTCGGCATCCGTGTGCGTGCTGCGCAGCACCTCCGTCGAGGTACGGCCGTCGCGGATGCGGATCGTGCGGTCGACGTGCTCGGCGACCGCGGCGTCGTGCGTCACGACGAGCGTCGTGAGCCCGTGCTCGCGGCCGACCGTCTCCATCGCCTCGAGCACCTGCGCGCTCGTCGCCTCGTCGAGCTCGCCCGTCGGCTCGTCGGCGAGCAGCACGCGCGGCCCGTTGCTGAGCGCGACGGCGAGGGCGACCCGCTGCTGCTGGCCGCCCGAGAGCTCCGCGGGGCGGCGGTCGGCGAGCTCGCCGATCTCGAGCAGGTCGAGCAGCTCGGCGGCGCGGCGCTCCCGCTCGCCGCGCGGCACGACGCCCGCGACGTGCTGGGCGAGGGCGATGTTCTCGGCGGCCGTGAGGTAGCCCACGAGATTGCGCGAGGTCTGCTGCCAGATGAAGCCGACGCTCGAGCGGCGGTAGCCGATCCGCTCCCTGCGTCCCATCGTCGTCAGGTCGTGCCCCGCGACGCGCGCCGCGCCCGCGGTGGGCGTGTCGAGGCCCGCGAGGATCCCGAGCAGGGTGGACTTGCCCGAGCCCGAGGCGCCCACGAGCGCGACGAGCTCGCCCCGCTCGACGCGCAGATCGAGGCCTTGGAGCGCCTGCACCTCGACGCCCTGGGCGGTGAAGATGCGTACGAGACCCTCGCACAGGATGTCGGGTTCGGCGAGCGCGGTCATCGGCTCATCCCTCCTCGTCGACGGAACGGACGGCGCGCGCGGCACCGGAGCGGCGGGCGAGCGCCGCGGCGAGCAGCACGCCCAGCACGACGACGCCGACGAGCGCGGCGACGACGACGGCGGACGTGCCGAGGCCGAGCTCCACGGTCGGCTGGGTGCCGCCGCGGGTGAAGACGGTGAGGTCGCCCGCGCGCACGAGGAGCGGCACGAGGCCGACACCCGCGGCGACGCCGAGCGGCACCGCGACGGCGAGCGCGGGCAGCAGCTCCCACAGCACGAGCGCGTACTCGGCGCGCGAGCGGGCGCCGAGCGCGCGGAGGAGCCCGAAGACGCGGGCACGCGCGACCGCGCCCGAGGTGAGCGCGAGGATCGCGGCGAGCACCGTGAGCACGGCGGATGCCGCGATCGCGAGGGCCGTACCCGTCACGAGCGCGCTCACGGCGGGGGCGCCGCGCCGCTCGGCGAGCACGTCGTCGACCGTGCGCGCGGTTCCGAAGCCCGCGAAGCGCTCGGCGAGGTTCGTGCGCACGGCGTCCGCGGCATCCGGAGCCGTCGCGAGCAGGAGCGCCTTCGGGCGCACGTCGACGTCGAGCGCCTCGGCGGTCGCGGTGCTCACGACGATCCAGGCGGATGCGGGCCCGAACGGTCCGTCGTCGGGCACCGCGGCGACGACGGGTACCTCGTCGCGCCCGACGACGAGCGGCTCGCCCGCGAGTCGGGTCGCGACGGTCTCCGACACGAGGGCGCCGTCCTCCGGGATCTGCAGCTCGCTCGTCGAGGCGACGTCGAAGGATGCGGGGTCGACGGCGTACACGGTGATGCGGCCGTCGCCGTCGGGGAACTCGATCGTGACGTCGGGATCGGTGTCGACGATCGCGAGCTGCGCGACGCCGTCGAGAGCCGCGACCGCCGCGAGGGCGTCGTCGCTGAGGTAGCGCGCGTCGACGCGCACATCGGCGCCGACCTGCGCGCGTGCCGCCTCCTCGACGCCGTCCTGCACCGTGGCGAGCAGCCCCGACCCGAGCACGGTCACCGTGACGGCCGTGAGGAGCGCGAGCACGGGGACGATCCCCGTCGTCGCATCGCGGCCCGCGCGCGCCGGCCCGAGCAGCGCGACGAGGCCGCGCGTGCGTCGGGCGCCGGCCTCGAGCAGACGCACGAGACCGGGCACGAGCCGGAGCGCGACGACGCAGGCGGCGGCGACCGCGAGGGCGGGGAGCAGCACGGCGAGCGT
>JAEYZI010000015.1 GCA_023428065.1 Actinomycetes bacterium | reverse complement strand
GCAGACGACCCCGAGCGGCGACGCCCGGCGCGCTGCGGCCCTCGCCGACGCGGCCCGGCTCGCCCTCGCGGCGGGCACGCCGGCGACCGCCGCGGGGCTCTTCGCCCGCGCCCGTGCGGAGGGCGCGCTCACCGACAGCGCAGCCTCGCAGTGGGCCTTCGACGAGGGTCGCGCGCGCGTGATCGCGGGCGACGTCGACGCTGGACTCGCGCTCATCCGCTCCGCCGCGCGGGACGCCGCCGATCAGCGCCTGCGCGCCGAGCGCTTCCTCGAGCTCGGGGACGCCGCCTACATGACGAACGACTTCGCGACGGCGGGCGAGGGCTACGCGGCCGCGCGCTCCGCGATCGCGTCGGGCCCCGAGGTCACCGACGCCGAACGACGACTCGTGCTCGCGAAGATCGCCACGAACGAGCTCGCGTTCACGGGCGAGCCGATGGGCGCCCTGCTCGCCGAGATCGCCCAGCTCGACGGCCGGGATCCGCGCCTCGACACCGAGGCGGACCGGGCCGTCTTCGCCGTCGTCGCTCTCGCGCTCGGGCTCTCGGGAGACGGCGCGGGCGCGCATCACGCCCGCCGCGCCTACGGCTCGGGGAGGTTCCCGCCGGGCGGCGCCGACGATCCGCTCAGCTACGTGCTCTCGGGCGCCCTCAACGTCTTCGGCCTCTACGACGAGTGCGAGCAATGGCTGTCGGCGGCGATCGCGGATGCGCGCGAGACCGGGAGCGTGCAGGGGTACGGCACCGCGAGCTACTCGCGCGGGGCCCTGCGCATCGCCTACGGCCGACTGCGGGCGGGCCTCGCCGACCTCGAGGCCGCGCGCGGCGCGTTCGAGCTCGGGTGGCGCACCTTCTTCCCGTCGCTGCAGTACCACCTCGTGAAGGGCTACCTCCGCTCGGGTGAGACGGATGCCGCGCGCGGCGTGCTCGCGCTCGACGGCGGTCCGCAGCCCGAGATGTTCGTCGCGCTCACCCTGGGCGCCCGCATGCTGCACCTCGTGGCATCGGGCGACCCGGCGGGCGCCATCGCCTTCGCAGAACGGGAGCTCGCGCCGCGCGAGAGCATGCTGCCGGTGCTCGGCGAGGACTGGCGGATGGCGCTCGCCGAAGCGCACGCGGCCCGCGGGGAGCGGGAACGCGCGCGCGAGGTCATGCGCGAGGCGGTCGCGACGGCGCCGCCCACCGTGCCGAGCCACGGGCGGGCCGCCCTCTTCCTCGCGAGCGCGCGGCTCGAGGACGACCCGGAGTCCGCGGAGCAGCTCTACCGTCATGCGCTCGAGCTCGTCGACGCGCGCCACCACGAGGCCGCGGAGGCGCACCTGGGACTCGCGGAGCTTCTGCTCGCGCGGGGGCAGCGGGAGGCGGCGCGCCGTCACGCCCGCGAGGCGTACCAGTACGCCTCGCGGGAGGGCGCGCGCCCCCTCGCCGCGCAGGCGCGCGCCCTCATCTCGCGCGTCATGGCGCCGGGCGAGATCCTGCCCCCGGACGAGCGCGTGGGGCTCCTGAGCCCCAGCGAGTACCGCATCGCGGAGGCGGCGGCGCGGGGCGAGCGCAACCGCGAGATCGCGCGCGCGCAGTTCGTCACCGTCAAGACGGTCGAGTTCCACCTCGGCAACATCTTCCGCAAGCTCGGCATCCGCTCCCGCGGCGAGCTCGCGGCGATCCTCGGCGTCGAGCCGGAGGTCCGCTCGGGGCCGCCCGGGTCGCACCCGAACACGGGGACGCACGCTCCTGCGTCGTTCTGATAGTTTCTCGTCACGCTGGCCGCGTGGCTCGGCGCGGAGACAGGACCGCTCATGACCAGAGCCCACCCGATGCGACGGGTCGCCTCCCTTCTCGCCGCGCTCGTCGCCGCCGTCTCCCTCGTCGTCGTCGCCGCGCCGCCGAGCGCCACCGCGACGACACAGGTCACGATCTCGGGATCGATCACCCGCCCCACGAGCGGCGAGGTGTCGGTGCGCACACAGTCCTGGACGAGCGAGGGCGGGTGGACCGACGAGGTGGAGCAGGCGCGCGTGACCGCACCGGGCTCGTTCTCGTTCGGCGTCGACGTCGGCTACTACCGCGTCCACTACGTGCCCCTCGTCGACGGTTACCGCGACGAGTACTACGGCGGCCCGTCCGCGACTCCCTCGTACGCGCCCCCCACTGCCACGCTCTTCACGGCGTCCCGCACGCTCACTGCCGTCGACCTCGACCCGTTCGTGACGGCACGGGGCAACGTCGTGCTCGAGTCGGTGGGCCCCGCCACCGCGGGACAGGTCACCGTCACCTTCGCCTCGGCCGCCCACCCCGAGCTCGCACCCGTGACCACGACGACCGATGCGGACGGGCACTACGAGGTCGCGGGGGTCGTCGCGATCGACCAGACCGTCACCTACGCGCTCGCCACCGGCGCGAGCCATGCGCCGTTCGTGACGACGGCGCGCATCGCCCTCGGGGCGAACGGCACCTACACGCTCCCGCGCAAGAACACCATCTCCGGACACATCGGGCTCGCGTCGATGGCGACACCCGCGGGAGAGGGCGAGGTGACGGCCCGGCTCATCCGCCGGCCGGTTGCCGGGGGGATGCTCGAGCAGATCGCGACGGCCCAGACGGATGCCGAGGGTCGCTACAGCTTCCCGGGCATCGTGAGCTCGGACAGCTACACCTACTCGGTCAGGGTGGACGGCACGACGCGCTATCTGGGCGAGGACGACATGCCGCAGTTCGTCGTCATCGGAGCCGACGTCACGCGCGACATCGTGCTCACCCGGCGCGGCGTGCTGTCCGGCACGGTGCGCACGTCGCAGGGTGCGCCGATCGCGGGGATCGTCGCAGTCGCCGACCGGTACCAGGCGCTCGACGGCATCTACCTCGACACCTCGGATGGGGAGAGCGGCTCCGACGGTGCCTGGACCATCGACCCGGTGGACGAGGGCCTGCACGATCTGTACTTCGTCGACCCCGACGGGTACTACGCCCCCGTCGACCGCAGGGGTGGGAGCGTCTATCTTCCGCCGCAGCTCCTCGCCCTCGCGCGGGGCGAGAGCAGCACGGGCATCGACGTACGGATGCCCGTCGCGAGCTCGCTCGTCGGCACGGTGAGCGGACGATCGGCAGAGCAACTCGCCGCGGGCGCCGTCGAGATCGAGCTCGTCGTGCGATCGGGCAGCGCATGGCGGCCGACCGGGGTCACCTGGCAGGCCTCGCCCGACGGGAGCTACGGGGTCGACGGGCTGACACCCGGCTCCTACCGCTTCACTTTCCGCTACACGGGTGCCGACGGCACCGCGGTCGTCACCTCGCCCCCGTTCGAGTTCCTCGAGGGCTCGCAGCGCGTCTACTCGCCCGTGCTCCCGGCGCACAGCTTCGCGCCGTCCACGACCGCGTTCGTGCGGGCCCTCTACGCCGACTTCCTCGGGCGCGCCCCCTCGACCAACGATCTCGTCTTCTGGTCGGAGGCGATCGAACGCGGCGTCGCGCGCTCCTCGATCGTGCAGGGATTCGCGACGAGCGACGAGTACCGGCTCATCCGCATCGACGGCGCCTACGAGGGGATCCTCGGGCGCGCGGCAGAGTCGAGCGGTCGCTCGTGGTGGCTCCAGCAGATGCGGGCGGGCAGGCTCTCAACCGACGACATCGAGCGCCAGTTCTACGGCTCGAAGGAGTACGCGACGAGGGCCGCGGGCGCCTGCTCGCGCGACACCGACCGCCAGTCATGGGGGCGTCTCGTCATCCTGCCCGGCAACGTGCCCGTGTGGGTGACGCCCGACTTCCCGCCGCCCGCCTTCGTCCGGTGCCTGTACGCCGACCTCATGGGGCGCGAACCGGATGCCGCGGGGCTCGATTTCTGGTCCGAGCGTGCGGTCTCCAGCCGCCAGTCGGTCGTCGACGAGCTGTGGCGCGCCCCGGAGGTCGCGCGCGCCCGGGTCTCGTCGATGTACGCCCTCTACCTCGGGCGCACGCCCGACGCGAAGGGCCTCGCCTTCTGGACCTCGTACATCGTCGTGAACGGCGACACGGCGACGCGTGCGTCCATCACCGAAAGCGCCGAGTACTTCCGCCTCGCGTCGGAGCGCTTCCCGCAGGGCTGAGCGGGCCGCGCGTCGCTCGGCCGGCTCGCCGCCCGTTCCGGGGGAGCGGAAGGGCCCGGGCTGTCGCGATGCGCCGCCTCGGAGTTGAATGGACGCGTGACAGCGACGGCGGTGCATCTCGGGGCGGGCAACATCGGGCGCGGGTTCGTGGCGCCGTTCTTGCGGGAGAGCGGCTACGAGGTCGTCTTCGCGGATGTCAGCGACGAGCTCATTGAGGCCCTCCAACGGCAGCACAGCTATCGCGTGCACGAGGTCGGGGAGGGCGCACGTGAACTCGTCGTCGACGGCTACCGGGCGATCAACTCCCGCCGGGACCCGGATGCCGTCGCGGACGCGATCGCGCGGGCCGACATCCTCACCACGGCGGTCGGGGCGCGCATCCTGCCGCTCGTGGCGCCCCTCGTCGTCGACGGGCTCGCCCGCCGCGACCCCGACGCGCCCCCGCTCGCGGTCATCGCGTGCGAGAACGCGATCGGCGGCACCGACATCCTCGCCACGGCGGTGCGCGAACTCGGCGGGGCGATGGAGCGCGGCACCTGGGCGAACTGCGCGATCGACCGCATCGTGCCCGAACAGCGCGGCGGACTCGACGTGACGCTCGAGGCGTTCTGGGAGTGGGCGGTCGACCGCACGCCGTTCGCGGGTCACGAGCCCCCGCTCGTCGGGGTGCACTGGGTCGACGACCTCGAGCCCTACATCGAGCGCAAGCTCTTCACCGTCAACACGGGGCACGCCGCGACCGCGTACCTCGGCTATCAGCGGGGCATCGCGACCATCGCGGAGGCGCTCGCGGTGCCCGAGGTGATGGCCGAGGTGCGCGCCGTGCTCGCCGAGACGAGCGGCCTGCTCATCGAGAAGCACGGCTTCACGCCCGTCGAGCAGCAGGCCTACGTGGAGACCACGCTGCGCCGCATCACGAACCCCCAGCTGCCCGACACGTGCGCGCGCGTCGGGCGCGCACCCCTCCGCAAGCTCGGGCGACACGAGCGGTTCATCGACCCGGCCGCCCAGCTCGCGGAGCGGGGACAGCCGGCGTGGAACCTGCTGACCGCGGTGGGCGCCGCCCTGCGCTTCGACCCGCAGGACGACCCCGAGGCCGTCGAGCTGCAGGCGAAGCTCGTGCCGGGCGCCGACCCCGGCGCGCTCGCGACGGAGATCTGCGGGATCGAGCCCGCGCATCCGCTGCACCCGCCCCTCACCGAGGTGTTCCGCCTGCGCCTCGAAGGCTGAGGCGTCCGCCCCGGCGGTCACCGCACGGCGCGGGTGGGAGGATGGGGGAGTGACTCCCCGCGACCTGGAGCCGGCAGACCCGGACGACGACGACGCGGCCCTCAGCTGGGCGGGCGACGATCTGCGCGGCCAGGCCGCGCCGCGACTGCGCGGCGACGTCGACGCGACCCCCGCGCCCGCCGACGAGCCGAGGGATGAGCCCGCCGCTCCCCGCAGCGGCGCGGAGCGCGCGACGGCGGCCGTCACGATCGTGTTCGGGCTCGTGTACCTCGCCCTCTCGATCGGCTGGATCTTCTCGGCGCAGCTGCTCGTCTACCCGGGGCTCGACCTGCTCGGCGAGATCATGTGGCAGTTCGGCGAGTTCCTCGCGATGGTCGCCCCCGCCCTGTGGTTCGCGGCCGTGCTGACCTTCACGCCCGAGGGTGTCCTCCGCCGCGCCCTCACGCGCCTCGTCGCCCTCCTCGCGGGAGCGCTCGTGCTCGTGCCGTGGCCCGCCATCGGGTACTGGATCGGGAGCATGCAGTGAACGACATCGACACCCCCGAACCGCAGGCGGATGTGCCGCTCGCGTGGCGCATCGTGCTCGCCGTGGTGTTCGCGGCGCTGTACGGCTGGTTCCTCTTCGCCGCGGCGAGCAACCTGTTCGCCCTCCCCGCGCTCTACGCGGCCCAGGGCTACGACGAGTACATCCCGTGGACGACCCTCGTGATCGGCGTGATCGTGCCGCCCGCTGCGTACATCGCGGCCCTCGTGCTCGGCCGGGGACGCGTGCTGAGCGCCCGCGTCGTCGTGCTCGCGGCGGGACTCGCCGCGACCGCCGCGGTCGCCCTCAGCCTCTACGTCCTCTCCTGACGAGACGGATGCGGTCCTCGCTCGCCGAAACGCGCATGCGGCGTCCGGTACGCTGACTGTGCCGCGCCCGCGCGCGCCGTGGCATCCCCCTCTCCGCGGCCTGGAGCCGCCGTCCCGCACGAAGGAACATCCGTGGCAAAGCCGGTCGTCCTGATCGCCGAAGAACTCTCGCCTGCGACCGTCGAGGCGCTCGGCACCGACTTCGACATCCGCTCCGTCGACGGCACCGACCGCGGCGCGCTCCTCGCGGCGCTCCCGGACGCGAGTGCCGTGCTCATCCGCTCCGCCACCCAGATCGACGCCGAGGCGCTCGCCGCGGCGCCCGCGCTCAAGGTCGTCGCGCGCGCCGGCGTGGGCCTCGACAACGTCGACATCAAGGCGGCGACCGAGGCGGGCGTCATGGTCGTGAACGCCCCGACCTCCAACATCATCAGCGCCGCCGAGCTCACGATCGGCCACATCCTGAGCCTCGCGCGTCACATCCCCGCCGCGCACGCGAGCCTCGCCGCGGGCGAGTGGAAGCGGTCCAAGTTCACGGGCACCGAGCTCTACGAGAAGACCGTCGGCATCATCGGCCTCGGCCGCATCGGCGCCCTCATCACGGCGCGACTGCAGGCCTTCGGCGTCGAGGTCATCGCCTACGACCCCTACGTGTCGCCCGCCCGCGCCCAGCAGCTCGGCGTGCGCCTCGTCTCGCTCGACGAACTGCTCGAGCAGTCCGACTTCATCTCGATCCACATGCCGAAGACGCCCGAGACGACGGGCATGATCTCGACGCCGCAGCTCGCCAAGATGAAGAAGACGGCCTACATCGTCAACGTCGCGCGCGGCGGGCTCATCGACGAGGATGCGCTTTACGAGGCGCTCACGACGGGCGTCATCGCGGGTGCCGGGCTCGACGTCTTCAACGCGGAACCGCCCGTCGACCAGCGGCTGCTCCCGCTCCCGAACGTCGTCGTCACCCCGCACCTCGGCGCCTCGACCGACGAGGCGCAGGAGAAGGCGGGCGTGTCGGTCGCCCGCAGCGTGCGCCTCGCTCTCGAGGGCGAGCTCGTGCCGGATGCCGTCAACGTCGCGGGCGGCGTCATCGACCCGTTCGTGCGCCCCGGCATCGCGCTCGTGGAGAAGCTCGGTCAGATCCTCGCGGCCGTCGCGGGCCACGGCGCCCTCACCGACCTCGAGGTCGACGTGCGCGGCGAGCTCGCCGCCTTCGACGTGAGCGTCTACCGCCTCGCGGCGCTCAAGGGCTACTTCACGAACCTCGTCACCGAGAACGTCTCCTACGTCAACGCGCCGCTCCTCGCCGAGCAGCGCGGGATCACCTCGAGCCTCAACGTCTCGGAGGAGAGCAAGGACTACCGCAACACGACGACGCTGCGCGGGGTGCTGTCCGACGGAACGGCCGTCGAGGTCGCCGGCACGCTCGCGGGCACGAAGATGGCCGAGAAGCTCATCGGCCTCAACGGCTACGACATCGAGGTGCCGATCGCCGATCACCACATCGTGATGTTCTACACCGACCGTCCCGGCATCGTCGCGGTCTACGGCAAGGAGTTCGGCGACGCGGGCATCAACATCGCGGGCATGCAGATCGCGCGCCGCAGCGCGGGCGGCCAGGCTCTCTCGATCATCACGGTCGACTCGCCGGTGCCCGACGACGTGCTCGAGCGCGTGCGCACGGCCATCGAGGCCGACGAGGTGCGCGAGATCGACATCGTCACCACCTGATCCTGGGCGGATCGGGCGCGCGCATGAGAAAGCGGCACGTGCCCACCCGAAAGGCACGTGCCGCTGGGACCTCGTCCGCCTTACGGCAGCGGGTCGGTCTCGGTCGCCCGCTGGTCGACCCGCGTTCCCGTAGCGGGGTCGACGTCCGACCGGACGGTGGTGATGGACTGGCGCTTCCGCATGAGGAGCACGAGTCCGATGATCGTCACGATGAGACCCGCTCCCATGAGGAGGTAGCCGACGAGGTCCAGGTCGATCCATTCGGTCTGCACGTTGAGGGCGAAGGTCAGGATCGCCCCGACGACGAAGAGGAAGATGCCGAGCCCGATGCTCATGATGTTCTCCTTGGGTCAGGCCCCTCGTGGGGACTGGAACGAAACTAGGCAGCGGCGCCGGATGCGGACAGCCCGTTGACTCCGAACCCCCGGAGCCGCTATACGGGCGCGATCGGGGGCATGCGCGGGCCGATAATCTGAACGCATGACGCGCACCATCGACCTCGCCGTGATCGCGGGAGACGGCATCGGACCCGAAGTGATCGCCGAGGCGGTCAAGGTGATGGATGCGGCGATCGCCGGCGAGGCGCAGCTCGCGGTGACCAGCTACCCGTTCGGCGCCGCGCACTACCTCGACACGGGCCGCATCCTCGACGACGACGATCTCGCATCCCTCGCGCGCCACGACGCGATCCTGCTCGGCGCGGTCGGGGGCGACCCGCGCGACGCGCGGCTCGCGGGCGGCATCATCGAGCGCGGGCTGCTGCTGAAGCTGCGCTTCGCGTTCGACCACTACGTCAACCTGCGTCCGACGGTGCTCTTCCCGAACGTCGCGAGCCCCCTCGTGGCACCCGGAGAGGTCGACTTCGTCGTCGTGCGGGAGGGCACCGAGGGGCCGTACGTCGGCAACGGCGGCAGCATCCGCACCGGCACCCCGCACGAGGTCGCCAACGAGGTGAGCGTCAACACGGCGTACGGCATCGAGCGCGTCGTGCGCTACGCGTTCGAGCTCGCCGAGCGGCGCCGCAAGCAGGTGACCCTCGTGCACAAGACAAACGTGCTGACCCACGCGGGAAGGCTCTGGACGCGCCTCGTCGAGGCGGAGGCGGCCAATCATCCGGACGTGGCGTGGAACTACCAGCACGTCGACGCCGCGACCATCCACCTCGTGACCGACCCTGCTAGGTTCGACGTCATCGTCACCGACAATCTCTTCGGCGACATCCTCACCGACCTGGCCGGCGCCATCAGCGGCGGCATCGGACTGGCGGCCTCGGGAAACATCAACCCCGACGGCACGTTCCCCAGCATGTTCGAGCCGGTTCACGGATCGGCCCCCGACATCGCCGGGCAGCAGAAGGCCGACCCCACGGCCGCGATCCTGTCGACCGCGCTCCTGCTCGACCACCTCGGTCTGCCGGATGCGGCCCGCCGGGTCGAGGCGGCCGTGACGGCCGACCTCGCCGAGCGCGGGTCCGCCCCGCGCACGACGGCCGAGACCGGGAGCGCGATCGCCGCCCGACTGGGCTGACCCCGGGCGACGAGCGCACAATAGAGTTCACGAAGAAGCGGAAGACGAGCCGACCATGACCCTCAACCTCCTGCCGATGTCCAACCAGGACCTGCAGTTCCAGGTGACGCGCAACGAGAACGCCAAGACGCCCGAGGAGCGCGCGGCGATCCTCGAGAACCCCGGCTTCGGGCAGCACTTCACCGACCACATGGTCGACATCTGCTGGTCGGAGAAGGGCGGATGGCACCGCCCGCGCGTGCAGCCCTACGGCCCCATCCAGCTCGACCCCGCCGCCGCCGTGCTGCACTACGCGCAGGAGATCTTCGAGGGCCTCAAGGCGTACCGCCACGCGGACGGCTCGATCTGGACGTTCCGCCCCGAGCAGAACGCCGCCCGCATGCAGCGCTCGGCGAAGCGCCTCGCGATGCCCGAGCTGCCGACCGAGTACTTCCTCGACTCCCTCAAGCAGCTCATCGCCGTCGACGCCGACTGGGTGCCGTCGCAGCCGGAGACGAGCCTGTACCTGCGTCCCTTCGCCTTCGCGAAGGAGGCGTTCCTCGGCGTGCGCCCCGCGAAGAAGGTCAACTACTACCTCATCGCCTCGCCCGCGGGGGCCTACTTCACGGGCGGCGTGACCCCCGTGTCGATCTGGCTCTCGACGCACTACACGCGCGCCGGGCACGGCGGCATGGGCCAGGCCAAGACGGGCGGCAACTACGCCGCCTCGCTCGTGGCCCAGCAGGAGGCGTACGAGAACGGATGCGCGCAGGTGCTCTTCCTCGACGCGCAGAAGGGCGAGTACCTCGAGGAGCTCGGCGGCATGAACGTCGTCCTCGTGACGCGCGACAACCGCCTCATCACGCCCGACTCCGACTCGATCCTCGAGGGCATCACCCTCGACTCGGTGCTGCAGCTCGGCCGCGACCGCGGCTACACGATCGAGCAGCGGCCCGTCTCGATCGCCGAATGGCGCGAGGGGGTCGAGTCGGGCGAGATCGTCGAGGCGTTCGCGTGCGGCACGGCCGCCGTCATCACGCCCATCTCGGAGATCAAGTCCGACGCGTTCGGCATCTGGATGCCCGAGGTCGAGGAGCGCGTCGCGCTCTCGTTGCGCGACGAGCTCACCGGCATCCAGTACGGCCGCGTGCCCGACCGGCACGGCTGGCTGTACCGCCTCGACGCGTAACGGCGGTCAGCTCCAGCGGGCGGCGATCGCGTCCGCGGCGGCCGCGAGGTTGCCGACGAGCGTGCGCCCGGAGGCCTTGCGGGGCTTGAGGTCGTGGTCGCCGTCGGGCGCCCACGAGAACTCGATCGCGGGGGAGAGCGCGTACCCTGCGACCTCGTCGCGCGAGCCCATGATGTCGCGCTCGCCCTGGCACACGAGCGTCGGCGTCTGCAGCTCGGCGAGGTGCGCCGTGCGCAGCTGCTCGGGCTTGCCCATCGGGTGGAAGGGGTAGCCCAGGCACACGAGGCCACGGATGCGGGCCGCCGCGAACTCCTCGTCGGCGATCATCGACGCGACCCGGCCGCCGAACGACTTGCCGCCGATGACGGGCACGGCATCCGTCTCGCCGCGCAGCTGCTCGATCACGGCGCGGAACTCGTCGAGCACGGCCTCGGCGCGCGGGTTGGGGCGGCGCACGCCGTCGCGCCGGGCGGCCATGTAGGCGAACTCGAAACGCGCGACGCGGATGCCGCGGTCGCCGAGCAGCGCGGCCATGTCGTCCATCCACCGCGAGTCCATCGGCGCGCCCGCGCCGTGCGCGAGCACGATCACCCGATCGCTCGCGGCGGGGCCGGTCCAGAGCAGCGTCGTCACGGGTCAAGTATCGCGGTCTCCGGGGGCGGCTAGGCTCGGAGGGTGAGAGTCGCACGTTTCAGTACCGGAGGCGACCCCCGCTACGGCATCATCGACGACGACGAGATCGTCGTGCTCGCCGGGGATCCCATGTTCGCCGGGTACCAGCCGACGGGGGAGCGCGTGCCCCTCGCCGACGCCCGCCTGCTCGCCCCGGTCATCCCGCGGTCGAAGGTCGTGTGCGTGGGCCTCAACTACGCCGAGCACCGCAAGGACATGGCGAACGTCGACGCTCCCGACAACCCGCTCATCTTCCTGAAGCCCAACACCGCCGTCATCGGGCCGGGCGACCCCATCCGCATCCCGCCCGTCGAGGGGCGCATCACCCACGAGGGCGAGCTCGTCGCCGTCATCGGCCGCATCGCGAAGCAGGTGCGCGCCGAGGACTGGGCCGACTACGTCTTCGGCTACACGATCGGCAACGACGTGTCGGCGCGCGACCAGATGTTCGCCGACGGGCAGTGGGCGCGCGCGAAGGGCTACGACACCTTCGCCCCCATCGGCCCGTGGATCGAGACGGAGCTCGACCCTGACGGGCTCGAGATCCGCACGTGGGTCGACGGCGAGCCGCGCCGCCAGGGCAACACGCGCGACATGATGCACAAGCTGCCGGAGCTCATCGAGTACATCTCCGACGTGTGGACGCTCCTGCCGGGCGACATCATCATGACGGGCACGCCCTCGGGCCTCGGCGGCTTCCTCGACGGCCAGACCGTCGACATCGAGATCGAGGGCATCGGGAAGCTCAGCAACCCCGCGCTCGCCCGCGACGAGCGCTCCGCGTGAGCGAGCGGCGGCCGACGGACCCCGCCGCTCTCGACGAGGTCGAGATCGCCCGTGTGCGTCGCCGCAGCCGCGCGGCCATCATCGCGGGGCAGGTGCTCGCTGGTGTGGGGATGGGCTCGACGCTCTCGGCGGGCGCGCTCCTCATCACGCAGGTCTCCGGCTCCGAGACCCTCTCCGGCATGGCGGCGACGATGTCGACGATCGGCGCCGCGCTCGCCGCCGTACCCCTCGCCGCGCTCGCGACGCGTCGCGGTCGGGCGCCCGCCCTCGCGACGGGTGCGCTCGTCGCGGCCGTGGGTGCCGTGATCGGCATCGTCGCGGCGGTCGTCGGCTCGACGATCCTGCTGCTCGCGGGCATCGTGCTGCTCGGGGTGGGCACGGCCGTGAACCTGCAGGCGCGGTTCGCCGCGACCGACCTCTCCGAGCCCGGGCGGCGCGGCCGCGATCTCTCGGTCGTCGTGTGGTCGACGACCGTCGGGGCGGTGCTCGGCCCGAACCTCATCGGCCCGGGGGATGCCGTGGGGCAGGCGGTGGGGCTGCCCCCGCTCGCGGGCGCCTACCTCTTCTCGATCGCCGCGCAGCTCGCCGCGTTCCTCGTGTACGTCGTGGGGCTCCGCCCCGACCCGCTGCGCCTCGCGACGCGCATCGGACTCGAGCATCCCGCGTCGCCCGAGGCGGCATCCCGCACGGCCGACGTCGGCGGCATCGCGACGGGCATGATCGCGACCTCGCTGAGCCACGCGACGATGGTCGCGGTCATGGCGATGACGCCCGTGCACCTCGTGAACCACGGCGCGGGGCTCGAGCTCGTGGGCTTCACGATCAGCCTCCACGTGCTCGGCATGTTCGCCTTCTCGCCCCTGTGGGGCGTGCTCGCCGACCGCATCGGCCGGGAGGTGACGATCGCGATCGGGCAGGTGCTGCTGCTCGCGGCGCTGTTGCTGCTCGGCGTGGCCTCCGAGTCGGAGGTGTGGGTCGCCGTGGGCCTCTTCACGATCGGCCTCGGCTGGAGCGCCGCGAGCGTCGCGGGGTCGACCCTCATCACGGAGTCGGTCGACGTCGTGGGGCGCGCCCGCATCCAGGGTCGCTCCGACCTGCTCATGTCCTCGGCCGGCGCCCTCGGCGGCGCTGCGGCGGGGCTCGTGCTCGCGCAGCTCGGCTACGGCGGCCTCGCCCTCGCCGCGACGGCTCTCGTCGCCATCGTGCTCGTCACCCTCGTGGCACGCGCGACCCGCCGCCCCACCCCCGCCTAGCCCGCCCCCGCATCCCGCACTCCCCCCCGCATCCCGCCTCCCCCACGTCGTACGTCGAAAATGCAGGAGTTTCTGAGCCCGACCCCCGCGTCGACGGGCGCGGAGAGTGCTCCCGGGCATAGTTCTCCTGCATTTTCGACGTTGGGCGGATGCGGATGGCGCGGGCTCGGGGGCAGGGGGCGGATGCGGCGGGGCGGATGCGGATGGCGCGGATGCGGATGGCGCGGGGGCGGATGCGGATTTCCGGCGTCCGTCCAGCCGCGAGGAGGCAATCTGGAGGCATGGCGCAGCCTCCCGACGATCCGACGCGCATGCGGGATCAGCCGGCGCTCACGACCTCGCAGGGGCGCTCGTGGCTCATCCTCGGGGGGCTGCTCGCGCTCATCTCGCTCGGCGTGCTCGTACCGATGGCGTTGCTGCGGATGCCGCCCATCGGCGTTCCGGTCACCGCTGCGGTCGTCGTCGCGGTGCTCTACGCCTGCATGGTCATCGTGCGCTTCGCGACGCCGCCCAGCCGGCTCCGCCTGGGGCTCCTCGCGATCGACATGCTCGCGATCGCGTTCGTCGCCCTCTTCGCCGTCATCCTCGTCGCCGACCGCGCGGCCCTCGTCGCCGCGGGCTGAGGCTCTACCGGCGCGCGGCGGAGCGGCCGCCCCCCACCTCGCGCGTCGAGTCGCGCACCACGAGCTTCGTCGGCAGGGGCGTGTCCTCGGTGACGGTGTCGGGGTCCTCCACCGCGAGCAGCACCTTCTGCATGATGAGCCCGCCGAGCGCGGCGAAGTCCTGGCGCACCGTCGTGAGCGGCGGGTACAGGTAGCCCGCCTCGGGCACGTCGTCGAAGCCGACGACGCTCACGTCCTCCGGCACCCGCAGGCCGCCCTCGCGCAGCGAGGACAGGAGGCCGATCGCCATGTGGTCGTTGCCCACGAAGACCGCGTCTCCCGCCTCCACGCCGAGCGCGGGCCCGAGCCGGTGTCCGCTCTCGGCCGACCAGTCGCCGTGCGGCGGGTCGACGATGTCGAGACGGCGCGCGACGAGCTCGTCGCGCCATCCCCGCTCGCGCTCGATGGCATCCGGGTTGCTCGGCGGACCGCCGAGATGCAGGATGCGCGTGTGGCCGAGCTCGGCCAGGTGCCGCACGGCGGCACGGGCGCCGCGGTACTGGTCGATCGACACGATGAGCGGGCTCGGGCGGGGGGATGCCGCGACCGCCACGACGGGGATCGCGAGGTCGAGTCCGCGCACGACCTCGAGCACGGCGACATCGACGACGATGAGCACGATCGCGTCAACGCGCTGGCGCAGGAGCGACTCGACGACCTGGCGGACGGCGGCCGGGTCGTCGTCGAGCGAGCTGACCGCCTCGACGTTGTAGCGGGCGGCGCGTGCCGCGAAGTTGAAGTGCATCGCGATCGAGCTCGGACCGTAGTCGGAGACCCCCGGCGAGACGAGCCCGATCGTGCGGGTGCGTCGCGTCACGAGGGCGCGCGCCGCGGGGGAGGGGCTGTAGCGCAGTTGGGCGATGGCCTGCTCGACGCGCGCGCGGGTGGCGGGCCGCACGTTCGGCAGGTCGTTGAGCACGCGCGAGACCGTCTGGTGCGAGACGCCCGCGAGCCGCGCCACGTCGAAGATGTTGGCGGCCCGTGCGCCCTTGTCGTCCTGGCTCACGCGCCGCTCACCCGTCGTCGTCCGGTCGGGCGACCATCGCGAGCAGGGAGTCGACCGTGAGGCTCTCGGCCGAGTGGCTCGAGACGATCTCCCCGCCGCGCATCACGAGCACGCGGTCGGAGACGCGCAGCACCTCCTCGAGCTCGGCGGAGATGAACATGACCGAGAGGCCGTTGTCGGCGAGCTCGGTGACGAGGTTCTGGATCTCGACCTTCGCCCCCACGTCGATCCCGCGGGTCGGCTCGTCGAGCACGAGCGCGCGCGGCGCGAGCGCGAGCAGTCGCGCGAGCAGCACCTTCTGCTGGTTACCGCCCGAGAGGGTCCCCGCCGCGCGCTCGGGGTCGGCGGGGCGGATGTCGAGCGCGTCGATCCAGCTCGCCGCGAGCTCGCGCTCGCGCGACGCGGGGATGCGGTGCAGCACGCCCCGCTGCGCCTGCAGCGCGAGCGTGATGTTCTCGCGCACCGACAGCTCGCTGATGATGCCGTCGCTGCGTCGGTTCTCGGACGAGTAGACGACGCCGAGCGAGATCGCCTGCCGCGGCTGGTGGGGGTGCGCCCTCGTGCCGGCGATGCGGATGACGCCCGAGGTGATCCCGTCGACTCCCGTGAGTGCGCGTGCGAGCTCGGTGCGGCCCGAGCCGAGCAGACCGGCGACGCCGAGCACCTCGCCCTCGACGAGGTCGACGTCCACGTCCCTCACGCCGGGCGCGTCGACGCCCCGCGCGCTCAGGTACGGCGAGGTGAGCTCGCCCGTGGGCGGGTCGCTGCGCTGTCGTGCGACGAGCTCGCCCGATCCGCGGCCGAGCATCTTCTGCACGAGGTCGATGCGCAAGAGCTCCCGCGTGAGGTACTCGCCCACGAGGCGCCCCCCGCGCAGCACCGTGACGCGGTCGCAGATCTCGTAGACCTGGTCGAGGAAGTGCGAGACGAAGAGGATCGCGACGCCTCGCTGCTTGAGCTCCCGGATGACGCGGAAGAGCTCGGCGACCTCGTCGAGGTCAAGACTCGAGGTGGGTTCGTCGAGTACGAGCACCTTGACGTCGGCGCGGATGGCGCGCGCAATCGCGACGAGCTGCTGCACGGCGAGCGAGTGGGTGCCGAGCAGCGAGGCCGGGTCGATGTCGAGGCCGAGGTCGGCGAGCGCCTCGCGCGCCTCCTCGCGCATCCGCCGCCAGTCGATGACGCCCAGCCGCCGCGGCTCGCGCCCGAGCCGGATGTTCTCGGCGACCGTGAGGTTCGGGAGGAGGTCGATCTCCTGGTAGACCGTCGAGATGCCCGCCGCGAGCGCGTCGTGCGGGGTCGAGAAGCGCACCTGGCGCCCCTCCAGGCTGATGACGCCCGCGTCGAGGGGGAGCGCACCCGTGAGCGCCTTGATGAGCGTCGACTTGCCCGCGCCGTTCTCGCCCATGAGCGAGTGCACCTCGCCGGGCAGCAGCCGGAAGTCGACGGCGTCGAGCGCGGTCTCGCGGCCGAAGCGCACGGTCGCCCGCGACACCTCGACGACCGGCTCCCGCGCCTCGTCGCTCATGGTCACATCTTGGTGGACCCGGCGGCCCGCGTCACCGACGCCGCGTCGAACGCGCCACGATGACCCGCTGCACGACGACGAAGATGAGCAGCAGCGCACCGATCGTGATGCGGGTCCACGAC
>JAEYZI010000064.1 GCA_023428065.1 Actinomycetes bacterium | reverse complement strand
GGAGAAGGAAGCGGAAGGGTTCAGCCTGGACGAGATCAATACCTTGTACGCCGTCGAGTTGCCGCTGCTCTTCGGATATTGGCGTGAGGGCGGCCGGATCCGGGCACAGTATGATGGCCAAATCGTTGAGCGTTGAATTTTGCAAGCGGTGGAGTGAGGCTGTGGCCATGCAAGAGCATTTTGCGCCGCCGTCACTCGTCGATTGGGCCGCGTATTTTGGGCATCGGCTCCGACGAGGGGGTCGCCGTGAAACACCTCCTGCAGGTGGCCTACCGGGCGCTTCTATCACGATGACATGGCCGCCAAGTGCGGCCATTCTCATTCGGTCTCAGCGATAGGCTGGCGCGTAGGTCGGTGTCAGCTTGTCATCGAAGTAGGCGCGCAGTTCCGCGACGACAGAACCCAGATCCTGCGGCATATTGGTGACGCGGTTTTTGCCCAGATGGCGCTCCCAGTCGGCTTGGTTGACCTCGGAGAAGATCGGCAGCAGCCCCTCCGGCGTCGACGCAGGCATCTCCGTCCCGCACTGCGCGAAGGTGTGTTCGATGGCGGCGCGGACCTTCGCAGGATCGAATCCTTTGCGCGAGAGCAGGACGAGATCGCGGTAGTCCTTCAGGCGCGTGTTCTTCAGTCCCCGGGTGACGATGCTGTGGAGCTTCTCGGCGATGCTGTATTCCCACGGCTGCGCCTTTATCGTCGCCGACGTCTGGCCGGGAATCATCGGGATGATCGGCAGCTCGCGAAGTCCTATCGGCGGCTCGCCGCCTATGCTGATGTCTGCGTAGGTCGTCACACGGACTTTTCCGAGATAGCCGAGGATGTGGATCCGGAGACCGCGGTGCTCGCAATGCTCGTGCTCCAGCTCAGTGGTCTTCGCGATCGAGAACTCGAAACCGTCGTCATCCTCGACGGTGACGGCCTTCCGGAAGAGATCGAGGATCTCCTCATGGGTCTGGACCTGGTACGTGTGCAGGTCGATGTCGCTAGTCGGACGATCCATATCCGCCATCGTCGGGCACCAGTGGTACATGCAGCCGCCAGTGACGACGAGGTGACGAGCTTCTTCAAAAGCTTGGAGGCGGCAGGCGAACCGCTCCTGTGCATATCGCTGGAAGCCCTGCGGCACATCCTGACCGCGAGATTTGAACCGCGCCTTCAGCTTCTCTGCATTCCGTTCGCCATTCGATACCGACATCGCCATCCCCTCCAGATCACGTAGTGATGAGAGGATGATTGTTGTCGGCGACGCCTGGCGCAAACCGCCGGCGGTTCAGACTTTCGCGTAGTTCCTCAGGAACATTCCAACGACATCTTCGACGTGCGCCCCGCGCTCTTTCGCTTTCCGCAGAAGCAGACCACGGTCAGGAGCGCGATCGCTCAGGTGGAATGCCCCGCGATAGCATTCACCAACATCGTCCTCGCCGACATGAGCTTCATGAACAGCGAGTTCCAGAAGCGTCCGTTCCGGAGAAGCAACGCGGAATGGCCTCCCTTCCGAATCCAGCCGCATCTCGACGCCCCATGGCAGATCCCAAGCCGGAAACCATTCGAGGTCGTAGTTCTCAAACTTGTCCGGCTGCGGCATCCGTTCGGGCTGAGAGAGTTGCCGAAAATTGTTGCTGTTGGCCGACGTCCAGCCTCTGGCGATTGCGCTGCTCATCCCTGTGACGTGGGCGAGAGGAAATGTACTGCAGAGAGCGGCCCAGTCAGCCTGGTCAGCGTAAGAGCCGACGAGGAGCGCGTCCTTGTCTCCAGTCGTTGCCGACGATGCCGTGGCGAATTTCATCGCCTTCATGAAGATATCGTCTTTGACCCCGACCTCTCCGCTGCGCATGCGCTTGACAGTGCGCTCGGACACGTCGAGCACGACAGCCGCCTGAGGCGATGACACTCCGCTCCAGGCCATCCACTCGTTGAAATCCTTCGTCTGCCAGCGCCTTGCCATCGTCATTCCTCGTTTTCGATGTCCACTGGGTGACACTATTCTGTCACCCAGTCAATGCGGATGCAGGAAGGATGGTTACGGATCTACGATCGTATAGACGTCGTCAGTATCGGCTGCGTCGCGCAAACCCTTGAAGGAGGCGTGACGGAGGTGCCCGTCCGATGTCCATGCACGGTATTCGATCTCGGCGACGAGTTCCGGCCGGATCCAGACAACGCCCTTTCGCTTCAGCGGGATTGCAGGCTTCGCCATCACCCGGACATCCATCTTCTTTCGGAGATCAGAAGCGTTGCGTGAGTTGAAGCCGGTCCCGACGCTACCGACGTAGACGATGCCGTCACCCTCGCGTGCCGCCAGCAACAGTCGACCAATACCACCGAGAGCAGCCGTCGATGGCTCGTAGCCGATAATGAAGAAGCCGTCGCTGGCGATGCACTTGACCTTGACCCACTCGCCGCCACGGCCGGATCGGTATGGTGCCTTCCTGTCTTTGCAGATGATGCCTTCCAGATGGTGGGAGCATGCGGCAGCGAGTAGCGCGTCCGGATCATCGGTGTCGATCTCCTGAGAGAGCCGGACGGCACCTTGCTGATCCTCGCCGACGAGGTCTTCAAGAAGATGTCGCCGGCCTCTCTGATCCATGCGCCTGATGTCGTGGCCGTCGAAATAGAGTAGATCGAACGCCATCATCACCACATCGCGGGAAGCCTTTCGGCCGCTGCGCCCGCCGATGGCCTTGATGAGAGCGTTGTAGTCGCTGCGGCCTGCCTCATCCAGGACAACAGCCTCTCCATCAAGAACAGCGCTGCCCACAGGGAGTGCGGCAACGGCATCGACGATCGCAGGAAAAGAGGCCGACCAGTCATGGCCACGGCGGGTGCGTATCGTCACCTTGTCACCGACCTTGTATGCGCTGACCCTGTACCCATCCCACTTGATCTCGTAGACCCACTTATCGCCTTGCGGCGGCTTCGGTCTCAGGAGAGCGAGGCATGGCTCGACCCAATCCGGCATCGGATCGAACGGAAGGGTCGGCTGCGCGGGGTCACGTGGGCGGCGGCGTTGACCGCGTAGAGCGACGTCGTCTTCCGTGAGGAGCGGCGCAGATTTCGGTGGTTTACTTGGATTACGCGGACGCTTGACCATCCGGTCATGGCATCATGGATTGGTTAATTAGCAGTGAGTCGCAAGGAGAAGCCATTGACGACCGCCACGCCGCCGGGATGGGGAACTGACCCGCTCACGCAGTATCTGGACGATGCGCGGGGCAACCAGCTCGCCACCTTCAACAACAAGCGCCACGCGATGGCCGACCT
>JAEYZI010000048.1 GCA_023428065.1 Actinomycetes bacterium | reverse complement strand
TTCGAGATTCACGTGATCGTCTCGAATCGCGAAGTCGAAAGCTTCGTCCTCAGAATACGCGAAAAGCTCCTGGAATTCGACTTCGACGGGGAGCTCGACGGGGTCGAGGCAGCGCACGCACTCGCCGTCGGCGGTCGTATCGACCTCGCCCGTGACGAGCACGCCGTCGTGGAGGCCCTCGAGGCGGAGGTCGATGCGGATGGGCGTGCCCGCCTTGACGACCGCGACCGACTCGCCGAGCTGTTCGGGCGCGTCGAACTCGAGCACGCGCTCGCGCAGCTCGCCGGGGCGGTGCATGAGGTCGTGCACGGGCACGAGGTAGGGGTTCTGGGCAGCAGGCACGATCGCCGATTCTACGCTCCTCGGGGCCGGCGCACCGGCCGGGCGGGGCGCTCCGCGCACGACGGAGCGCCCCGGGCGGGTTCAGCCCTCGACCGCGGTGAACGCCTCGTCGAGGATCGCGAGGGCGCGCACGCATTCCTCGGCCGTCACGGTGCACGGCGGGACGACGTGGATGCGGTTGTCGGCCGTGAACGGCAGCAGGCCGCGCGCCATGAGCTCCTTCTTGAGCGCGCCGATCGTGGACGCCGCGACGGGCTCGCGCGTCTCGCGCGAGGTCACGAGGTCGAGCGCCCAGAAGACGCCGATGCCGCGCACCTCGCCGATCATCGGGTGCGACTCCGCGAGCGCGTGGAGTCCCGGGCCGAGCACGTCGCGGCCGATCGTCGCGGCGTTCTCGATGATGCCCTCCTCCTCCATGGCGTCGATCGAGGCGACGATCGACGCGGCGGCGAGCGGGTGCCCCGAGTAGGTGAGACCGCCCGGGAAGACCTGGTCGTCGAAGACCTGCGCGATCTGCTCCGAGATGATGACGCCGCCGACCGGCACGTAGCCCGAGTTGACGCCCTTCGCGAACGTCACGAGGTCGGGCACGACGCCCTCCGGGTTGACGGCGGGGTTCTGCCACGCGAACCAGTCGCCCGTACGCCCGAAGCCCGACATGACCTCGTCGACGATGAGCAGAATGCCGTAGCGGTCGCACAGCTCGCGCACGCCCGCGTACCAGCCGGGCGGCGGCATGATGACGCCCGCCGTGCCCGGGATGCCCTCGAGCAGGAGGGCGGCGATCGACGCCGCGCCCTCCGACTGGATGACGCGCTCGAGGTGGTGGAGGGCACGCTCCGCCTCCTGCTCGGGCGAGTCCGACCAGAACTCCGAGCGGTAGGGGAACGGCCCGAAGAAGTGCACGTGCCCGCGCGCGTACTCGTTGGGGATACGGCGCCAGTCGCCCGTCGCGACGACCGCCGCCCCCGTGTTGCCGTGGTAGCTGCGGTAGGTGGAGAGCACCTTGTCGCGCCCCGTCGTGAGGCGCGCCATCCGGATCGCGTTCTCGTTCGCATCCGCACCGCCGTTGGTGAAGAAGACCTTGCCGAATCCGGGTCCCGCCTTCGCGAGGATGCGCGCGGCCGCCTCGCCGCGCTGCAGGTTCGCGTGCGCGGGGGCGACCGTCGGGAGCACGGCGGCCTGCTCCTGGATCGCGGCGACGACCTTGGGGTGGGCGTGTCCGATGTTGACGTTGACGAGCTGGCTCGAGAAGTCGAGGTAGCGGTTGCCGTCGTAGTCCCACACCTCGGTGCCGGATGCGCCGGCGATCACGAGGGGTGCGAGCGCCCCCTGCGCGGACCACGAGTGGAACACGTGGGCGCGATCGAGGTCGAGGGTGTGCTGGTTGGTGCTCATGTATCTGTTCCCTGGCTGGGCCGCCCGTGGGCGGGTGCGGGGCGGGCGGCGCGCGGCCGCCCGCCCCGACGGGTGGGTTCTACTGGCCGCCCTCGGTGAGGACGACCTCGATCGGAGTGTACGAGCCGGAGAGGTCGACTCCCTCATCGGCGAGCTCCGCGAGCGCCTTCTCGATGTACTCGTTCGAGTACGCCGATGCGGGCGGCTCCTCCGTGATGAGGTTGAGACCGTCCTGGTTGACGGCCGAGAGGGCGCCGGCCACGGTCTTCTTCCACGCGCCCTCGTCGACGACGCCGAACTCGGCGCCCGTCCAGATGAGCTTGTTGACCTCGTTCATCATCCAGAGCTGGTGCACAGGCCCCACGGGGAACGCCGCCTCGGCGTTCGAGGCGATGTCGTAGACGATCGCGGCGGCGTCCTCCGGGTTGTCGCGCGCGTAGAGCCAGCCCTTCGCGACGGCCTTGAGGAACCGCACCGCGGCGTCCGCATAGGCGGGGTCGTCCTCGAGGCGCTTCGTGTCGGCCCACAGCGCGTCCTGGAGCATGGCGCCCTCGGTGTCGTCGTAGTAGATGACGTCGAGGTCGTCGAGCGTGTACAGCTCGCCCGTGTCGGGGTTGACGGTCTCGAGCACCTGCGCGAGTTCGTTGTAGGTCATCGCCTGGGCGGCGTCGACGTCGCCGTCGAGAAGGGCGTTCATGGAGAAGTCCTGCGTCGTGACGGAGACGGTCGTCGAGTCGAGGCCCTCGGCCGCCATGGCGGCGAAGATCTCCCACTCGTTGCCGAAGCCCCACGAGCCGATGCGCTTGCCTTCGAAGTCCGCGACGTCGGTGATGCCGTCGCCCTTCCAGGACACCTGCGTCGTGCCGGAGGTCTGGAACACCTGCGCGATGTCGGTGAGCTCGACGCCGGTCGCCTCGATGCTGCCGAGCACCTTGGGCACCCACGCGACCGCGAAGTCGACGTCGCCCGCGACGAGCGCATCCTGCGGCACGATGTCACCGCCGGAGGGCACGATCTCGACCGAGTCGAAGCCCTCCTCCTCGAAGTAGCCCTTCTCCTGGGCGATGGAGTAGCCGGCGAACTGCGCCTGCGGCAGCCACTGCAGCTGCAGCTTGATCGACGTGAGCGGCGTGAAGTCGCCGTCGGCGTCGCCCGAGTCGTCGCCCGACTGCGCGGAGCACGCCGCGAGGGCGAGCGCCGTGACGGCGGCCGCGGACACGAGTCCGAGACCGCGCCTCGTGCTGAGTCTCATGCTGTTTCCCTTTCAGTTCCGTGAGTGATCCAGGTGGTGCGGGATGGAGCGATGGAGCGAGATGGTGCGGATGCCGGTCAGCCCGGCGCGTGCCTCGTCACGAGGCGTTCGAGGAACGCGGTGATGAGGAAGAAGACGAGTCCGATGAGGATGCCGCCGGCGACATACGCCCACGCGAGGGCGGCGCGGCCGGACTTGGCGTAGATGGCGATCGAGGTGCCGATGCCGTCCGAGGGTCCCCCGAAGTACTCGGCGACGAGCGCGGCGATGACGGCGAGCGAGCTCGCGACGCGCAGGCCCGTCATGAGGTAGGGGATCGCGGTGGGGAGCGTCAGCATCCGGAACGTCTGCGCCCCCGTCGCGGCGGAGGCGCGCATGAGGTCGCGGTGCACGGGCTTCGTCTGGCGGAGGCCGCGCAGCACGTTGACGAACACGGGGATGAACGCCGCGATCGTCGCGACCGCCTGGCGTCCGAACTGGCTCGACGCCCCGAACATCGTGTTGAGGATGGGTGTGATCGCGACGATCGGGATGACCGCGAGCGCCGCGACGAGGGGCGCGAGCATCCCGTCGACGGGGCGCCAGGCCGCCGCGAGTCCCGCGAGCACGACGGCGAGGATCGAGCCCACCGTGAGACCGATGAGCGCGTTCGCGGCCGTGACGACCATGTCGTCCCAGATGATGTTCCAGCGCAGCGCGAACTCCTCGCCGATCGCGAGGGGGCTCGGGAGCATGCGCGGCGCGTCGCCGAGCTCGACGTAGAGCGTCCAGGCGAGCAGCAGCAGGACGCCGACGCCGATCGGCGCGCCGACGCGCAGCCACGGCGCGAGGCGCGTCTCGGTGCCGAGCGACGCGCTCATCGCTCGTTCGCCCGTTCGACCTTGACGCCGTGCAGCGCCTCGCGCACGGCCGTGACCTTCGCGAAGTAGGCGGGGTCCTCGCGCAGCGCCTCGGTACGCGCGTCGCCGAAGCCGGTCTCGACGACGTCGGTGATGCGGCCGGGTCGCGGGCTCATGACGACGACGCGGTCGGAGAGGAACACCGCCTCGGGGATCGAGTGGGTCACGAAGACGACCGCGGCGCCCGTCTCGGCGGCGATGCGCGCGAGCTCGCCCTGCAGGTATTCGCGCGTCATCTCGTCGAGGGCGCCGAAGGGCTCGTCCATGAGCAGCAGGCGCGGGCTCGCCGCGAGGGCGCGCGCGATCGCGACGCGCTGCTGCATGCCGCCCGAGAGCTGGTCGGGGTAGCGCTCGACGAACTCGGTGAGCCCCACGAGCTCGGCGAGCTCGGCGACGCGCACCGCGCGCTCCGGCTTGGGCACGCGGTGCAGCTCGAGCGGCAGGGCGATGTTGTCGGCGACCGTGCGCCACGGCAGGAGCCCCGCCTGCTGGAAGGCGATGCCATAGTCCTGGTCGAGCCGGGCTCGGCGCGCGGGCTTGCCGAAGACCGTGAGCTCACCCGTGGTCGCCTCGTCGAGATCCGCGATGAGCCGCAGCAGGGTCGACTTGCCGCAGCCCGACGGGCCGATGAGCGAGACGAACTCGCCCGCGCGCACCTCGAGGTCGACACCCGTGAGAGCCGTGACGTCGCCGGCCCTCGTGGCGAAGACCTTGCCGACGCCCGTGGCCTGCACTGCGAGATCGGTCATGTCGTCGCCTCTCCCCTGCGGTAGTTCCCCAGTCCCAGTCCGATGAGCGCGACGGAGCCCGCCGCGATGAGGCCGAGCGCGATCGAGCCGAACATCGGCCCCCACGGCGCGGCGGGGTCGCTCGAGGCCTGGCCGGCGAGCTGGATGAGCATGCGCCCGATGCCCCCGCGCATCCCGATCGAGACCTCCGCGACGACGGCGCCGAGCACGGCGTTCGCGGCCGCGAGGCGCAGGGCCGGCAGCAGGTGGGGCACGGATGTCGGCAGGCGCAGGCGCACGAGCGTCGCCCAGTACCCCGCGGCGTAGCTGCGCATGAGGTCGACGTGGATGCGGTCGGGCGCCTCGAGCCCCCGCAGCACGCCGATCGCGACGGGGAAGAAGGCGAGGTAGGACGCGATGACGGCGACGGAGAGCCACTGCGGCCACGGCGTGCCCGAGCGGTCGATCTGGTTGCCGATCGCGTTGACCACGGGCGCGAAGGCGATGAGGGGCACGATCTGGCTCACGACGACCCACGGCAGCAGGCCCCATTCGAGCAGCTTCCACCGCTGCATGACGAGCCCGAGCAGCATCCCGACCGCGACGCCGATGACCCAGCCGACGGCCGCCATGCCGAGCGTCACGAGCGCGGCCTGCGCGACCGTGACGATGAGCGGCGGCGTCGCTCCCCCGCTCGTCGGCTCGGCGAGCCGCGCGAGCATCGACCAGATGTGGGGCATCGCCCGGTCGTGCGTGCGCGGCAGGATCATGACGCCGGAGCCCGTCTCGCCCTCGATCCGCCCCACGACGAGCCCCTCGGCCGGGCCGAGGAACTTGTAGAGCTCCCAGATGGCGGCGACCGCGAGGACGCCCCCGGCCCCCCACGCCGCCGCCGTCCACCCGCGCCCGGATCCGCGCCGACGCGTCGAGACGGGCGATGCGGACCGGGCGACGTCGCTCACGACTTGGCCGCCACCGTCTCGCGCAGCGCCGGGATGACGGTCTCGCCGTAGACCCGCAGCGTCTCCTCCTTGTTGTCGTGCTGGAGGTAGCCCGCGAACTGGTCGACGCCGATCGACCGCAGCTCCTCGAGCTTCGCGATGTGGTCGGACGCCGTGCCGAGCAGGCAGAAGCGGTCGACGATCTCGTCGGGCACGAAGTCGACGTGGTCGTTGTCGGCCTTGCCGTGCGTGTTGTAGTCGTAGCCCGTGCGCTTCTCGATGTAGTCGGTGAGGGCCTTCGGCACCGCGCCGCTCGCGCCGTACTTGGCCACGATGTCCGCCACGTGGTTGCCGACCATGCCGCCGAACCAGCGGCACTGGTCGCGCATGTGCTCCCAGTCGTCGCCGATGTAGAAGGGCGCCGCGACGCAGAAGGTGATCTCGTCGGGGTCGCGCCCCGCCTTCTCGGCGGCCTCGCGCACCGTGTGGATCATCCACTTCGCGATGTCGACGTCGGCGAGCTGCAGGATGAAGCCGTCGCCCACCTCGCCCGTGAGCTTGAGGGCGAGCGGGCCGTACGCGGCCACCCACACCTCGAGCTCCGAGCCCGTCGACCACGGGAACTGCAGCGTCGATCCGTTGTACTCGACGGCCCGGCTGTTGCCGAGCTCGCGGATGACGTGGATCGACTCGCGCAGCTCGGCGAGCGTCGTGGGCTTGCCGTTCGTCACGCGCACGGCCGAGTCGCCGCGCCCGATCCCGACGATCGTGCGGTTGCCGTACATCTCGTTGAGGGTCGCGAAGACGGATGCCGTGACGGTCCAGTCGCGCGTGGCGGGGTTCGTGACGAACGGCCCCACCTTGACCTTGCGGGTCTCGGCGAGGATCTGGCTGTAGATGACGTACGGCTCCTGCCACAGGATGTGCGAGTCGAACGTCCACACGTGGCTGAACCCGTACTGCTCGGCGAGCTTCGCGAGGTGCACCGTGCGCGAGGCGGGCGGGTTGGTCTGCAGGACTGCTCCGAAATCCATGGCGCGCCCCTCAGACCAGGTACTGCGAGAGGCCGCGCTTCACGAAGCGGCCGTCGCCCTTGCTGCCGAGGTAGGTGTCGTCGTCGACGACGACCTTGCCGCGCGAGATGACGGTGTCGACGTGACCGTCGATCTCGTAGCCCTCCCACGCCGAGTGGTCCATGTTCATGTGGTGCGTCTTGTCGACGCCGATCGAGGTGTGCCCCCGCGGGTCGTAGACGACGATGTCGGCGTCCGCGCCCGGCTGGATGACGCCCTTCTTGCCGTAGAGCCCGAACATGCGCGCGGGGGTCGTGCTCGTGAGCTCGACCCAGCGCTCGAGGGTGATCTCGCCCGTCACGACGCCCTGGTACATGAGGTCCATGCGGTGCTCGACCGAGCCGATGCCGTTCGGGATCTTGCGGAAGTCGCCGAGCCCGAGCTCCTTCTGGCCCTTCATGCAGAAGGGGCAGTGGTCGGTCGAGACCATCTGCAGGTCGTTCGTGCGCAGGCCCTGCCACATCGCGTGCTGGTGCCCCTCGGCGCGCGCGCGCAGCGGCGTCGAGCACACCCACTTGGCGCCTTCGAAGGCGCCCCACTCCTCGCTCGAGGCGCCGAGCTGCTCCTCGAGGGAGAGGTAGAGGTACTGCGGGCACGTCTCGCCGAAGACGTTCTGGCCGCGGTCGCGCGCGGCCGCGAGCTGCTCGACGGCCTGCTTGGCCGAGACGTGCACGACGTAGAGCGGGGCGCCCGTGAGCCGGGCGATCATGATCGCGCGGTGGGTGGCCTCCTCCTCCATCTCCCAGGCGCGAGCGATGCCGTGGAAGTAGGGGTCGGTCTTGCCCGCCTCGGCGAGCTGCGCCGCGAGCACGTCGATGACGGGTCCGTTCTCGGCGTGCATCATCGTGAGCAGGCCCGTCTCGGCCGACACCTGCATGGCCTTGAGGATCTGCGCGTCGTCGGAGTAGAAGACGCCGGGGTAGGCCATGAAGAGCTTGAAGCTCGTGATGCCCTCGTCGATGAGCTTCGGCATGACGGCGAGTGAGTCGTCGTCGACGCCGCCGATGATCTGGTGGAAGGCGTAGTCGATCGCGCAGTTGCCCGCGGCCTTCTCGTGCCAGGCCGCGAGACCGTCCATGACCTTCTGGCCGTAGGTCTGCACGGCGAAGTCGATGATCGTCGTCGTGCCGCCGTGTGCCGCGGCGCGCGTGCCGGTCTCGAAGGTGTCGGATGCGTTGGTGCCGCCGAAGGGCAGCTCCATGTGGGTGTGCGCGTCGATGCCGCCGGGGATGACGTACTTGCCGGTCGCGTCGACGATGGTGTCGACGCCCTGGCGCAGGTCGGTGCCGAGCAGCTGCGAGCCGGGTGCGAGCACGGCGACGATCTGCTCGCCGTCGATCAGCACATCCGCCTCTCCGCGCCCGGTGGCGGAGACGACCGTCCCGCCCGTGATGAGTGTCGTTGCCATGGTGGTGCTCCTTGCGTTCGGGCGTTCGGGTCGGGCTACGGCTTCGCGATCTGCGTGTAGCTGTCGGGCCGGCGGTCGCGGAAGAACTGCCAGTCGTCGCGCATCTCGCGCACCATGTCCATGTCGAGGTCGCGCACGAGGACCTCCTCCTGGGTGCCCGAGCCGCGCTCGCCGACGAAGTTGCCGCGCGGGTCGATCACCTGGCTCGTGCCGTAGAAGTCGACGGCGAGGTCGCCGTATTCGTTGTCCTCACGGCCGACGCGGTTGGGCTGGAGCACGAAGTACCCGTTGGCGACGGCCGCCGCGGGGCCCTCGACCTCCCACAGGCGGTTCGAGAGTCCGGGCTTCGTGGCGTTGGGGTTGAACACCATGTGGGCGTCGTTCAGGCCCAGCTCGCGCCATCCCTCGGGGAAGTGGCGGTCGTAGCAGATGTAGGTGCCGACGCGGCCGACCGCGGTCTCGAACACGGGGTAGCCGAGGTTGCCGGGACGGAAGTAGAACTTCTCCCAGAAGCGGTCGAGGTGCGGGATGTGGTGCTTGCGGTACTTGCCGAGGATCGTGCCGTCGGCGTCGACGACGACGGTCGTGTTGTAGTACACGCCCGTCTGGTCCTCCTCGTAGATGGGGAGCACGGTCACGACGCCGAGCTCCTTCGCGACGGCCGCGAAGCGCTGCACGATGGGGCCGTCGGCCTGCTCGGCGTAGCGGTAGTACTTCTTGTCCTGCGTGATGCCGAAGTAGGGGCCGTAGAAGAGCTCCTGGAAGCACATGACCTGGGCCCCCTGCGCGGCCGCGTCCCGGAGGAACCCTTCGTGCTTGTCGAGCATGGATTCCTTGTCGCCCGGCCAGGTGGTCTGGCTGATGGCGGCACGTACAACGGTCATGCGGTGTCTCCTCGATGTTGCTTTTTGTTATCTTTCGACGTAAACATTTCTCTGACGTTACGTACTGTGACGTAGGCGTAAAACTACGGCGGTTTGAGTGAAGTCGGTAGCCCTTTCGATCGAAGAACGATCCCCGCACGGGATCGCCACGGGGATCGCGCGTCTCATTACGACGGGAGACCTCGCACCCGGCGACCGCCTGCCCACCGTGCGAGAGCTCGCGGCCGAGCTCGGCGTCTCCCCCGCGACCGTCTCGCACGCGTGGCAGACCCTGTCGTCGGCGGGCCTCATCACGAGCCGGGGCCGCAGCGGCAGCTTCGTGCGCGCCGAGCCTCGCGAGTGGCTCCCCCGGCGCTACCGGGGCCTCGGCGGGGCCGAGGGCGCGCGGCTCGACCTCTCGCGCGGCACGCCCGATCCAGAACTGCTGCCCTCGCTCGGGCCCGCGCTCGCGCGTGTCGGCGCGCGCGCCGACACCGCGAGCTACCAGGCCAAGCCCGACATCCCCGAGCTCCACGACCTGCTCCGCGAGACGTGGCCGGCGCCCGTCGAGTCGATCACGGTGCTCAACGGCGCGCTCGACGCGATCGACCGCGCCCTCGCGGCGCTCGTGCGCTTCGGCGACCGCGTCGTCGTCGAGAACCCCACCTTCCCGCCGTTCATGGACCTGCTCGACCATTACGGGCTCCAGGCGGTCGGCGTCGACCTGGATGCCGAGGGGATGCGCCCCGAGGCGTTCGCCGCCGCGCTCGGCGGGGCGCCCGCGATCGTGCTCCTGCAGCCGCGCGCGCACAACCCCACGGGCATCTCGATGTCGGCCGAACGCGCCGAGCAGCTCGCGGGGATCCTCGACCGCAGCCGCACGGCGCAGGACGCGATCGTCATCGAGGACGACCACTCGGGCGCCATCAGCTCCGCGCCCGACGTCACGCTCGCGACATGGATCCCCGACCGCGTGCTGCACGTGCGCAGCTTCTCGAAGTCGCACGGCCCCGACCTGCGCATCGGCGCGATCGGCGGGCCGCGCCCGCTCGTCGACCGCGTCGTCGCACGTCGCCTGCTCGGGCCCGGCTGGACCTCGCGCATGATGCAGGCGATCCTGCACGAGCTCATGACGCATCCGGAGTCGACCGCGCAGATCGACGCGGCGCGGGAGGTCTACGCCGAGCGGCAGGCCGCGCTCGCCTCCGCCGTGCGCGAGGCGGGCGGATGGCTCGCGGGAGGCGACGGCATCAACGCGTGGTTGCGCGTCGCCGACGAGCGCGCCGCGCTCGTGCAGCTCGCCGCGGTCGGCATCCGCGTCGCGGCGGGCGAGCCGTTCCAGCTCGGCGAGGGGCAGGATCCCCACATCCGCGTGACCGTCGGGGCGCTTCGCGACGAGATCGAGACGGTCGGCGCGGCCCTTGCGGTCGCGCAGAACGCGAGCTGAGCCCCGTCAGCCCTCGGCGGGCGCCCAGTCCCCCTCGGTCGTGCGGCTGAGCTCGCCGAGGAAGCGGATGACGACCTCGCGCTCCGCTTGCGCGAGAGCCGCGGCCACCCGGAAGCGCCGCGCGTGCTCGCGCCCCACGGTCGCCTGGGCGGCCGTGCGCGTCTCGGGGGTGATGACGATCGAGGCCGAGCGCCGATCGCTCGGGTGCGGGAGCCGACGGATGTGCTCCCCGCGTTCGAGACGGTCGAGCAGCTTCGTGGTCGCCGCGCTCGAGATGCCGAGGTGCTCCGCGATGCCGCCGGCGGTCGCGATGTCGCCGCGATCGGTCACGACGATGATGTAGCGCAGGGCGCGCATGTCGTTGTCGCCGAGCTTCATGAAGCGGCGCGAAGCGGCGCTCAGCCGCTCCTCGGCGGCCCGCCAGTCGCGCAGCGCGTCGAGCACACGCACGACGTGGCCGATCTCGGCGTCGTCCATGTGGGACACGTCGAGCATGCGCCCCCGGATGTCGACCACTCGGGGGTCGTGCATGCGCTCGGCGTCCTCCGCCTGCGCTCGATGCGCGCCTGTCACACCGGAATGCTACGGCGACGGGATGAATTTCACCAGGTTAATTGCTATCCGGGTTACAGATTCTGTATGGTGAGGCGATGGAGACCGCAGCCGGAGGCGCCGTGATGACGATGGCCGACACGAGGACCACCCGCCTGCGGGAGCAGTTCGACTCCCGCCTCGACGAGTACTTCGCGGAGCAGTCCGTGCGCGCCACGCTCCACGACGACCGCTTCCGCGAGCTCTGGAGCCGGCTGCGCGTCCTCTCGCAGGGCGGCAAGCGCGTGCGCCCCCTCATGCTCCTCACCGCGCACGACGGCCTCGGCGGCTCCCGCCGCGAGGACGCCATCCGCGCGGCCGTCGGCGTCGAGCTCCTGCACACCGCGCTCGTCATCCACGACGACATCATCGACGGCGACCTCGAACGGCGCGGTGCCCCCAACATCACGGCCTCCTTCGCGGGCGACGCGCTCACGCGCGGGCTCTCCCCCGAGCGGGCGCGCGCGTGGGGCGAAACGATGTCGCTGCTCGCGGGCGACCTGCTGCTGAGCGCGGCCGTGCGCGAGGTCGCGCGCATCGAGGCCCCGGCGCCGCTCCGCGAGCGCGTGCTCGCCATCCTCGACGAGGGCGTCTACCTCGCGGCATCCGGTGAGCAGGCCGACGTCGCCTACGGCATCGGCCTCGAGCACCCCGACGCGCAGGCGATCCGCGACATGATGCACCGCAAGACCGCGTGCTACAGCTTCGAGACGCCCCTGCGCATGGGCGCGGCGCTCGCCGAGGCGCCCGAGCCGCTCGTGCATCGGCTCGGCGAGATCGGCCGCGGGCTCGGCATCCTGTTCCAACTGCGCGACGACCTCCTCGGCGCGTTCGGGACGCCCGAGGTCACGGGCAAGAGCGCGACGAGCGACCTCCGCGAGGGCAAGGTCACGATGCTCGTGGCGTTCGCGCGCGACGAGCCCGCGTGGCAGGCTGTCGCCATGCTCTGGGGCCGCCCCGATCTGGGCGATGACGAGGTCGACGTGCTGCGCGAGGCCCTCGTGGCATCCGGCGCGCGCCGACGCCTCGAGAAGGAGATCGAGCGGGAGGCGGCGCACGTGCTCTCGCTCATCGGGGCCGCCCGCCTGCCGAGCGCTCTCGCGGCCGAGCTGCGCCACGCGGTGCGCACGGGGATGGAGCGCGACGCGTGAGCCCGCGCCCGCCGGTGACGGGCCTCGCGCTGTACCGCTCGACCGCGCGGGAGTCGAGCGCCCCCGTCATCCGGCGCTACTCGAGCTCGTTCGGGCTCGCGAGCTCCCTCTTCCCCCGACGCTGCCGCGACCGCATCGCGGCGATCTACGCGCTCGTACGGGTGGCCGACGAGATCGTCGACGGCACGGCGGGAGAGGCCGGGCTCCCGCTCGCCGAGCAGCGCCGGGTGCTCGACGAGTTCGAGGCCGACACCGAACGCGCCCTCGCCACCGGCTTCTCGGCGAATCTCGTCGTGCAGGCGTACGCGGATGTCGCGCGCGCCGCGGGCTTCGGCACCGAGCTGAGCCGCCCGTTCTTCGCGTCGATGCGGCGCGACCTCGAGCCGGTCGCATTCGACGAGGAGACGCTGCGCGAGTACGTGTACGGCTCGGCGGAGGTCGTGGGGCTCATGTGCCTGCGCGTGTTCACCTCCGACGGCGGGATCCGTCCGCCCGACCCCGCCCTCGACGACGCCGCCTGCGCGCTCGGCTCGGCGTTCCAGAAGGTCAACTTCCTGCGCGACCTCGCCGACGACCGCGACCGGCTCGCGCGCGACTACCTTCCGGCGTTCCGGCGCCTGCCCCCCGAGGAGGCCAAGCGGGAGGTCGTCGCCGAGATCCGCGACGAGCTGCGGCGAGCGCGCGCGGGCATCCCGCTGCTCCCCGCCGACTGCCGCCTCGCCGTCGCGACCGCGACGGCCGTCTTCGGCGAGCTCCTCGACCGGATCGACGCGCTCCCGGCCGAGCGTCTGCTCGACACGCGCGTCTCGGTGCCGACGCGGCGCAAGCTCGCGCTCCTCGTGCGCGAGCGCGCCCGCCTCGCGCGGGGACGCGCATGACGGCGCGCGAGATCGCGGTCGTCGGGGGAGGCGTCGGGGGACTCGCGACCGCGGCGCTCCTCGCCGCCGACGGGCACCGCGTGACGCTCTTCGAGGCGAGCTCCGAGTTCGGCGGCCGCGCGGGCAGCTGGGAGAGCGAGGGCTTCCGCTTCGACACGGGGCCGTCCTGGTACCTCATGCCCGAGGTCTTCGACCACTTCTACCGCCTGCTCGGCACGAGCGCCGCCGAGCAGCTCGAGCTCACGACGCTCGACCCCGGGTATCGCGTGTACGTCGAAGGCGACCCTCAGCCCTTCGACCTGCCCGCCGGGCGGGATGCCGCGCGCGCCGCGCTCGCCGCCCTCGACCCCGCATCGGCCGGACGCATCGAGGCGTACCTCGACTCGGCCGCATCCGCGTACCGGATGGCGACCGAACGGTTCCTCTACGGCTCGTTCGACAGCGCGAAGCCCTTCCTCGATCGGGAGCTCGTGCGCGAGCTGCCCCGCCTGCGACGGCTGCTCACGCGCAGCCTCGACGACGAGATCCGGCGCACGACGACCGACCCGCGCCTGCGCCGACTGCTCGGCTACCCCGCCGTGTTCCTCGGCGGCACGCCCATGGGCGTGCCCTCTCTGTTCCACCTCATGAGCCACCTCGACGTCGACCAGGGCGTGCTCTACCCGCGCGGCGGGTTCGCGCGTGTCGTCGAGACGCTCGTCGACCTCGCGCGCGCGGCTGGCGCCGAGCTCGTCGCCGACGCGCCCGTGTCGCGCATCCTCGTCGAGCGCGGCCGCGCGACGGGCGTCGAGGTGCGCGGCGCCGACGGCGCCGTCACGCGCCACGACACCGAGATCGTCGTCGGGGCGACCGACCTGCACCTCATCGAGACCGAGCTTCTCCCGCCCGAGGCGCGCGACCACAGCGAGCGCTGGTGGGAGCGGCGCGATCTCGGCTTCGGCGCCGTCACGGCCCTCCTCGGCGTGCGCGGCGAGCTGCCCGAGCTCGCCCACCACACGCTCCTGTTCGCCGACGACTGGGACGGCGGCTTCGCGCGGCTACGCGGCGACGCCCTCCCCCACGAGACCTCCGTGTACCTCGGCAAGCCGAGCGCGAGCGACCCGACCGTCGCGCCGCCCGGTCACGAGAACCTCTTCGTGCTCGTGCCCGCCCCCGCGCGCCCCGCGATGGCGCGCGGCGGCGTCGACGGCGAGGGAGACCCGGGAATCGAGCGCTACGTCGACGGCATCCTCGACCAGATCGGCCGGTGGACGGGGGCGCGCGACCTCGCCGACCGCGTCGTCGTGCGCCGCACCCGCACCTCGGGCGACCTCGAGGCGGAGCTCGGGGCGTGGCGGGGCAGCATGCTCGGCCCCGCGCACACGCTCGGCCAGAGCGCCCTGTTCCGCGCCGGCAACCGCTCCCGCCGCGTCGGCGGGCTCTACTTCGCCGGCTCGGGCACGATCCCCGGCATCGGCGTGCCCATGTGCCTCATCAGCGCCGAACTCGTGCTCAAGCGGCTGCGGGGCGACCGCACGGCGGCCCCGCTGGAGGTCGCGTGAACCTCGGCTACCTCGCCGCGCTGCTCGTGTCGATCGCGGGGATGCTCGTGCTCGACGCCCGCTATCGGCTCTTCCTCTGGCGCTCCCCCGCGCGCGCCGCGCTCACCCTCGCGGTCGGCGTGGCCCTGCTGCTCGCGGCCGACCTCGCCGCGATCGCGCTCGGCGTCTTCCGCGTGGGCGACTCGCCCCTCCTCTCGGGCGTCATGCTCGCGCCGCACCTGCCGGTCGAGGAGCCCGTCTTCCTCGTCTTCCTGTGCCTCATCACGATGGTCGTGCACGAGCTCGTGCGGCGGATCAGCGGTCGGCGGCGCACCGAGCGGGAGGGATGACGGATGCCCGCCTACCCCGTGCTCGCGCTCGTGCTCGTGACGGTCGCCGTGGCGCTGCGCATCATCCTCGGCGACGCCTCCCGCCGCCGCGGACGCCCGCTCCCGCTCATGCCGAGCCTCGTGACGATGCTCGTGCTCGTGATGCTCACGCTCGTGTTCGACAACGTCATGATCGGTGTGGGACTCTACGGCTACCCCGACGACCAGCTCCTGGGTGTCAAGATCGGTCTCGTGCCCCTCGAGGACCTCTCCTACCCGATCGCGACCGCGGTGCTGCTCCCGGCCGTCTGGCACCTCGTGGGCGGCGACCGTGACTGAGCGCTCGCCGTCGACGGCGACGCGCCTGCTCCTCGCCTCCCGGCCGGTGAGCTGGGTCAACACGGCGTACCCGTTCGCGGCCGCGATGCTGCTCGCCGGCACGGGGGTCGACGCCCGGCTCGTGATCGGCACGCTCTTCTTCCTCGTGCCCTACAACCTGCTCATGTACGGCGTGAACGACGTCTTCGACTACGCCTCCGACGCCGCGAACCCGCGCAAGGGGGGTGCCGAGGGGGCCCTGCTGCCGCCCGCGACGCATCGGCTCGCGATCGGGCTCGCGATCGGCTTCTCCGCGCCGTTCGTCGTCGCGCTCGCGCTGCTCGGCAACCCGTGGTCGTGGCTCGTGCTCGCCGTGCTGCTCTTCGACGTCGTCGCCTACTCGGCGCCCCCCTTCCGTTGGAAGGAGGTGCCCGTGCTCGACTCGCTGAGCTCGAGCATCCACTTCACGGGGCCCGCCGCGTACGGGCTCGTGCTCGCGGGCGCGCAGTGGACGGCGACGACGTGGCTCGTGCTCGCGGCGTTCCTGCTGTGGGGCATGGCGAGCCACGCCTTCGGCGCCGTGCAGGACGTCGTGCCCGACCGCGAGGCCGGCATCTCGTCGATCGCGACCGCGCTCGGAGCGCGCGCCACCGTTCGTCTCGCCCTCGGCGCGTGGGCGCTCGCGGGCGTGCTCATGCTCTTCGTGCCGTTCCCCGGCTCGCTCGCGGCCGTGCTCGCGCTCCCCTACCTCGTGCTCGCGTGGCCCTTCCGCTCGGTCGCCGACGCGGACTCGGGGCGTGCGAATCGCGGGTGGCGCCACTTCCTGTGGGTCAACTACCTCGCGGGCTTCGCCGTGACGCTCCTGCTCATCTGGATCGCGCTCTCCTAGCCGCGAGACCCGGCGCGCGAGCGCGGGCGACGGACGCCCCGGAGGTCCTAGGCTGAGGTCACCGGGCAGGTGATCGCCCGTGTCGTCGTTCCCGCCATGAGGTCCGACTCCCCTCTATGCCCCTGCCCGCATACCTGGAGAACCTCATGGCCCCGCGCTTCGCGCCCCTCGCCCTCGTCCCCGCGCTCCTGCTCGCCGGATGCGCCGCATCCGTCGCCGCCCCCGAGAGCCCCGCCCCGAGCCCCAGCGCCGCGTTCCCGCTCACGATCGAGAACTGCGGCGTCGAGGTCACGTTCGACGCCGCACCGGAGCGCGTCGTCACCATCAAGTCCACCTCGACCGAGATGATGCTCGCACTCGGCCTCGGCGACCGCATCGTCGGCACCGCGTTCCAGGACGGCCCCGTGCCCGAGCAGTGGGCCGACGACGCGAGCGGCATCCCCGAGCTCGCCCCCAAGATGCCCAACGAGGAGAGCGTGCTCGCGGCGACCCCCGACCTCGTCTACGCGGGCTGGGAGTCCGCCTTCAGCCCGGATGCCGCGGGCGCGCGCGACGAGCTCGCCGGCCTCGGGGTCGCGAGCTACGTGCAGCCCGCCGCATGCCAGAGCGCGGGGCAGCCGGCGAAGCTCGACTTCGACGAGGTGTTCCGCGAGATCCAGGAGGCGGGCGACATCTTCGGCGTGCCGGAGCGCGCGTCCGAGCTCGTCGCGGAGCAGAAGCAGCAGCTCGCCGAGCTCGAGCCTGCCGCGGGCTCGCCCTCGGCGCTCTGGTGGTCGTCGGGCACCGACACCCCCTACGTCGGCGCGGGCATCGGCGCACCCCAGCTCCTGCTCGAGACGGCGGGATTCTCGAACGTCGCCGCCGACGTCGCCGCCACCTGGGCGCCCTTCGGGTGGGAGGCGATCATCGCCGCCGACCCCGACGTCATCGTGCTCGTCGACTCCGACTGGAACAGCGCCGAGCACAAGAAGGAGTACCTCGCCTCGAATCCCGCGACCGCCGCGATGAGCGCCGTCAAGAACGGCCGCTACATCGTCATCCCGTTCGCCGCGAGCGAGGCGGGCGTGCGCAGCGTCGAAGCCGCGACCTCGATCGCCGCCCAGTACGCGGAGCTCGGCGCGAAGTGACCCGCGTCGTCGTCGCCGCGACCCTGCTGGGGGCGGCCCTCGTCGCCTCCATCTCGGTTGCGGTGACGATCGGCTCGGCCGACCTCTCGGTCGCGGATGTGTGGGGCTCCGTGCTCGCGCATCTCACGGGCCGCCCGTCGCCCCTCGACGCCCTGCACGACGGGATCGTGTGGCAGCTGCGCCTGCCGCGCATCCTCACGGCCGCCGCCGTGGGGGCGGGTCTCGCGCTCGTCGGGTGCGTCATGCAGGCGGTCACCCGCAACCAGCTCGCCGACCCGTACTTGCTCGGCCTCTCCTCGGGCGCGTCGCTCGGGGCGGTCGCGGTGCTCCTGCTCGGCATCGGACTGCTGCTGCCCGTCGCGGCCTTCGCGGGCGCGATGCTCGCCCTCGTCGCGACCCTCGGGCTCGCCTCCGCGTTCGGCCCCCTCACACCGACACGCACGGTGCTCGCGGGCGTCGCCGTGTCGAGCTTCGCCGCCGCGCTCACGAGCTTCGTGATCTTCTGGACGGCCACGGGCGACTCCTACCGCGAGATCCTCGGATGGCTGCTCGGCTCGCTCGCCGGCGCGCGGTGGCCCGAGGCGGCCGTCGCGGGGGTCGCGATCCTCGTCGTCGGCGTGCCGCTCGCGCTCACGGGGCGCGTGCTCGACGCTTTCGCGTTCGGCGACCGCTCCGCGGCGTCGCTCGGGATCCCCGTGACGGGTGCGCGCTGGGCGCTGCTCGGCGCCGGCGCCCTCCTCACGGGTGCCCTCGTGGCGGTGTCGGGCTCGATCGGCTTCGTCGGGCTCGTGCTGCCGCACGCCGTGCGGCTCGTGATCGGCCCCGGCAACCGGGCGCTGCTGCCGCTGTCCGCCCTCGCGGGCGCCGTCTTCCTCGTGTGGGCCGACACCCTCGCGCGCGCCGCGTTCGACCCGCGCGAGCTGCCCGTCGGCATCGTCACGGCGCTCGTCGGCGCCCCCGTCTTCGCGCTCCTGCTGCTGCGCCGCCGGAGCCTCGCATGACCGCGTCCGTCGCGGTGCGCGACGTCACGGTGACGGTCGCGGGACGCCCGCTCGTGGAGCGAGTCGCGTTCGACGCGCCCGCGGGCGCCTTCACGGCGATCGTCGGCCCGAACGGCGCCGGCAAGTCGACGCTCCTGCGGGCCCTCGCCGGGATCGAGCGCACGGCATCCGGGCAGGTGCTGCACGACGGCGACGACCTGCTCGCGCTCCCGCGTCGGCGTCGCGCACGGATCGTCGCGCTCGTCGAGCAGGACGCCGCGACCGAGTTGCCGCTCACCGGGCGCGACGTCGTGCGCCTCGGCCGCACGCCGCACGAGACGCTCGTCGGAGGAGGCGACGCGGATGCCGACGCGGTCGTCGCGGAGGCGCTCGCGCGCGCGGGCGCCTCGGCGTTCGCCGAGCGCGACGTGACGACCCTCTCCGGCGGCGAGCGCCAGCGCGTGCTGCTCGCGCGCGCCCTCGCCCAGCAGCCGCGGCTCCTGCTGCTCGACGAGCCGACCAACCACCTCGACCTCGCCGCCCAGCTCGACATGGTCGCGCTCGTGCGCGCCCTCACGGGCGACGGCGTGACGGTCGTCGCGGCAGTGCACGATCTGAGCCTCGCCGCGGCGCACGCGGACGCCGTCGTCGTGCTCGCCGGCGGCGCTGTCGCCGCGCACGGGCCGACGCGCGAGACGCTCACCCCCGCCCTCATCCACGAGGCGTTCGGGGTGCGCGCGGAGTGGACGCGCAACCCGCTCACGGGCGGACCGCTGCTCGCGATCGGCTGAGCGACCGACCGACTGCGACGGGGCTCACCGCTCGTCGGGCCGCCAGCGGTACAGGAGCGAGGGCGGGAGGAAGAACGCCCGCAGCCGGGCGCGCGTGCCCGCGGAGCGCAGGATCACGCGGCGCACCTGACGAAGCTCCGCGGGCGACGGGGCCGACGCATCCGGCCGACCGTAGGCGGAGCCCTCCACCGTGCCGCGGAACGCGCCGATCGTGTCGGTGTCGATCGTGATCTGGCGCGCGAGGCGGTCGGCGAACGACCTCGGCGTCTCGGACTCGGGCGCCGACCAGCCGATGTCGCGTGCCGTGTCGCGCACCTCCTCCCACGCGGCGGTCGCCGCGTCGCGCCCGAGGCGCATGCGCCGAACGCGGCCGAGCCGCACGACGGAACGGAACGCGGCGGGCACGAGCGCGAGGAGCACGATGAGCGCGACGATCCCCACCCCCGCGAGCACGGAGCCGCTCTGCCGGGCGGCGAGCTCCTCCGCCGTCTGGGGCGTCTCGTCCCGGTCGCCCCGCGGGTTCGCCGACGCGGTCGGCGCGGCCGTGGGGCCCTGCGTGCTCTCGTCCTGCGGCGTGCGCGGGTCGTCGACGAGATCCGAGCCGTACTGCGGGATCGAGCCGCGGCCGGGCGTCGGCTCGAAGCGCAGCCAGCCGATGCCCTCGAAGTAGAGCTCGGGCCAGGCGTGCAGGTCGTTCGTCGACACCTCGAAGTTCGGCGAGCGCTGCACATCGCGTGAGCCCGGCTGGAAGCCGACCCCGATCCGCGAGGGGATGCCGAGCACCCGCGCCATGACGGCCATCGCCGAGGCATAGTGCACGCAGTAACCCGACTTGCGCTCGAGGAAGACCGCGAGGGCGTCCAGGCCCGTGCCGTCGAAGCCCTCGTCGACGGGCGTCTCCTCCGAGTACTCGAACGGCGAGTTGCGCAGGTAGTCCTGCAGGGCGATCGCCTGATCGTAGGGGCTCGTCGCCTGCGCGGTCACCTCGAGCGCCGTCGAGGTGATGATGTCGGGGAACCCCTCGGGCCCGGGGAGCTCGAGGTTGCCGCGGAGACCGTCCGTCGACCGCAGGCGGCTCGCCTGCAGCTGCTCGAGCGTCGGGTGGAGCTCGATGAAGGCGGCCTCGTAGTCCTGACCGCCCGCGCTCGCCCCGAGGCTCCGCGCCGTGAGCGTGCTGGGCTGCCAGAACCAGTCGCCCTCCACCCCCTGGACGCTGCGGGTCGGGTAGGGCAGGGGCAGCCAGTGGGTCACGAGGTCGGCGACCTCGACGTCGACCGTCGCCTCCGTCGCGGCCACCTCCGGGTCGCGGCCCGCCGGGGCGGGGAACTGCTCGAGTCCGATCGCGCGCTCGGAGCCGAGCGTCGGACCCCAGGTCTCGCCCGTGAAGGTCTCGAGCGTCGTGAGACGCAGGTAGACGGGGCCCTGCGCATCCGTCGTGTAGCTCAGGGCGAGCAGCGGCTGGCCGCGACGCAGGTCGTCGCCGAGTGTCACGAGCGGGTTGACGCCCGCGCGCAGCCCGAGGTCGCGCGTCGGCGCCGCATCCCGCACCCCGGGTAGCGCATACGGCAGCACGAGCGACCCGACGATCACGGCGACCCCCGCCCCGAGCACGACGCGCATGCTGTCGCGGGGGCGCCCCACGCGCAGCAGGCACAGGTAGAGCGCCGCCGTCACGACGTACCAGAGCGCGTCGGTGAGCTCGGGCTTGATGAACGACGGCACGAGCAGGAGCGGCGCGAGCGGCGCCGCGACGAGCGCGGGCGCGCGGGCGGCGAGCAGCGCATCCGTGATCCACGCGCACACCCCCATGAGCACCGCGATGAGCATCACGATGCCGAGTTCGGGCGTGGCCGGCACGCGCTGCTCGACGATCGACGCGATCCCCGCCTCGGCGATCCCCCGCAGGCGCGCGATCGTGTCGAAGGTGGGGATGACGCCGAGCACGGCCGTGTCGGCCGCGTAGCCGAGGGTGAGGAGGCCGATCCCCACGGCGGCGGAGACGAGCGGCGCCCACACGCGCGACCGCAGGACGGCCCGCGCCGCGGCCGCGGAGAACAGCACCGCGCCCGCGAACACCATTCCCACGAACCACCACGTGACCCCCTGCAGCGTCACGTGCAGCGCCGCGAGAGCCGCGCCGAGCGCCGCCCATGCGAGCAGCGTCTCGCCCCCGCGCGCGGCGGATGCGCGGCGCGGCGGCCGGGGGCCGGGA
>JAEYZI010000018.1 GCA_023428065.1 Actinomycetes bacterium | reverse complement strand
CGCTCAGGCCACGAGAGGCGCCGTGCTCTCGCGCACGACGAGGTTCGTCGCGAGGTCCATGCGGGGCACCGACTCGAGCGGCGCCTCCCCCATCCGGATCACGAGACGCGTCGCCTCCTCCGCCATCCGCCGCAGCGGCTGACGCACCGTCGTGAGCCGCGGGCTCACCCACTTCGCGAGCGGGACGTCGTCGTAGCCCACGAGGGAGAGGTCGTCGGGCACCCGCAGCCCGAGCTCCCGCACCGCCTCGAGCACGCCGAGGGCCTGCAGGTCGGACCCCGCGAAGATCGCCGTGGGCCGGTCGTCGCCCGTGAGCAGGGCGCGGCCGTGCTCGTAGCCGCCCGAGGTGTGGAAGTCGCCGAAGCGGATCCAGTCCGCCTCGATCGGGAGACCCGCCGAGGTCATCGCCGAGCGGTAGCCGTCGATGCGCGCGTGCGAGCACATCATGTCGTCGGGGCCCGTGATGGCGGCGATGCGGGTGTGCCCGAGCTCGATGAGGTGTCGCGTCGCCATGAGACCGCCCGACCAGTTCGCGGAGCCGACCGACGGCACCTCCGGAGAGGGGTCGCCCGCCGGGTCGATGATGACGAACGGGATCGCGCGCGCACGCAGTGCCTCGCGATACTCGGCCGGGAGGTCGGAGAAGACGAGCACGACGCCCGTCGGGCGGCGGCGCAGCACGCCCTCGACCCAGTCGGCGGCGGGCGCGTGCCGGCTCCCCGACTCGGTCAGCACGACGCTCAGCCCGTGCTCGCTCGCGACGTCCTCGACCCCGCGGATGATCTCCATCGACCAGGCGGCCTCGAGCTCGTGGAAGACGAGCTCGATGAGACCCGTGCTCGTGAGGTTCGACTTGCGGCGCAGGTACCCGTGCTCCGCGAGGAGCGCTTCGACGCGCGAACGGGTGGCGGCGGAGACGTCCGGTCGCCCGTTCAGCACCTTGGAGATCGTCGACAGCGAGACCCCGGCCTCGTCGGCGACCTGGGCGAGAGTCACACGCTCGGAGGGGGCGGGGCGGGGCATCTTCGTCCTTTCGACCGAACAAGTCTAGACCGGGGCCTTTCGCACTTTTCGCGAAAGTGTCGGACTTTCCCCGGACGCTTCCCATGGTATATGTTCGACCTCGCAACATTTACTCGATGAGGAGATCCGCGATGACCGCGCCCACACCCACCCGCGACGACAAGTTCAGCTTCGGCCTCTGGACCGTCGGTTACCCCGGCAACGACCCCTTCGGCGGACCGACGCGTGCGCCGCTCGATGTCGTGCACGTCGTGGAGAAGCTCGCCGAGCTGGGCGCCTACGGCCTCACCTTCCACGACGACGACCTGTTCCCCTTCGGCTCGACGGATGCCGAGCGCCAGAAGCAGATCGACCGCCTCAAGGGCGCGCTCGACGCGACCGGCCTCATCATCCCCATGGCCACCACGAACCTCTTCTCGGCGCCCGTCTTCAAGGACGGCGGCGTCACCTCCAACGACCGCCAGGTGCGCCGCTACGCGCTCCGCAAGGTCATCCGTCAGCTCGACCTCGCCGCCGAGCTCGGCGCCAAGACGCTCGTGTTCTGGGGCGGTCGCGAGGGTGCCGAGTACGACGCCGCGAAGGACGTGCGCCAGGCGCTCGCGCGCTACAAGGAGGCCATGGACCTCCTTGGCCAGTACGTCATCGACAAGGGCTACGACATCCGCTTCGCGATCGAGCCGAAGCCCAACGAGCCCCGCGGCGACATCCTGCTGCCGACCGTCGGCCACGCGCTCGCCTTCATCAACGAGCTCGAGCACCCCGAGCTCGTCGGCCTCAACCCCGAGGTCGGCCACGAGCAGATGGCGGGCCTCAACTTCCAGGCCGGCATCGCGCAGGCACTGTGGCACGGCAAGCTCTTCCACATCGACCTCAACGGCCAGCGCGGCATCAAGTACGACCAGGACCTCGTGTTCGGCCACGGCGACCTGCACAACGCGTTCGCCCTCGTCGACCTGCTCGAGAACGGTGGCCCCGGCGGCGGCCCCGCCTACGACGGCCCGCGCCACTTCGACTACAAGCCGTCCCGCACCGAGGACGAGACGGGCGTGTGGGACTCGGCCGCCGCGAACATGCGCACCTACCTCCTGCTCAAGGAGCGCGCCGCCGCCTTCCGCGCCGACCCCGAGGTGCAGGAGGCGCTCGAGGCCGCGAAGGTCACCGAGCTCGCGCAGTCGACGCTCGCCGAGGGCGAGACCGTCGACGATCTCGTCGCCGACCGCTCCACGTGGGAGGACTTCGACACCGACGCCTACTTCAACGGCACGGGCTTCGGCTTCGTGCGTCTGCAGCAGCTCGCGACCGAGCACCTGCTCGGCGCTCGCTGACCCCCCGCGCGAGGCGTCGCCTCCCTCGCCCTGGTCCGCCAGGCCGCGACGGGGCGGCGCCTCGCACCTCTCTCACAGAAGGGATGGGCGATGACGCTCGTCGCAGGGGTCGACTCCTCGACCCAGAGCTGCAAGGTCGTGATCCGTGACGCGGAGACGGGCGCCGTCGTGCGCACGGGTCGCGCCGCACACCCCGACGGCACCGAGGTGCCGCCGGCCGCGTGGTGGGATGCGCTGCTCGCGGCGATCGCCGACGCGGGCGGCCTCGACGACGTCGCGGCGATCTCGATCGGCGGCCAGCAGCACGGCATGGTCGTGCTCGACGCCGACGGCCGGGTCATCCGCGACGCCCTGCTCTGGAATGACACCCGATCGGCGCAGGCGGCGCGCGACCTCATCGCCGAGTTCGGCGCGGGCGAGCTCGCTCGCCGCACGGGCAGCGTGCCGGTCGCGTCGTTCACCGCGACGAAGCTCCGCTGGCTGCGGGACGCCGAGCCCGAGAACGCGGCGCGCGTCGCCGCCGTCGCGCTCCCCCACGACTGGCTGAGCTGGCGCCTGCGCGGCTACGGGCCCGCCGACGAGAGCCCCCTGGGCCCCGACCTCGACGCCCTCGCGACCGACCGCTCCGACGCGTCCGGCACGAGCTACTGGAACCCCGCGACGGGCGACTACGACCGCGAGCTGCTCACCGCCGCCCTCGGCCACGACGCCGTGCTGCCGCGCATCGTGGGACCGGGAGAGTCGATGGGCTCGACCGTCGCGCAGCGCGGCATCCCCGCGGGCATCCTCGTCGGGCCGGGTGCGGGCGACAACGCAGCGGCCGCTCTCGGCCTCGGCGCGCGCGCCGGCGACGTCGTCGTGTCGATCGGCACGAGCGGCACCGTGTTCGCCGTGACGGATGCCGCGGTCGCCGACGAGACGGGCACCGTCGCGGGCTTCGCCGACGCGTCGGGCGCCTACCTCCCGCTCGTCGCGACCCTCAACGCCGCGCGCGTGCTCGACCGCATGGCGGCGCTGCTCGGCGTCGACCACGCGGGACTCGGCGAGCTCGCCCTCGCGGCCGAGCCGGGCTCCGGCGGCCTCGTGCTGCAGCCCTACTTCGAGGGCGAGCGCACCCCCAACCTGCCCGACGCGACCGCGACCCTCTTCGGCCTGACCCTCGCCTCGACGACTCGCGAGAACCTCGCGCGCGCCGCGATCGAGGGGATGCTGTGCGGCCTCGCCGACGGCCTCGACGCCGTGCGCCGTCTCGGCGTGACCGCGTCGCGCGTGCTCCTCGTGGGCGGCGCTGCGGCGAACCCCGCGGTGTCGCGCATCGCGGCGGAGGTCTTCGACGCGCCCGTCGAGGTGCCCGAGCCCGGCGAGTACGTCGCGCTCGGCGCGACCGTCCAGGCCGCGTGGGTGCTGACGGGCGACCGCCCCGCGTGGACGCCCGAGGCCCTCGCGCGACCCGACGCCGCCCCCGTGCCGCTCATCCGCGAGCAGTACGCCGCGCACGCGGCCGTGTGACCGCGGGCACCGGCTCCCGAGCCCACGCGGGCGCAGCGAGGCGGCTGTTCGGCTGAGGGTCAGTCCAACAGGCGCGCGGCCTCGTCGAGCGTCGCGACGAGCTCGGGACGCAGCAGCAGGGTCGGCACCTCGCGGACGCCGTTGTCGGTCGTCGCGCCGCGCGTGACGGTCGGCGCGGCGCCCCGCACGACCTCGCGCACCATGCTCGCCACGGCACGCGCGAGCTCTCGCGGATCCTCGAACACGGTCGCGCTCTGGGTGCCCGCGAGCACGGCGCGCGCGCCGTCGAGCGTCGACCCGCCGCCCGTGAGCACGACGGATGCCGCGGAAGACCGGTTCTTCCGGCTCGCCTCCCCCGTCGCGTCGCCTCCGGCATCCGGCCCGGCGTCCTCGTTCGGCGGAGCCGTCGCATCGGGCGGGGGCGGCGTCGGCGCGGACGTGCCGGGTTGCGCCGGGTTGACAGGTACCGCGGTCCACCGCGAGCCGGGAGGCGCGACCTGGAGGCCCGCGTCGGAGAGCACCTGCGCGACCGCCGCGCTCATGGCGTCGCTCGGCGAGAGCACGCCCTGGAGCTCCACTCCCTCGCCGAGCAGCTCCTCGACGCGGGCCGCGGCCGTGTCGGGCGAGGCGCGCAGGATCGCGGCCTGCTCGAGGGTCGTGCGCCCGGAGGGCACGGTGATCCGCCGCGCGTCGAGGTACGGCTGCAGCACCTCCATCGCGCCCGCGAACGCCGCCTGCGCCCCCGGGTCGTCGCCCGAGCCCGCGAGCACCTCGATCGCGAACGGCCCGGCCTCCGGGTCGTCGAGGAGGCCGAGAGCCTCGGCGAGCGCCCACCCCTGGAGCCGTCCGGCCTCGCGGTGGTCGAAGGTCGCGAAGTAGTCCACGCGGTCGGAGTCGCGGATGAGTTCGTCGTAGGCGATGATCGAGACTCCCTCGCCCGCCTCGTCGCCGAGGACCGCGGCGATCGACGTCGTGTCGACGGGTGCCACGACGACGGCGACCGGCCGGGCCTCGAGCACCTCGCGCAGTTGCTCGAGCTGAGCGGGGATGTCGTCGCCCGCGAAGCGCACCTCGACGGCGTAGCCGTCGTCGGCGAGCTCGCGCCGCAGCACCTCGGCGCTCGCGCCCCAGTCGTCGTCGGGACCGCCGGGGAACAGCACGGCGACGGGCGGGCCGCTCGGCGGCGGGGCGCACGCGACGAGACCGAGCGACGCGACGCATCCGGCGATGGTCGCCGCGAGCATCCGCGTGCGCCTCCGACTCCGAGTGCGCGTCACGCCCCGAGCCTACTTTCGCGGGGCGCGTCGCGGTCAGCCGAACGTCGCGAAGGCGCGCACGGGGAAGGTGCCGAACCCCTCGACCGCGGGCGGGGCCGCCGTGAAGCGCGCCCCCGACTCTGGCAGTTCGCCGAGGTTGGTGAGGTGCTCGACGACGTGGATGCCCGCGCCGAGGAGACCCGAGTGCGCCGGCCGCGGTCCGTGCGGAACGACCTCGTCGATGTTGAGGGAGTCGATGCCCACGAGCGCGGCACCGTGCTCGACGAGGTGGGCGACGCCGTCCGCGGCGAGGAACGGGGCGTCCTCACCGTACGCGGGCGTGCCGAAGTGGCGGTCCCATCCGGTGTGCAGCAGCACGGCCTTGCCGCGCACGTCGCGGCCCTCGAAGGCCGACGCGGGGATGCCGCGCGTGCCGAGGTCGGTGAGGTGGAACACCTCGGCCGGCAGGTCGACGAGGGTCGCGAGGTCGAGCCCGGCGAGATCCGGCCCCTCCGCGTAGCGGTGGTAGGGGCTGTCGAGGTAGGTGCCCGTGTTGCCGATCATCGTGATGATGTCCATCGCGAACTCGGTGCCGGGCTCGTAGTGCCCGCGGGAGTCCTCGCGCGTGAGGTGCGGCGTGACGACGGGCTCCGGCAAGCCCGGGTAGGTCACGAGCCCCGCCCGGATGCGGTGGCTCAGGTCGACGACGCGGCGCCCGGATGCGGCGGGTGGGGTGTCAGACACGACGAGACCTCCTGATGAGCGTCACCCCGACGGCGACGGCGGCGAGCAGGGCGGGAACGAGCAGGTTCTGCCACGCGAGCGCGAGCAGCACACCCGTGAACACGAGCGACACGAGCGCCATCCACCAGCCCACGGACCCCCGCTCGAGGAGGCGCACCGCGGCGACCATGCCCGCGAAGTAGAGGGCCACCATGGAGGCGGTGTGGATGAGGATGAACGTCTGCAGTTCGATGCCGAACGCGAAGAACACGGATGCGTAGCCGAGGTTGAGCACGGCGACGAGCGCGATCGCGCGGCGCGGCACAGCTCCCGGCTCGGCGCCCTTGGCGAACCACCCCGGCAGGTGCCTGTCGCGACCGAGCGACGCCGTGAGGTTCGCGAACGCGGGCACGTAGGCGTTGAGCACGCCGAGCACGATGATCGTCGCGATGCCGCCGATGACTGCCGGGCCAAGGCCCGGCCAGTTGACGGCCACGAGGTCGATGAGGGGCGCATCGCTGCTCGACCCCGCCGCGCCGAAGACGCCGACCGTGACGACCTGGAGAGCGAGGTAGGCGGCGCCGACGACCGAGATGCCGATGACGGTCGCCCAGACGATCGTGCGCCGCGGGTTGCGGAACTCGTGCGCGATGTGGGTGATCGCCTCGCCGCCCGCGAACGCCCAGACGAAAAGGCTCACGGCGAGGCCGACTCCCTCCCAGCCGTTCGGCAGGAAGGGGGTGAAGTTCCCGGTGCGCGCGGCCGGCGCGGCGCTCGCGATGACAGCCACGACGACCGCCACGAGCAGTGCCGAGAGACCGAGTTGCACGGCGCCCGAGACCCGCAGGCCGAAGAGGTTGATGGCGAGCGAGACCGCGAGGAAGCCGAGCCCGATGGGCGCCACCCAGCCGCGATCGAGGCCGAGCGCCGACGCCAGGTACTCGCCGCCGAGCGCGGCCACGACTGGGGCGCCGAACCCGACGCCGAAGAGGAAGAGGTAGCCGGTGGCGCGCGCCGCGGTGTCGCCGAGGGCGAGCCGCACGAACGTCGCGACGCCTCCGCCGTCCGGGTAGCGGCCCGCGAGCGCGGCGAAGGTGCCGGCGAGCGGGATCGAGAGCACGAGCACGATGGCGACGGAGAGGATCGACGCCGGCCCCGCGGCATCCACGCCGAGGCCCGGCAGCACGAGGATGCCGGTGCCGAGGACCGCGGCGATGTAGAGGGCGGATGCGGTGGGCAGGCCGATGCGACCGGGTGCGGTCGCGAAGGTCGCGGGGGCGCTGGCGGTGGTGGTGGTCACGCTCACGCTCTCATCTTGATGTGGCACGAAGACACGCTCCACTTACTTCCTGCCACCCTCTCGCGACATCCCGCCGCCCTAGTGCCCGTTCCGCGTGATTGTGCCCGTTCCTACGGCGACAATCACGCGGAACGGGCACTTTCGGGGAGGGGTCAGACGCGGTCGAGCGTCTCCAGCACGTCGGCGATGAGGTCGTCGGCGCCCTCGATGCCCACCGAGAGGCGCACGACCGCGGGCGACACCTCGAGCGCGGTGCCGCGCACGGATGCGTGGGTCATCTCCGACGGGTAGCACACGAGCGACTCGACGCCGCCGAGCGACTCCGCGAGCGTGAACAGCCGGGTCGACTCCGCGAAGCGCAGCGCGGCGGCCGCATCCCTGAGTTGGAGAGAGAGCATGCCGCCGAAGTGGCGCATCTGCCGGGCCGCGATCTCGTGACCGGGGTGGTCGGGCAGTCCCGGGTAGTAGACGGCGTCGAGCTTCGGGTGCCCCACGAGCGCCTCCGCGAGCGCCTGGGCGTTTCGCGAGTGACGCTCCATCCGCAGGTGCAGCGTCTTGAGGCCGCGCGTCGTGAGCCACGCGTCCATCGGGCCGCTCACGGCGCCCGCGGCGAACTGCGTGAACGCGACCCGGTCGGCGAGGTCCTCGCCCTGCACCTCGATGCCGGAGTCGAGGATCACGGCGCCGCCGAGCACGTCGCTGTGGCCGCCGATGTACTTCGTCGTGGAGTGCACGACGACGTCGGCCCCGAGGGCGAGCGGCTGCTGCAGGTAAGGGGAGGCGAAGGTGTTGTCGACGACGACGATCGCCCCGGCCGCGTGGCCGAGCTCGGCGAGCGCGGGGATGTCGCTGATCTTCATGAGCGGGTTCGAGGGCGTCTCGAGCCACAGCACGCGCGTGTTCGGACGGATCGCGGCCCGCACCGCGTCGAGGTCCGTCATCTCCACCGTCGACAGCTCGAGGCCCCACGGCACGACGAGGCGGTCGACGAGGCGGTGCGTGCCGCCGTACACGTCGTTGCCCATGAGCACGTGGTCGCCCGGCTGCAGCACGGAGCGCAGCAGCGCGTCCTCGGCGGCGAGACCCGACGCGAAGCTGAAGCCGCGGTCGCCGCCCTCGAGGGAGGCGAGCTGGGTCTCGAGCGCGGTGCGGGTCGGGTTGGTGCCGCGCGTGTACTCGTAGCCGTTGCGGAAGCCGCCGACGCCGTCCTGCTTGTAGGTGGTCGACTGGTACAGCGGCGGGATGACCGCGCCCGTCGTGGGGTCGGCGTCCTGGCCCGCGTGGATGGCGCGGGTGGCGAAGTCGTCGAAGGTGCTGCTCATGGAACTCTCTGTTCTGATCCGTTCGGGGGGCGCGGACTACTCGGCGAGGAAGGCGAGCAGGTCGTGCCGGGTGACGACCGCGGCGGGCTTGCCGTCCGCGGTCACGAGGAGGGCGTCGGCGTCGACGAGCGCGTCGCGCGCCGCCGTGACCGAGTCGTTCATGCCGATGAGCGGAAGCGGCGGGCGCACGAACGCGGCCAGCGCATCCGTCATCTTCGCGTCGCCGTGGAAGACGGCGTCGATGAGGCTCTGCTCGTCGATCGAGCCGACGACCTCGCCCATGACGACGGGCGGCTCGGCCGACAGCACGGGCATCTGCGAGATGTCGAAGCGGCGCATCTTGTCGATCACGTGGCGCACCGTGTCGCTCGGGTGCACGTGCACGAGACCCTCGAGCTCGGGCTCCTTGGTGCCCACGAGGTCGGCGACCGTCTTCTCACCCTCGGCGGGCAGGAAGCCGTAGGAGCGCATCCAGCGGTCGTTGAAGACCTTGCCGAGGTAGCCGCGGCCGCCGTCCGGGAGCAGGATGACCATGACGTCGTCGGGCCCGAGGTGCTTCGCCGCCTTGAGGCCGGATGCCACGGCGAGCCCCGAGGACCCGCCCACGAGCAGCCCCTCCTCGCGCGCGAGGCGACGCGTCATCTCGAACGACTCGGCGTCCGAGCTCGCGATGATCTCGTCGACGACGGTCGGGTCGTAGGCGGTCGGCCAGAAGTCCTCGCCGACACCCTCCACGAGGTACGGGCGACCCGTGCCGCCCGAATAGACGGAGCCCTCCGGGTCGGCGCCGATCACCGTGATGGCGGGGTTCTGCTCCTTGAGGTACTTCCCCGCGCCCGAGATCGTTCCGCCCGTGCCGACGCCGGCGACGTAGTGGGTGACCTTGCCGTCGGTGTCGCGCCAGATCTCGGGACCCGTGGTCTCGTAGTGGCTGAGCGGCCCGTTGGGGTTGGAGTACTGGTCGGGCTTGAAGGCGCCGGGGATCTCACGCGCGAGGCGGTCGCTCACGGAGTAGTAGGAGTCGGGGCTCTCGGGCGCGACCGAGGTCGGGCACACGACGACCTCGGCGCCGTAGGCCTTGAGGGTGTTGATCTTGTCCTCGGAGACCTTGTCGGGGCACACGAAGACGCAGCGATAGCCGCGCTGCTGCGCGACGAGCGCGAGCCCGATGCCGGTGTTGCCGGACGTCGGCTCGACGATCGTGCCCCCCGGCAGCAGCTTGCCCTCGCGCTCGGCGGCGTCGACGATCCGCTGCGCGATGCGGTCCTTCGAGCTGCCGCCCGGGTTCACGTACTCGACCTTCACGAGCACCGTGGCGCGGATGCCCTCGGTCACGCGGTTGAGCTTCACGAGGGGGGTGTTCCCGACGAGGTCGAGCACCGTCTCGGCATACTTCATCCCCCGAGCCTACCGGCGTGTCCCCGCGTGTTACCCGGGCTGCTGAGCCCTCGCCGGCCCCCGGATCGGCGGGAGCCGGTGCCGCGTCACACGGCCGCGGTGAGCTGCTCCGCGAACAGGCGCGCGTACTCGCCGTCGAGCGCGAGCAGCTGGGCGTGGGTGCCCGACTCGACGATGCGCCCCGCCCGCACGACGTGGATGACATCCGCGTCGACGACGGTCGAGAGACGGTGCGCGATCGCGATCGTCGTTCGACCTCGCGCGGCGGCGTCGAGCGCGCCCTGCACGATGCGCTCCGAGACGGTGTCGAGGGCGCTCGTCGCCTCGTCGAGGATGAGCACCGCGGGATCCTTGAGCAGCACGCGGGCGATCGCCACGCGCTGCTTCTCGCCGCCCGAGAGGCGGTAGCCCCGCTCCCCCACGACCGTGTCGTAGCCGTCGGGGAAGCGCGCGATCGTGTCGTGGATGTTGGCGGAGCGGCACGCGGTCTCGAGCTCGGCATCCGTCGCGTCGGGCTTCGCGTAGCGCAGGTTCTCGGCGATCGTCGCGTGGAAGAGGTAGGTCTCCTGACTCACGACGCCGACGTGGTCGACGAGCGAGGCGTGCCGCAGCTCGCGCACGTCGTCGCCCGCGAAGAGCACGGCGCCCTCGGTGGTCTCGTAGAGCCGCGGCACGAGATACGACACCGTCGTCTTGCCCGCGCCCGAGGGGCCGACGAACGCGACGTACTGCCCCGGCTCGATGCGGAACGACACGTCCTGCAGGGTGCCGGGGGCATCCGGCGCGGCATCCGGATACCGGAAGGTCACGTCCCGGAACTCCACCTCCCCGAGCCGGACGAGGTCCACGTCGCGCGCGCCGGGGGCGTCCGTGATCGAGGGCACGAGGTCGAGATATTCGAAGATGCGCGCGAAGAGCGCCCGCGAGGTCTGCAGGTCGAGCGCGACCCGGAGGAGCCCCATGAGCGGGAACATGAGCCGCGCCTGCACGGTCGTGAAAGCGACGATCGTGCCGGCGGTCACGGGCACGTCGCGCAGGATGAGCCAGGCCGCCACGAGGTAGACGACGGCGGGCACGACCGACATGAAGACGCCGACGATCGCGAAGAACCACTGGCCCGACATCTGCTGCCGCACCTGCAGCTCGATCTGCCGGTCGTTCTCGGACGAGTAGCGCGTGATCTCGGCGGGCTGCCGGTTGAAGGTCTTCGCGAGGAGGATGCCCGACACCGAGAGGGTCTCCTGCGTGATCGCCGTCATCTCCGACAGCGACTCCTGCGTGCGCGTCGCGATGCGCGCCCGCACCTGGCCCACGCGCCGCTGCGCGAGCACGAGCACGGGCAGCAGCACGACCGCCACGACGGTGAGCTGCCAGCTGAGCAGCAGCATCGCGACGAGCGCGCCGATGACCGTCACGGTGTTGCCGACGACGCTCGAGATCGTGTTGTTGAGCACGGATGCGACGCCGCCCACGTCGTTCTGCAGCCGCGACTGGATGACGCCCGTCTTCGTGCGCGTGAAGAAGCCGAGCTCCATCGCCTGCAGGTGACTGAAGAGCCGCACCCGGAGGGCGCCCATGACCGAGTTGCCGACCTTCGCCGTGAGGTACGTCTGCCACACCCCGAGCGCGGCCGACACGAGCCACAGGGCGATCATGGCGCCCACGAGCCAGAGCAGCACGGGCACATCCGGCCTGCCCGCGGGAGGGAAGAGCCCGTCGTCGAAAGCCCGCTGGGTGAGGAGGGGCGGCAGCACCCCGAGTGCCGCGGAGACGAGCACGAGCGCGATCGTCACCGAGAGGTCGACGCGGTACGGCGCGAAAAGCTCGCCGATGCGGCGGTAGAGGTGCGGGATGCGGGGCGCTGCGGCGTTCTCGGCGCGCTGCACCTCGGCGTCCCGGCTGCCGACGCCCCCGCGCATCACGCCGCCGCGGCCGCCGCCCATGCTCATGGGTCGAGCCTATGCACTCGCCCGACGGCGCACCGGCTCGCCCGGAGCGGAGGCCTATCCCTTCGTGGATCCCGCGAGCAGCCCCCGCACGAAGTAGCGCTGCAGCGAGAAGAACACGATGAGCGGCACGACGAGCGACACGAACGCACCGGCCGTGAGCCGCTGCCACTCCTGGCCGCGCGATCCGACCATCTCGGCCAATCGTTGGGTGAGCGGCGCGGCGTCCTGCGTGCCGCCCGAGAAGATGAGGGCCACGAGCAGGTCGTTCCACACCCACAGGAACTGGAAGATGGCGACGGAGGCGAGGGCCGGGATCGCGAGAGGCAGCACGATGCGGAAGAAGATCTGCCCGTGCGTGGCACCGTCCACGCGCGCCGCCTCGATGACGTCGCCCGGGATTTCCGAGATGAAGTTGTGCAGCAGGAAGATCGCGAGCGGGAGCGCGAACATCGTGTGCGCGATCCAGATCGGCAGGTAGTTCTGCACCGGGATCATCGGGATGACCTCGTGCAGCCAGATCTGGCCCGGCTTGAGGTAGGTCGAGAAGAACTGCAGGAGCGGCACGAGGGCCATCTGCAGCGGCACGATCTGCAGGGCGAACACGAAGATGAAGAGCCAGTTGACCCACTTGAACCGCATCCACGCGAAGGCGTACGCGGCCATCGACGCGAAGACGAGCGGGAAGAGGGTCGACGGGATCGCGATGAAGAGCGAGTTGACGAAGTAGGCGCCGAGCTGCGGCGACGACTGCGACGGCGAGAGCAGCACGTCACGGTAGTTGTCGAGCGTGAACCCCGGGTTCTGGAAGATCGTCCACCAGCCCGTGTTGAGGATGAGCTCGGCCGGCCGGAACGACGAGATGAGCAGGCCGAAGGTCGGGATCGTCCAGAGCACGGCGATGACGAGCGCCGCGACCGTCGCGCCGCGCGAGGTGAGGCGCTGCTTGACGCGCTTCGCCTTTCCGCCGCGACCCTCGACGGCCAGCTCGATCTCGCCCTCGCCCTTCTTCACCGGCAGGTCGGCCGGGGCGACGCTGCTCGCCGCGATCCCCTTGCCGCGGGCGGAGCCCGCGTCGATGGCGCTCATCGGATCTCCCTCTGCTTGCGGAGCACGTTGACGTTGTAGACGACGATCGGCAGCACGAGCACGAACAGGATGATGGCGAGCGCCGATCCGCGCCCCACCTCCGACGCCCGGAACGCCTGCGTGTACATCTCATTCGCGATGACGCTCGTGTTGAAGTTTCCGGCGGTCATGGTGCGCACGATGTCGAAGACCTTGAGCGTCGCGATCGAGATCGTCGTCAACACGACGACGAGCGAGCCGCGGATGCCGGGCACGGTCACGTTGCGGAACCGCTGCCACGCGTTGGTGCCGTCGAGCTGCGCGGCCTCGATCTGCTCGGTCGGGATGCCCTTGATGGCCGCCGAGAGCACGACCATCGCGAACCCGGTCTGGATCCAGATCATCACGAGGATGAGCAGGAAGGTGTTGATCGGGTCGGTCTGCAGCCACTGCACGGGCTCCCCGCCGAAGGCCACCGCGATCGCGTTGAAGAGGCCGATCTGCTCGCGGCCCGCGGAGCGGTACTCGTAGACGAACTTCCAGATGATGCCGGCGCCCACGAACGAGATCGCCATGGGCATGAAGACGAGCGCCTTGTAGACGCGCTCCCCGCGCGAACGGTCGATGAACACCGCATAGGCGAGCCCGAGCGCCGTCGAGATGGTCGGCACGAGCGCGACCCAGATGATCGTGTTGATGAGGGTGCGGATGGCGGCGGGCTGCGTGAACGCCCAGATGAAGTTCGCGAACGTGAAGTCACCGCTCTTGTCGACGAACGACAGGCCGAGCGTGCGGAAGGCCGGGTAGACGAGGCCGATCGCGAGGAGGATGAGCGCGGGGGCGAGGAAGCCCACGAGCTGCCAGTAGTCGCGCCCCTTCTTGGGCGCCTTGTCGATGAAGAAGATCAGCAACCCGACGATGACGGCGAAGATCGCCAATCCCATGAGGAGTTGCAGGATCTTCCCGATCAGATCCGCTGTCGTCATCGCGTCACTCGCCTTCCTTCGTCGTCGAAGTGGTGGAGCAGGGCGCGGGCCCTGTGTCGAGATTAGAGCGGGGGCGGGGCTGCGGAACAGCCCCGCCCCCGATCCGGTGGGGATCAGGCGATCAGCTCGTGGGCCAGCTCGCCTCGATCGCGTCGACCGTGGCCTGCGTCGACTGTCCGCCGATCCACGCGACGATGCCCTTCCAGAAGGAGTCCGCGCCCACGGCGCCCGGCATGAAGTCGGAGCCGTCGAAGCGGAACACGGTGTCGCCCTGGAGGATCTCGATCGACTGCTTGAGCAGGTCGCTCGATGCGTTGTCGGGGTCGACGCCCTTGTTGGCGGAGATCACGCCGCCGAGCTTGACGCGGTTGTTGGCCCACGTGTCGCTCGACAGGTAGGTGCGCACGGCCTCGACCTCCTCCGCGTCGCGGAACGCGACCGGGAACTCGCCGCCGCCGACGACGGCCTGCGGGTCGTCCTCGTTGACGGGCGGGAGCAGGAACGCGTAGACGTCGCCGTCAGGCGCGACGACGTTGCCCTCGTCGCCGTTCGGGTTCCAGAACGTCTCGTAGAACGAGGCCTGGTAGTGCAGCGAGCACTCCCCGTCGAGGATCGGCAGGCCGGCGGTCTGGAAGGGCTCGCTGATCTCGGTGGAGACGTCGCCGATGCCGCCGTTGACCATCTCGGGGTTCTTGAGGTAGTCGCCCACTGCGTCGAAGGCCTCGATGACCGGCGCCGAGTTGAACGGGATCTCGTGCGTCACCCACTGGTCGTAGACGTCCGGTCCGGACTGGCGGAGCAGGAAGCCCTCGATCCAGTCGGTGCCGGGCCAGCCGGTCGCCTCTCCCGATTCGAGACCCACACACCACGGCTTCGCGCCCGTCGAGGCGATCTTCTTGGAGAGCGTCATGAGCTCGTCGAGGGTCTTGGGGATCTCGTAGCCGTTGTCCTCGAAGTCGCTCGGCGAGTACCAGACGTAGCCCTTGACGGATGCCATGAGCGGCGCCGCGTAGAGCGTTCCGTCGTACGTGCCGTATTCCTTCCAGTCCTCGGACCACCACTTGTCGACGTTGTCGATGACGCCCTGGGACGCGGGGATGAGCCATCCGCCCGCCGCGAGCCGGGCGAGGAGGCCGGGCTGCGGCACGATGCCGATGTCGGGCGCGTTGCCGCCCTCCGCGAGCACCGCGATCTGGGCCTCGAACTCGCTCGTGCCCTGATAGGTGATGTCGATGCCCGTGCAGTGCTCGAAGTCGGCCCACGACTCGTTGAGCCGGTCGGCCTCGAGGTCGAGGATCGTGCCGCCGATCGTGACGGACTTGCCCTCGAAGGTGCCGTACTCCTCGTAGGGGCCGCAGTCGACCTCGCCGCGGCCCTCGTTCGCGATGTCGCCGGTACACCCGACGAGCGCGAGCGCGGCGACTCCCGCCGCCGCGACACCGACCATCAGCCGGCGGTTCACCCGTGAACGCATAGTTCCCTCCTCGTTGAGCCCCGTGCTCCGCGGGTGGCGGACCGGGGTGCGGATGGTGCAGGGCGGAAGAGCTCCGTGCGGTCACGTTCGCGCCGACGGGAACCGTTTCCACTTCCACGCTAGGCGAGTGTCCACGCGAGCGGAAGACGCGTATCCCCCGAACAGGTCACGATCCGGCAACGCGGGCGCGCCAGGAGATGCGCAAGGGCGCCGCCCCCGGGAGGGGAGCGGCGCCCTGATGAGTCGCTGGCGCGACGTCCTTACTTGAGGACGACGGTCGCGCCGGCCTCCTCGAGCTGAGCCTTCGCCTTCTCGGCGGTCTCCTTGTTCGCGCCCTCGAGGACGGTGCTCGGGGCGCCGTCGACGACGGCCTTCGCCTCGCCCAGGCCGAGGTTCGTGAGGGCACGGACCTCCTTGATGACCTGGATCTTCTTGTCGCCGGCCGACTCGAGGACGACGTCGAACGAGTCCTTCTCCTCGGCCTCCTCGGCGGCGCCACCGGCACCACCGGCGGCGGGAGCGGCAGCCGCGACGGCGACCGGCGCGGCGGCGGTGACCTCGAAGGTCTCCTCGAACTTCTTCACGAACTCGGACAGCTCGATGAGCGAGAGCTCCTTGAACGCCTCGAGCAGCTCGTCGGTGCTGAGCTTGGCCATTTCTTTCTCCTTAG
>JAEYZI010000033.1 GCA_023428065.1 Actinomycetes bacterium | reverse complement strand
CACGCCACCGCCGCCGATACCGACGACCTTGATGACGGCGAGGTAGTTCTGGTTCGAAGTCACGTCCGGCCTCCCGGAGAAAACCCTCAACCTCTACTTGAGGTTTGGAGTCTTTCTCAGTACTCTTATGTGCCCTCACGGTAAGCGCGACGACGGGCGCGCTCCGCGCGACACCCCGCGTGTCGCGAAACGGAGGGCCGCTCAGCCTGCGTGGAACACCGCGGTGCCCGGCGCCGAGACGTCGTAGACGCCGGGTCCCGACCCGCCGTGGATCGCGACGAGCGCGGCGAGCACGCGCGCCTTGTGGTCGGAGTCGGTCGCGCTCCCCCATACGACCCGCTGGGTCGAGCCCGCGAGCGTGAGCGTCACGTCGTCGCGCGTCGTCGCGGAGACCTCGTCGACCTGCGACCGCACGGAGTCCGGGAGCGCGAGGAGCACCTCGGCCACGGAGCGGAACGCCGGGGTGTCGACCTTCGACGCAGGGAGGGCGATGAGCGGCATCCCCTCCGGCCGCTGCGGGCTCGTCGCGAGCACGACCCCTGCGGCATCGACGACGTCGAACGCGGCACCGTGCACCATGGCCCCGACGGGGGTGCGCTCGACGATGTGGAGGATGAGGGTGCCCGGAGGGAGGATCTCGGTCGAATAGCTGCGGATGAGGGTGAACTCCCCCAGCTGCGCCCGGAGCTCCCCCTCGTCGAGGAGCGCGAGCGGGGTGCCGAGCTGTCCGTCGACCGCGTCGACGATCTGGGCGGGGTCGAGGCTGGACGTGCCCACGACGCGGATCTCGCGCAGCGCGAGCAGGGGCGAGTAGACGGCCGCGAGGCTCAGGCCGACGAGCGCTCCCACGAGGCCGAGCGAGACGGCCCAGGCGAGGCGTCGACGGCGGAGGCGCCGCGTGAAGCGCCGCAGCTCGCGCTTCTCGGCGCGCTTGCGGGCGCGCTCCGCAGCGCGGAGCTCCGCCTCGGCCACCCGGCTCGCCGAGGGACGCGGCCGCTTCGGGGCGCGGGGCGGGGTCGGCGGCCGCTCACGACGAGGCTTCGCGTCGCCGACGGCGGGGGCGTCGCGGCGCGGCTTCGGCGGCCTGTCGGGCTTCTCGGGCGCGGGGGCGTCGAACCCCTCGGGGCGCCTCATCCGGCCCGTCCGCTCACGCGCGCCGCCCGAGCGCGTCGACCACCTGCGGGATGATGCGGTACACGTCGCCGCAGCTGAGGGTCATCACGAGGTCGCCCTCGCGCGCGATCTCGGCGACGCGCTCCGCCGCCGCCTGCCAGTCGGGGAGGAAGTCGACGCGCGCGGGGTCGGCGAACCGCTCGGCCACGAGCGCGCCCGTGACCCCCGGCTCCGGATCCTCGCGCGCCCCGAACACGTCGAGCACGATCGTGTGGTCCGCGAGACGCTCGTAGACCTCCGCGAAGTCACCCGCCATGAGGCGCGTGCGGCTGTAGAGATGCGGCTGGTGGATCGCGATGACGCGACCATCGCCGACGACCGAACGCGCGGTCGCGAGGGCCGCGGCCACCTCGGTCGGATGGTGGGCGTAGTCGTCGTACACGCGCACGCCCCGCACTTCGCCGCGCAGCTCGAACCGGCGTCCCGTGCCCGCGAACGCCTCGAGGCCGCGCACGACGCCCTCCGGGTCGAAGCCGAGCGACACGAGCACCGCGAACGCGCCCGCGGCGTTGAGCGCGTTGTGGGCGCCCGGGATCGCGAGGCGCACGGGCAGCTCGCGGCCGTCGTGCACGATCGTGAACGCGACCGGCCCCTCCGCGACGATGTCGCGCACGCGGATGTCGGCATCCGCCGCGAGACCGAAGGTCACGACGCGCGAGCCCTCGAGCCGACGGCTGACGGCGAGGGTTCCGGGGTCGTCGCTCGATGCCACCACGAACTCGCTCGCGCCCTGCGCGAAGCGCACGAACGCGTCCTCGAAGGCCTCCTGCGTGCCGTAGTGGTCGAGGTGGTCGGCGTCGACGTTCGTGATGAGCGCGACCGCGGTGTCGTAGCGCAGGAACGAGCCGTCGGACTCGTCGGCCTCGACGACGAAGAGCTCCCCCGTGCCGTACGCGGAGCTGCGCCCGTAGCCCGCGATGACGCCGCCGTTGACGAAGCCGGGATCCGCGCCGAGCTCACGCAGGGCCGTCACGATCATGCCCGTCGAGGTGCTCTTGCCGTGGGCCCCCGCGACGGAGATCACCCGGTGTCCGCGCAGCAGCCAGTCGAGCGCGATCGACCGGTGCAGCACGGGGATGCCCGCATCGAGCGCACGGCGGTACTCGGGGTTGTCCTCCCAGAGGGCGCCCGTCACGACGACGGTGTCGGCATCCCCGACGTTCGCGGCGTCGTGCCCGATCGCGATCGCGGCACCCGCCTCACGGAGCTCCCGCACGGTCTCCGACTCGCGCACGTCGGAGCCGGTCACGCGGTGACCCGCCTCGAGCAGGAGACGCGCGATGCCGCTCATGCCCGATCCGCCGATGCCGACGAAGTGGACGGCGCCGAGTTCGGCGGGGAGCTCCTGGTCGAGGTCGGGCTTGATCATCCTGCCAACGCTACCCGTCCGACCCGGGCGTCACCGACGCGCGCGAGGGCGCGCCGAGGGCCTCCTCGATCATGTCGACGAGGCGATCGGCGCCGTCGCGGCGGCCCGTCGCGGCCATCCGCGCCGCCATGTCCGCGACGAGGGCGGGATCCTCGAGCAGCCGCAGGAACGGCCCGCGCACCCACTCGGCGTCGAACGCGACATCCGGCACGAGGAGCGCCCCGCCGGCGTCGACCGACTCGCGCGCGTTGAGCGCCTGCTCGCCGTTGCCGACCGCGTAGGGCACGAACACGGCCGGGATGCCGAGCGCCGCGAGCTCGCTCACGGTCGCCGATCCCGCGCGCGACACGGCGAGGTCCGCCGCCGCGAGGGCGAGGTCCATCCGGTCGCAGTAGCTCAGGATGCGGTACCCCGCGAGGCCCGGGTCCCCGACGGGTGCACGGTCACCCGTGATGTGGAGCACCTGCCAGCCCGCCGCGAGCACCGACTCGACGGCGCCCGCGATGCCCTCGTTGAGACGCCGGGCGCCGAGCGAGCCTCCCGTCACGAGGAGCGTCGGGCGCCCCTCTGCAAGGCCGAACTCGGCGAGAGCCTCGGGGCGCGCGGCGAAGCGGTCGAGGCGCTCGATCTCGCGTCGCAGCGGCAGGCCGACGACGCGTCCGTTGCGCAGCCGCGTGCCCGGGAAGACCGTCCCCACGAAATGCGTGCGGAGGGCGCCGTAGCGGTTCGCGATGCCGGGGCGGGCGTTCGCCTCGTGGATCACGAGCGGGAGCTGCTCGCGGTGGGCCGCGGCGTAGGCGGGAGCCGCGACGTACCCCCCGAAGCCGACGACCGCGTCGACGTCGCGTTCGTCGAGGATCGCGCGCACGGCGTCGACGGAGGCGCGCCAGCGGCCCGGGAAGCGCAGGGCGTCGGCGTTCGGGCGCCGCGGGAATGGCAGCCTCGGCACCGTGACGAGTTCGTACCCGCGCAGCGGCACGAGGCGGGCCTCGAGCCCCTCGGCCGTGCCGAGCACGAGCACCTCGGCATCCGGATCCCGCTCGCGCAGGCGGTCGGCGGTCGCGAGCAGCGGGTTCACATGGCCGGCGGTGCCCCCGCCGGCCATGAGGTAGACGGTCACGGCTGACGCCTCGCGCCCGCACCTGCAGCGCGGGGGTCGCGGCGTGCGAAGGACAGGACGATGCCGACGGCTCCGAGAGTCGTCACGAGCGAGGAACCTCCCGCGGAGATGAAGGGCAGCGGCACGCCGAGCACGGGCAGGAGCCCGAGCACGACGGCGATGTTGACGAGTGCCTGACCGATGATCCACACCATCGCGACGCTCGTCGCGAGTCGCGCGAAGGGGTCCACCTGGCGGCGGATGATGCGCACGAAGCACACGGCGAGCACGAGGAAGAGCGCCACGACGAGGAGCGCCCCGACGAGACCCAGCTCCTCTCCGATGACGGCGAAGATGAAGTCCGTCTCCGCCTCGGGCAGCCAGTTCCATTTCGACTCGGAGTTGCCGAGCCCGAGACCGAAGACCCCGCCGTTGGCGAGGGCCTGCCAGCCGTGCAGGGGCTGGTAGCAGAAGCGGCCGATGAGCTGCGGGTCACCCTCGAGGCAGCCCGTGAGCCACGCGTCGATGCGATCGCTGCGCGAGGAGCTCATGCGGATCGCCGCGAACGCTCCGAGCGCGAGCACCGCCGAGATGACGCCCATGATCCGCAGCCGCACGCCCCCGAAGAACATCGCACCGAGCACCATCGCGGTGAGGATGATCGTCGTGCCGAGGTCGTTGCCGAGCATGACGAGCAGGAGCGCTCCGCCCGCGACGGGCGCGAGCGGGAGCACGTACTGGCGCCATTCGCTCGCGCGCCAGTCGTTGATGGCGGGGGCCGTGCGCGTCACGACGAGGGCGAGCCAGACGACGAACGCGAGCTTGATGAACTCCGACGGCTGGAAGGAGAACCCGGCGATGCTCAGCCAGTTGTTGTTGTAGCCGCCTCCGCCCATCGCGACGACGAGCAGCTGGAGCGCGAGCGCGACGACGACGGCGTGCCAGGCCCAGCGCTTCCAGAAGGTCGCGGGGGCGCGGGAGGCGATGAGCATGAGCGGGATCCCGACGACGGCGAGGATCGCCTGGCGCGTCGTGCGCGCGAAGAAGTCGTTGTCCGACACCCACGACTCGATCGAGGACGACGAGAGCACCATGACGAGGCCGAAGATCACGAGGAAGAGCGTCGTGCCGAGCAACAGGAAGTACTCGGGCGTCTCGGCGGCGAAGATGCGGCGCACCCCGACGACGGCGGCGCGCCCGCGCACCTCGCCGTTCTCGGGCTCAGGAGGCGGGGTCGCCCCCGGGCGCGGGCGGGCCGGCGGTCTCGTCGTCGTCATCCGCCGCGCCTCCCAGGTGCCTCCGCACCGCCTCGGCGAACCGCCTGCCGCGGTCCGCGTAGTCCATGAACTGGTCCATCGACGCCGCCGCGGGAGCCAGCAGCACCACGTCGCCCGACCGGGCGACGGATGCGGCCGCGCGGACCGCGGCGGACATCACCTCCCCAGTGTCGGGCGGCGCGACCTCGAGCACCGGCACGTTGGGCGCGTGTCGTTCGAACGCGGAGCGGAGCGCGTCGCGGTCCGTGCCGATGAGCACGACGGCGCGCAGGCGGGGCGCGTGCCGTTCGACGAGGGGGCCGGGGTCGACGCCCTTCAGGAGGCCCCCCGCGATCCACACGACGCTCTCGGCGGCGCCGAGCGACGCGTCCGCCGCGTGGGCGTTGGTCGCCTTCGAGTCGTCGATCCACACCACCCCGTCCGCGACGGCGACGACCTCGGTGCGGTGGGGGTCCATCCGGAAGCCCGCGATCGCCGTCCGGATGCTCTCCGGCGCGACGCCCGCGGCGCGCGCGAGAGCCGCCGCCGCGAGCACGTTCTGCACCGAGTGCGGTGCGGCCATCCCGGACTCGACGAGCTCGGCGAGCGTCGTGAGCTCGAGCGCCTGGTTGCGTCGATCGTCGAGGAACGCGCGGTCGACGAGGATGCCCTCGATCACGCCGAAGGAGCTGGGGCCCGGGATGCCGAGCCCGAAGCCGATCGCACGGCAGCCCTCCTGCACCTCGGCGTCCTCGACGAGGTGCATCGTCGCGTCGTCGGCGAGGTTGTAGACGCATGCGACGCGCGTGTTCTCGTAGACGCGCCCCTTCGCCGCGACGTACGCCTCGCGCGAGCCGTGCCAGTCGAGGTGGTCGTCGGCGATGTTCAGGCACACGCTCGCGAGGGGCGCGAGCTCTCCGCCGGTGTTCCGGTGCGCCCAGTGCAGCTGGTAGCTCGAGAGCTCCACGACGAGCACGTCGAAGCCGGCGGGATCACGGACGGCATCGAGCACGGGGATGCCGATGTTGCCCGCGGGGGCCGCGCGCAGTCCGCCCTCGACGAGCATGTGGGCGGTCAGCCGGGTCGTCGTGGTCTTGCCGTTGGTGCCCGTCACGAGCACCCAGTCCTGGGGCGTCCCGTCGGCGCGCAGCACCTTGTCGCGAACGCGCCACGCGAGCTCGATGTCTCCCCACACCGGGATGCCGGCATCCTGCGCCCACACGATGAGGGGATGGTCGGGGTGGTAGCCGGGTGAGACGACCACGAGCTCGGGGGCGAAGGCGAGCAGTTCCCCGGGGGCGCTCTGGCCGTCCGGATGCTGCAGGAACTCGGCGCCGATGACGTCGAGCAGGCCCCGGTGCTCCTCGCTGCCGCTCGCCGCGACGACGAAGACGCGCGCCCCCAGCTCCACGAGCGTGTCGGCGACGGAGAACCCGGTCACCCCGAGTCCGAGCACGGCGACGCGGAGACCGGACCAGTCGGCGCGCCAACTGGTCAGCTCCGCGAGGGGCGCGCTCAGCGGACCGCCCATTCGAGATAGAAGGTGCCGACGCCCGCCGCGACGCACAGCGCGGCGATGAGCCAGAACCGCACGACGACGGTGATCTCGGCCCAGCCCTTCAGCTCGAAGTGGTGGTGGATCGGGCTCATGAGGAAGATGCGCCTGCCCTGCCCGTATCTCCACTTGGTGAGCTTGAAGTACGCCCGCTGGAGGATGACGGAACCCGTCGTGATGATGAAGAGGCCGCCGATGAGGATGAGCAGGAGCTCGGTGCGGCTGAGGATCGCGAGGGCGGCGAGGGCACCACCGAGCGCGAGCGAGCCCGTGTCGCCCATGAAGAGCTGCGCGGGAGACGTGTTCCACCACAGGAACCCGACGAGGCTGCCGGCGATCGAGGCCGCGACGACCGCGAGGTCGATCGGGTCGCGCACCTCGTAGCACTTGTACTGCACGTCGAGGTCGATGTTCGGGTTGAAGCACGACTGGTTGAACTGCCAGAACCCGATGAAGATGTACGCCGAGATCGCGAACACCGCCGCCCCCGTCGCGAGGCCGTCGAGACCGTCCGCGACGTTGACGCCGTTCGACGCCGAGATGGTGATGAGGTTGACCCACGCGAGGAAGAGGATGACGCCGATCACGGGGCCGAAGGCGAACAGGTCGAGCCACGGGATGTCGCGCACGCCCGAGATGAAGCCGGACGCGGGGGTCAGGTCGTTCTCGTCGGGGAAGTTGAGCGCGAGGACGGCGAAGACCGTCGCGACGATCGCCTGGCCGAGCACCTTCGACCAGCCGCCGAGGCCGAGGCTGCGCTGCTTGCGCGTCTTGAGGAAGTCGTCGACGAAGCCGACGAGGCCGAGGCCGACCATCATGCCGATGACGAGCATGCCGACGCCCGTCCACGGGACCTCCCACAGGAGGTGCCCCACGAGATAGCCGAGCACCGTGCCGAGGATGAAGACGATGCCGCCCATCGTGGGCGTGCCGCGCTTCGTGTGGTGCGACTCCGGCCCGTCGTCGCGGATGAACTGTCCCCAGCCGAGTCGCTTGAAGAGGCGGATCCAGAGCGGCGTCGTGAGGAGCGTGAAGACGAGCGAGAAGGCCGCCGAGGTCAGGAGGACGATCACGCGCGCTCCTCCACTCCCGCGAGGCGGTCGCCCAGCCGTCGCAGGCCCGCGGAGTTCGACGACTTCACGAGCACGACGTCCCCCGGGCGAAGCTGCTCACTCAGCACATCGTAAGCCGCGTCCATATCCGGCACGAGTATCGACTCCCCGTCCCACGAGCCCTCGAGGCCGGCGGCCGCGTGGATGTGCCGCGCGGCGTCGCCGACGACGACGAGCTGGCGGATGTCGAGCCGCACGACGAGCCGGCCGATGCGGTCGTGCTCCTCCTGCGCGAACGGGCCGAGCTCGGCCATCTCGCCGAGCACGGCCACCGTGCGGCGCCCCTCGTCGCGGCCGAGCTGGGCGAGCGTCTTGAGCGCCGCGGCGGTCGAGTCCGGGCTCGCGTTGTAGGCGTCGTTGACGATGATGACGTCGTCGGGACGTGTGAAGAGCTCCATGCGCCACCGCTCCGCGCGCGGCACCTCGGCGAGTGCGGCGATCGCCCGGTCGAGGTCGACGCCGAGCTCCCGGGCCACCGTGAGGGTCGCGAGCGCGTTCATGACGTGGTGCTCGCCGAGGATGCGCAGCCGCACGGGACGCCGCCGCCCGTCCACGACGAGGGTGAAGGCGGTGCCGTGCACGGTCGACGCGACGTCCTCCGCGCGCACCTCGGCACGTGAGGAGAGTCCGAACCCGACGACGCGCGCCGCCGTGCGACCCGCCATGCGGGCCACCCGTTCGTCGTCGACGTTGAGCACGGCGACGTCGTCGGGGGTGAGGTCGGTGACCATCTCCGACTTGGCGGCCTCGGTCGCCTCGATGCCGCCGAACTCGCCCGCGTGCGCGAGGCCCACCTTGAGCACGACGCCGATGTCGGGGCGCGCGATGCGCACCAGGCGCGCGATGTCTCCGGGGGCGCCCGCGCCCATCTCGGCCACGAGGTAGCGCGTCGTCTCGTCGATGCGCAGCATCGTGATGGGCGCGCCGACGTGGTTGTTGAAGGAACCCCGGGGCGCGACGGTCGGACCCTCGGCCTCGAGCACGGCGCGGAGCAGGTTCTTCGTCGTCGTCTTGCCGTTCGAGCCCGTGATGCCGATGACCTTGAGGGCACCGCGTGACCGCACGCGTTCGACGACCTCGTGGGCGAGTGCGGCGAGGGCCGCGTAGCCGTCCTCGACGACGAGCTGCGGCACGGGAAGTCCGAGATCCTCGCGGCACACGACGAGCGCGGCGCCGTTCTCGACCGCGGCGGGCGCGAAGAGATGCCCGTCGGTGTGCTCGCCGGGGAGGGCGAAGAAGATCGACCCGTCGGTCACGAGGCGGGAGTCCGTCTCGACGGAACCGGAGACGACCGCATCCGCCGTGACGCCCTCCGGCAGCACGAGTTCGCCGCCGAGGATGCCCGCGAGCTCCCCGAGACCCACCGGGATCATGCCCAGCCCGCCTCGCGGAGCGCGGCTCGCGCCTCGTCGCGCGCGGAGTACGGCGTGCGCACGCCGCGGATGTCGCGGTAGTCCTGATGGCCGGGTCCCGCCCAGAGGATCGAGTCCCCCTCCTTCGCGAGACCGACCGCGACGCGGATCGCCTGCTCGGGCGGGCTCACCTCGTGGATCTCGGGCTTGTTGGAGGCCAGCGCGGCACCCTCGAGCAGCGTCTTGCGGATCGATTCCGGATCCTCGAAGCGCGGGTGGTGGTCGGTGATGACGAGGATGTCGCACCCCTCGGCGGCGACGCGCGCCATCTCGTGGCGTTTGGTCGTGTCGCGATCGCCGTCGGCTCCGAAGACCATGATCGTGCGGCCGGCCGTGAACTTCCGGACCGCCGCGAGGGTGTTCTCGAAGGCGTCGGGGCTGTGCCCGAAATCGACGTAGACGCTCGGTCCGCGCTCCCCCGAGACCCGCTCCGTACGCCCCGGCAGGTAGGCGCGGATGCCGCCGTCGGCGTCGAGCGCCGCTCCGATCGCCTCGAGCTCGAAGCCGGCCTCGACGAGCATGACGATCGCGAGGGCGGCGTTGGCGGCCATGTGCCAGCCGATGAGCGGTTCACGCGTCACGAGCTCGCGTCCGCCCGGCCCGGTGAGCCGGAACTCCGTGTACGCCGCCGTCTCGTCGAGGATCTCGACGACCCACTCCGCCGCGGCGACATCGGCGTCGCTCGCGTGTCCGCGCGTCGCGATCGTCGTCACGGGGATGCGCGAGGCCTCCACGACGCGGCGCCCGTAGGCGGTGTCGAGGCACACGACCCCGCGGCGCGCGTGCTCGGGGGTGAAGAGCGGCAGCTTCGCCTCGAAGTACTCCTCCATGTCGGCGTAGTCGTCGAGGTGGTCGTGGCTGAGGTTCGTGAAGCCCGCGACGTCGAAGACGAGGCCGTCGACGCGGTGGCGCGAGAGCGCCTGCGCGCTCACCTCCACGGCGACCGCGCGCACGCCGGCCTCCCGCATCCGCGCGAGGAGGGCGTGCATCTCGCTCGCCTCGGGCGTCGTGAGCAGGCTCACGACTGAGAGCTCGCCGATGTGGCGCTCCGCGGTCGTCGAGAGCCCCGTGACGAGCCCGAGCTGGCGGAGCACGGCCTCGAGGAGGTAGCTCGTCGAGGTCTTGCCGTTCGTGCCGGTCGTCGCGAACATGAGCGGCGGGTCGTCGTCGGTGCGGTACACCCACGCCGCGATCCCGCCGAGTGCGGCACGCGGCGACGGCACGATGACGATGGGGAGGCCGCTGTCCGCCGCGAGCTCGGCGCCCGCCTCGTCGGTCACGACCGCGACCGCGCCGCCCTCGGCCGCACGCGACGCGAACGCGGCGCCGTGCTGCTTCGCGCCGGGGACGCCGACGAACAGGTCGCCCGGATGCAGGTCGCCCGTCGAGAGGGTCACGCCGGTGACCTCGACGCCGTCGAGATCACCGCGGTACGCCAGACCGAACTCCTGCACGAGGGTCGAGAGCGGTCGGGGGGTGGGGTGCTCGGGGCGGAGGATCGGAGGGATCCGTGAGCTCACGCTGCGTGGCCTCCTGTGTCTCGAATCGTCCGCCGCGTCTCCCCGCTCGGCGGGCTCACCAGGTGAGCGGGTTGTCGGGTGCGGGGACCGTCGACGGGGTCACCCGGTAGGTCTTGATGACCTGCTTGACGATCGCGTTGAAGGTCGGAGCCGCCGCTGACGATGTCTTCATCGTAACGGGCTTCGCGAAGGTCACGACAACGGCGAACTGCGGGTCGTCGACCGGGAACATCCCCGCCATCGAGACGATGCGGTCCGAGCCGTAGCCGTTGCCGTCGGCCACCTGCGCCGTTCCCGACTTGGCCGCGATGCGGTACCCGGGCACCGCGAGCACCGGGGCGTAGGCGTGCTGCGTCGTCATCCCCTCGAGCATCGTCACGACCTCGTCGGCCGCATGTGCCGAGACGACGCGCGTGCCCTCGGGGGTCGGCACGTCGGTGTAGCTCCCGTCGGGGCGCTCGCACCCGTCGACGAGCGTGAGCGGGATGCGCACGCCGTGGTTGGCGAGGGCCTGGTACATGCTCACGACCTGGGCGGAGGTGGCCGTCATGCCCTGACCGAACTGCTGGCTCACCGCCGTCACGGGGTCGCTCTCGGCGACGGAGCGCACGTAGCCGTCGTCCTCGCCGAGGAAGTCCGCACCCGACCCGCCGGCGCCGAAGCCGAACTTCTTGAGGTAGGCGATGCGGTCCGCGAGCGGCATCAGCTCCGAGATCTGCGCGATGCCGACGTTCGACGAGTTCACGAGGATGCCCGCCGTCGTGTAGTTGACGTCGCCGTGCCAGAAGGAGTCGGTGATCGTCGCGTGGGTGCCGGGAACCTGGTAGCTCGCGTGGACGGTGAACGGCGTCGTGCGGGTCAGCTTGCCGGCGTCGATGAGCGAGGCGACGGTCGCGGGCTTGATGACGGATCCCGGCTCGAAGGGCGCCGTGAAGCTCCGGGCTCCCGAGTCCTCGGCGGATGCGGAATCCAGGTCGTTGGGGTCGATCGCGGGCCAGTCCGCGGCCGCGCGGATCTTCCCCGTGCGGACGTCGACGACCATCGCCGTCGCCCACTGAGCACCGATCGCCGTCCCCTGCTCTGCGATGGCCTGCTGCGCGAACCACTGCAGATCCGCGTCGATCGTGAGGTGCACCGTGCCGCCGTCGGTCGCCGGCTGCTCGACGACCTCGGAGCCCGGCATCCGCACGCCGTCCTCGCTCACGGCATAGCTCATCTCGCCGTTCTCCGACGCGAGGCACGAGTTCCACTGGTACTCGGTGCCGGACAGCGGCCCGTCCGTGCCCATGAGGCCCACGAGGTTGCCCGCCACCGCCCCGTTCGGGTAGCTGCGCGCGGGCTGCGGCTCGCTGTACACCCACGGGATGCCGAGCTTCTTGACCTTCGTGAACGCGTCGAGCTTCACCCCTCGCACGAGGTAGGCGAAGTTGGCGTCGGGGTCGGCCATGAGCGCCTGGAACATGGCCTGCACGTCGGCGCCGCCGACGGCCTCCGAGATCTCCTGCAGCGCGTCCATGACGCTCACGTGCACCGTCCGGCGCTCGCCGTCCACCTCGACCCGCCGCTCGAACCCCTCGGGGTCGACGTTGACGGGCGCCGCGGTGATGTTGAACCGGTCGACGCTCGTGGCGAGCACGGTGCCGTTCGCGTCGACGATGCTCCCGCGCGTGCCCCACAGCGTCGAGGTCGTGTAGTTCGAGCCGGCGACCGTGCGGTAGGTGTCGGCGCGGACGACCTGGATGTCGATGAGCCGCACCGAGAACACGACGACGATCGCGAAGACCGCGAGCACGGCCACGGCGAGCCGGCGACGGGATCTGCGGGCCTCGATCACGATCCTCCCCCCGTCAGCGCGTCGTCGGCGACGGTAGCGTGCCGCTCGCGCCCCCGACGGGAGCGACACCCTGGGTCACGGTGCTCGCGGGCGTGCGGTCCGTCGTCGAGGTCGCCGCATCCGTCGAGCCGCCCTGGGCCGCGAGCTGCGCGGCGGCCACCGCGGCGGGGTCGAGCAGGTGCGCGCCGTCGGCGAGGAGCGCGTTGCCGATGAGGTTGCCGCCCGTGCCGACGAGCTGCCCGCTCGGGGCGGATGCCGTGCCGAGCGCCTGTCCCGTCGCGACGTCGAGGAACACGGGGTTCCCGCTCGAGACCATGCCGAGCGCCGCCGCGTTGGCCATGAGACTCTGTGTCGAGCTCAGCTGCTCGAGCGTCTCGGATGCGGCGTTCGTCTCGCGCGAGAGGTCGCGCTTTTCCGCCTGGAGGCTCGCGATGCGGTAGGCGCCTTCCGCGAGCACGAGGCTCATGAGGAGCTGGGCGAGCAGGATCGCGCCGATGCCCGCGATCGCGACGAGGGCCGCGTATACGCGCGGGCGCGCACGTCGTTGCGTGCGCGTCGGGGCGATGTCGAGGTGGCGGCGGGGCGCCTCGTGCTCGGGGTGGCGAGCCGGCAGCCGGACCGCGGTCGCGCTGCTCACGCCGCCTCCCGGATGCGCTCGGCGGCGCGGAGCCGCACGGGGGTCGCGCGCGGGTTGCGCGCGCGCTCTTCGTCGGAGGCGAGCTCCGCACCCCGCGTGAGGAGCTTGAGCTCGGGGCGGTGCTCCGGCAGCTCCACCGGGAGCCCGCGCGGGGCGGTCGAGGTCGAGCGCGTCTGGAACTCGCGCTTGACGATGCGGTCCTCGAGCGACTGGTACGACATGACGACGATGCGGCCGCCCACCTCGAGCGCGTCGATCGCGGCCGGGATGGCGCGCTCGAGCACCGCGAGCTCCTGGTTGACCTCGATGCGCAGGGCCTGGAAGACGCGCTTGGACTGGTGCCCTGCGCGGCGCGCGGCGGCGGGCGTCGCCGCGTCGATGATCGCGACGAGCCGCGCCGAGGTCTCGATGGGCGCGACGCGGCGCTCCTCGACGATGCGGCGCGCGTAGCGCGGGGCGAGCTTCTCGTCGCCGTACTCCCAAAAGATGCGGCGCAGCGCAGCCTCGTCGTACTCGGCGAGCACGCGGGCCGCCGTGAGCTCGGCGGTGTCGTCCATGCGCATGTCGAGGGGCGCATCCTGCGCGTAGGAGAAGCCCCGGTCGACCTCGTCGAGCTGCATCGACGAGACGCCGAGGTCGAAGAGGATGCCGGCGACCCGCGCGATCTCGAGCTCGTCGAGCGCCTCGGGCAGGCGGTCGTAGACGGTGTGCACGAGGTGGGTGCGGTCGGCGAACGGCGCGAGCCGCTCGCCCGCGAGCGCGAGCGCGTGGCGGTCGCGGTCGAGGCCCACGAGCTGGACGCGCTCGAAGCGCGTGAGGAGGGCCTCGGCGTGGCCGCCGAGGCCGAGCGTCGCGTCGACGACGACTGCGCCCGGAGCGTCGAGCGCGGGAGCGAGCAAGTCGAGGCAGCGCTCGAGGAGGACGGGGATGTGGCGGTCGTTCATGGTCGTGCAGTGCGCCCCCTCCCCCGGATCCGATCCCCATCCGCCGCCACCTGGCACCGGGGAAGGTGCGCCAGGGAGCGCGGCTGAGGGTCGCATCCGGAGGTCAGAACAGTCCCGCGATCACCTCCTCGTCGGTCTCGGCGAAGGCGGCCTCGGTCGCCTCGTAGTACTCGTTCCACGCCGTGGTGTCCCAGATCTCCGCGCGGTTGCCGGCGCCGATGACGGTGAGCTCGCGATCGAGCCCCGCGTACTCGCGGAGCATGGGCGGGATCGTCACGCGGTGCTGCTTGTCGGGCATCTCCTCCGCGGCCCCGCTCAGGAACATGCGGAGGAAGTCGCGGCCCTTCTTGCCGGTCACGGACGCGTGCCGGGCGCGCTCGTGGAGCTCCTCGAACTCGCGCTGGCTGAAGAGGTAGATGCAGCGCTCCTGGCCGCGGGTCATGACGACGCCGTTCGCGAAGTCCCCCATGAACTTCGCCGGGAGGATGACGCGCCCCTTCTCGTCGAGCTTGGGGGCGAACGTGCCGAGCAGCATGTCGTCCCCCTTCGCTCCGGCCGGACCCAGGATTACTCCACTTTACTCCACACTCCACCACCCAACAAGCGATTTCGCGGATTCACGCCGAAAAACCCTCGCCACTTCCCAATGAATTCAAGGGAACGAGAGGGTGGAGGAAGGTGGAGGGAATCTGCGTGGAGCCGCCCGATTCCGGGCATGAGAAAGGCCGGCCCGAAGGCCGGCCTTAGAAGGTCAGGTTCTCAGCGCCCGGCGTACCGGGGCGGCGTGCTCAGCGGCGGGGTCGCGGGCGGGAGGGGACGGTGAGCCGCAGGGGCGGAGCGACCGCGAGCACGACCCCCGCGAACATCGCGACGAAGCCGATCACCCCCACGATCGGCTGCCGGATGGCGACACCGGTCACGAGGAGGGCGAGCCCGATGAGCACGCCGACCGCCGCGAGCACGATCGCGGTCCCATTCGCACGACCGGGTCGAGCGCCGACCGTCGTCACGTCTTCCGCCTCGCTGTGATAGAGGTTGCGCTCCATCTCGTCGAGGAGGCGCTGCTCCTGCTCCGAAAGCGGCATCTCGAGCTCCTTCACGCATCCGACGCCCACGGGTGTCGCCGGTGACTCGATTGTAGGCGCGTCTCGGCTGGCTAGGCTAGGCGCGTGCCTGGGAGTACGCGGTTAGTCGACCTCATAGCTGCTCGGATCGACGATGCGCTCGACGCTCACGAGACCGCGCTCACCGAGATCTCCCCCGATCTCGCACCTCTCGTCGAGCAGGCGCGCGAGCTGCTCGCCGGCGGGAAGCGCTTCCGTGCGCTGTTCTGCTACTGGGGCTGGCAGTCGGTCGCCGCGATCGCGGACGACGGAGAGCTCCCCGAGCTCGACGGCCCCGACACCGCGCGCGCCCTGCCCGCCGTCGTCTCCGTCGCGGCGGCGCTCGAGCTCTTCCACGCCGCCGCCCTCGTGCACGACGACATCATCGACAACTCCGACATCCGCAGGGGGCGACCCGCGGCGCACCGCGCCTTCGAGAGCCTGCACCGCCGCGAGCTGTGGGACGGGGACGCGGCCGCCTTCGGGACCTCGACGGCGATCCTGCTCGGCGACCTGCTCCTGTTCTGGAGCGACGAGCTCTTCGAGGACGGGCTCGCCCTCCTCGACGATCCCGAGTCGGCACGCGCCGCTCGAGCGGAGTTCTTCCGCATGCGCACCGAGGTCACCGTCGGGCAGTACCTCGACGTGCTCGAGGAGGACTCCTGGCGATCGCGCCCCGACAGCGAGGCGCTTCCCCGCGCGCACCGGGTGATCGTGTACAAGTCGGCCAAGTACAGCGTCGAGGCGCCGCTCGCGATCGGCGGGGCGCTCGCGGGCGGGTCGCTGCCCCAGCTCGCCGCGCTGCGCGAGTTCGGCCTGCCGCTCGGAGTCGCGTTCCAGCTCCGCGACGACATGCTCGGCGTCTTCGGCGATCCCGAGGTCACCGGCAAGCCCTCGGGCGACGACCTGCGCGAGGGGAAGCGCACCGTGCTCATCGGACTCGCCCGACAGAAGATGCCGCCGACGGCGGTGCGCGTGCTCGACGAGCTGCTGGGCGACCCGGGGCTCGACGAGGCGCAGGTGCGCATGCTGCAGAACACCGTGCGCGACAGCGGCGCCGCCGAGCAGGTCGAGCGGATCATCGCCCACAACGTGCGGGTCGCGCGCGAGGCGCTCGAGGGGGCGCCCCTCAGCGCATCCGCCCGCTCCGAGCTCTCGCAGCTCGCTGATCGCGTGACGCGACGCGACGCCTGAGACCCGGGGTACGTCCAGGATACCCGCCGCGCCTGGGCGGGGACCCGGTGAGAAGTCGCCGCACCCGTGTGACGATGGCAGACCGAGCTCTCCGCCCGCCTCGCCGACCGCACCCTCCCGGAGCCGCCACGTGACCACCCCCGTTTTCGACCTGCCCGACCGCCTCGCCGCGAAGGCCGACCCCGCCCTCGTCGAGGCCGACGAACGCCGCTTCCGCGCCATCGCGGCGGCCCTCGCACACCAGCTCGACGAGCTCGAGGAACGCCTCTCCCTCGCCCGGCTGCGGGGTGGGGAGAACAACCAGGAGGTGCTCGAGCGCGATCTCGAGGTGCACGAGCTGAGCGCGCGCATCCGGGTGCTCCGCCGCTTCGGGCCGGAGGTCTGCCTCGGTCGGATCGTCGCGCTCGACGACCCCGAGCCGGTCTACATCGGGCGGCTCAGCCTCGCCGACGAGGACGGCACGCGGCTGCTCGTCGACTGGCGGGCCCCCGCGGCGGAACCGTTCTTCGCCGCGACGCACGCTGAACCCATGGGCCTCGCGAGCCGCCGACGCTACCGCTGGACGCGAGGACGGGTGACGGACTACTGGGACGAGGCCTTCACCTCCGAGGGCCTCGAGCACGGCGCCGCGCTCGACGACCAGTCGGCCTTCATCGCGAGCCTCGGCGCGAGCCGCTCGCCGCGCATGCGCGACGTGCTCGCGACGATCCAGTCCGACCAGGACGCCGTCATCCGCGCCTCCTCGCGGGGGCCGCTCGTCGTCGACGGCGGACCCGGCACGGGCAAGACGGTCGTGGCCCTGCACCGCGCCGCGTACCTGCTCTACGCGGATCCCCGGCTCGGCCACCGCCGCGGCGGCGTGCTCGTCGTCGGACCGCACGAGCCCTATCTCGCCTACGTCGCCGACGTGCTGCCGAGCCTCGGCGAGGACGGCGTGCAGACGTGCACCCTTCGCGACCTCGTGCCGGAGGGCCGCACGGCCGTCGCCGAGACGGACGCCGAGACGGCGCGGCTCAAGGCGTCCGCCCGGCTCGTCGACGTCGTCGAGGCCGCCGTCCGCGCCTACGAGCGCCCGCCGGCCGCGGAGCTCGGCATCGAGACGCCGTGGGGCGCCGCCTGGATCGGACCCGCCGAGTGGGCCGAGGCATTCGACGCGCCCGAGCCCGGCACGAACCACAACGAGGCACGCGCCGTCGTGTGGGAGGCGGTGCTCGAGATCCTCACCGACCAGTTCGACGAGGAGGCACCTCGGCACCTGCTGCGTCGTGCCCTCGCGCAGCATCGCGAGCTCACGCGCACCTTCACCGGGGCGTGGCCCCTCCTCGACCCCGTCGGCGTCGTCGCGGACCTGTGGTCGGTGCCGGCGTATCTGCGAGCACACGCACCGTGGCTCACCGACGCCGAGGTCGTCGCCCTCACGCGCGCCGACGCGCGCGCCTGGACGCTCGCCGACCTGCCCTACCTCGACGCCGCGCGCCACCTCATCGGCGACCCCGACGCCGCGCGCGTCGCGCGCGTGCGGGCCGCTGCTCTCGCCGAGGAGCGCCGCGTGCGCGCACGCGTCGTCGAGGAGCTCGTCGCGGCGGATGACGACCTCGAGTCGGAGGTACAGGCGCTGCGTCAAGAACCCTTCGCCGACCGCCTCGTCGACGAGGATGCGCTCCCCGCCCTCACGCCCGACGTCCTCGCGGGACCGTACGCGCACGTCGTGGTCGACGAGGCGCAGGAGCTCACCGACGCCGAATGGACCATGCTGCTGCGTCGCGCGCCCTCGCGCAGCCTCACGATCGTCGGCGACCGCGCACAGGCCAGACACGGATTCCGGGAGAGCTGGGAGGAGCGCCTCGCGCGCGTCGGCCTGTCGGAGGTACGGCTCGCGACGCTCACGGTCAACTACCGCACGCCGGAGGAGGTCATGGCCGAGGCCGAGCCCGTCATCCGGAACGCGATCCCCGACGCCAACGTGCCCGTCGGCATCCGCAGCAGCGGCTACCCCGTGCGCCACCTCCCGCGGAAGGAGCGCGACGCGGTGCTCGACGCGTGGCTGCTCGAGCACGCGGAGGGCGTCGCGTGCGTCGTGGGCGACCCCGGTTTCGAGGGCTCGGCGCGGGTGCGCTCGCTGCCGCCGGAGCTCACGAAGGGGCTCGAGTTCGACCTCGTGCTCCTCGTCGAGCCCGCATCGTGGGGCGAGGGCATCGAGAGCGTCGTCGACCGCTATGTCGCGATGACGCGGGCGACACAGCAACTCGTCGTGCTGCACTGACCGCGCGGCACGGAACCCGATCGACTAGAACGCGAGCGCCTGCGCGACGCGCCGCACCTCGGCCTTCCGCCCGGCGCGCAGCGCCTCGATGGGGGCGATGCCGAGGGTGTCGTCCTCGGAGGTGAGCCAGTGCATGGCCTCCTCGTCGGTGTAGCCGGAGTCGGCGAGCAACATGAGCGTGCCGCGGAGTTCGTGGAGGGGTTCGCCGTCGCGTAGGAAGCTCGCGGGAACGCGGAGCACCCCGTCGACGCGGGTGGCGAGGAGGTGCTTGTCCTCCAGAAGCCGGTGCACCTTGCTCGGGGTGACACCGAGGAGTTCGACGAGATCGGGAACGGTCAGCCACTCGGGGGCGGGTTCGGTCACCTCTCTAGCGTGCCTGACGCCGAGCACGCCCTCGCACCATCGAAATGTTACGAACAGATGAACTCAAACCACACCAGCCACAGTAATTGACACTGTTAAACTTCTGTGACACGTTATCCCCGAACCGGAGACGCCCCCGGGGCCGGAGGGGAAGGCAGGACGGCGATGCAGCAGACGCATGAGATCGGTGACCGCGCGCGCACGGTCTTCGCGGGCCTCGCGCCCACGCAGGCGGCCCCCGCGCGCCCCGCACGCGACGGCGTCGTGCCCGCCGCGCTCGCGAAGGGCATGATGGCGACGATGCCGATCGTGCTCACGGGCGCCCTGACCGTGACGGGCGTCGTCTCGCCCGTCGAGGCCGCTCCGGCATCCGACCGCAAGCCCGCCAAGCCCAAGAGCTCCCTCGGCAGCACCGTGCGCGCCGCGGTCGCCGCCGCAGCAGCGCCCGCGGCCGCAAAGGCCTCGGCGCCTGCGACCTATACCGTCCGCGCGGGCGACACCGTCTCGAGCATCGCGGGGCGCTACGGCCTCGCCACGGCGAGCGTGCTCGCCCTCAACGGCCTCGGCTGGAAGTCGCTCATCTTCCCCGGCCAGGTGCTCAAGCTCACGGGCGGCGCTCCGACGCCCGCACCCGCGCCTCCGCCCGCCGCCTCGACGGGGGGCCGCTACACGATCCAGAAGGGCGACACGATCAGCCGGATCGCCGCGAAGTTCGGCGTCTCGACGCAGTCCGTGCTCACTGCCAACGGGCTCGGCTGGTCGAGCATCATCTACCCCGGCCAGACGATCGCGATCCCCGGTGCGACGCTCGCCGCCGAGAACGTCTCCTCGGTGTCGCCCGCGCCCTCGGCGCCCGCGCCCTCGGCGCCCGCGCCCGCTCCCGCCGAGCCCACGACGCCCGTCGTGTCGGGCCCGCCGCCCGTCATCGGCACGAGCTACCTCATCAAGGCGGGCGACACCATCTCGTCGATCGCCCGGACCTTCGGCGTGAGCATCCAGGCGATCCTCGACGCCAACGGACTGGGCTGGTCGAGCATCATCTACGCGGGCCGCACCCTGACGATCCCCGGCGTCACCGTCGTGCAGGACGGCTCGAGCGTGACGCCCCTCACGTCGGAGATGGCCGCGAACGCCCGCATCATCGTGCAGGTGGGTCGCGAGCTCGGCGTGCCCGACCGCGGCATCGTCATCGCCCTCGCCGCCGCGATGCAGGAGTCGAGCCTGCGCAACATCGACTACGGCGACCGCGACTCGATCGGCCTGTTCCAGCAGCGGCCGAGCACCGGATGGGGCACGAAGGAGCAGATCCTCAACGCCTCGCACGCCGCGCGGCTCTTCTACGGCGGCCCGTCGAACCCCAACAAGGGCAAGACGCGCGGCCTGCTCGACATCCCGGGATGGCAGTCGATGTCGCTGACCCAGGCCGCCCAGGCCGTCCAGATCTCGGCCTTCCCGAACGCGTACGCCAAGTGGGAGACGAGCGCGACCGCATGGCTGGCGCAACTGGGCTGACGGAGCCGCTCGAGACGGTCCCCGAGGCCGCGTGGCGGCCGGGGGCGCACAGCCTGCCCTCCTACACTCGGAGGGTGACCACGAGCACAACCGACCCCCTGATCGGACGTCTCATCGACGGCCGCTATCAGGTGCGCTCGCGCATCGCGCGCGGGGGCATGGCGACGGTCTACCTCGCGACCGACCTGCGCCTCGAGCGCCGCGTCGCGGTCAAGGTCATGCACGGCCACCTCGCCGACGACAACCAGTTCAAGCAGCGCTTCATCCAGGAGGCGCGCTCAGCCGCCCGGCTCGCCCACCCCAACGTCGTGAACGTCTTCGACCAGGGGCAGGACGAGGACTCCGCCTACCTCGTCATGGAGTACCTGCCGGGCATCACCCTGCGCGATCTCCTGCAGGAGCACGGCGCCCTCACGTCCGAGCAGACGATCGACATCGCCGAGTCGGTGCTCTCGGGTCTCGCCGCCGCGCACAAGGCTGGCATCGTGCACCGCGACCTCAAGCCCGAGAACGTGCTCCTCGCCGACGACGGCCGCATCAAGATCGGCGACTTCGGTCTCGCGCGGGCCGCGTCCGCCAACACCGCGACGGGTGCGGCGCTGCTCGGCACGATCGCCTACCTCTCCCCCGAGCTCGTCACGCGCGGGATCGCGGATGCCCGCAGCGACATCTACGCGGTCGGCATCATGATGTACGAGATGCTCACGGGCGAGCAGCCGTTCAAGGGCGAGCAGCCCATGCAGATCGCCTACCAGCACGCCAACGACTCGGTGCCGCCGCCCTCGAACGCGAACCCGCGGGTGCCGGCCGAACTCGACGAACTCGTGCTGTGGGCGACGGCCCGCGACCCCGAGGAGCGCCCGCGCGACGCACGCGTCATGCTCGACCAGCTGCGCGACACCGAGGCCCTCCTGCACACGGCCCTCCCGAGCTCCGCGACGACCCTCCAGCGCACGATGGTGCTCCCCACGGCACGCCAGAACACGGCCGAGACGCAGGTGCTCGGCGCGCGTTCGCCGCAGCCGACGCACGATACGGCGCCCGTGAGCGCGAGCGCCGCGAAGCTCTCGCAGAAGGCCGGGACGCGCCGCAAGCGCGGTTGGCTCGCCTTCGTGCTCGTGCTCGTGCTCGCCCTCGCGGCGGGCGGCGCCGGCTGGTGGTTCGGCGCGGGCCCCGGCGCCCACGTGACGATCCCCGAGTCGATCAAGAACCTGGCTCCGGATGCCGCGACCGCGCAGCTCGCCGAGCTCGGCATCGAGGTGGCCGACACCACGGAGGGCTGGAGCCTCGACGTGCCCGCCGGTCTCGTCATGGAAACCGACCCCGCCCTCGGATCGAGCATCCGCAAGGGCACCCCGGTGACCCTCGTCGTCTCGAAGGGGCCGCAGCCGACCACGATCGGGCAGCTCGCGGGCCTCGCCCTCGCAGATGCCGACGCGCTCCTCGACCAGGCGGGACTCCTGCGGGGCGAGACCCCGGACTACGTCTTCAGCGACCAGCCGAAGGACGTCGTGCTCGCGGCGGCCGTGACGGTCGACGGCACGCCCGTCGACGTCTCGCAGGGCTCCGACGCGCTCTTCGAGGGCCAGACGGTCGACCTCCGCGTCTCCGCGGGCGTGCTGCCCGCGATCGCGGGCATGAGCGTCGACGACGCGCGCGCCGCCCTCACGGAGGCCGGTCTCGTCGTCGAGGACGGCGTGCAGCGCAACTACAGCGAGACCGTCGCGAAGGACGCCGTCATCGGCCTCGTCGACCCGGGCGAGCTGCGCCCCGCCGACCGCGTGATCCTCGACGTCTCCGACGGCCCCCCGCCCGTCGACGTGCCCGACATCGTCGGCACGAACTGGGTGGACGCGAAGAAGAGGCTCACCGACGCGGGCCTCAAGTACGAGTACTGGAACGGTCCGAGCAAGGCGATCGGCGAGAGCAACGTGGCGGGTTTCGCCATCGTGCAGCAGATCGATCCTGCGAGCGGTCAGGTCGACAAGGGCAGCACGATCCGCGTGCGTCTATCCATCGGCTGATCGATCTCCGCGGAACTCGCGCGAGGAGGCGGTGACGATCCGGATCCGCGAGACATTCCCGTCTCATGGATCGCGGATCCGGATCGCCTCCGCCGACGCCGAGGCACGACCTCAGCGTCGACGCGACAGCGGCATGACTAGCGCGCCGTGAGCTCCTCGGCCACGAGGAACGCGAGCTCGAGCGACTGCATGTGGTTGAGGCGGGGGTCGCACAGCGACTCGTACTTCGTCGCGAGCGTCGCCTCGTCGATCATCTCGGACCCGCCGAGGCACTCGGTGACGTCGTCGCCGGTGAGCTCCACGTGGATGCCGCCCGGGTGCGTGCCCGCGTGACGGTGGGCCTCGAAGAAACCCCGCACCTCGTCGACGACGTCGTCGAAGCGCCGCGTCTTGTAGCCCGTCGCGGTCGTCATGCCGTTGCCGTGCATGGGGTCGGTGACCCACAGCGGAGTCGCGTCCATGCCCTTGATCGCCTCGAGCAGCGGCGGCAGCGCCTCGCGGATCTTGCCGGCGCCCATCCGGGTGATGAAGGTGAGGCGGCCGGGCTCGCGCTCGGGGTCGAGCTTGTCGATGAGCTTCTCCATGTCGGAGACGCTCGTCGTCGCGCCGAGCTTCACGCCGATGGGGTTGCGGATGCGCGAGAAGTAGTCGATGTGCGCTCCGTCGAGGTCGCGTGTGCGCTCCCCCACCCACAGGAAGTGGGCCGAGGTGTTGACGGGCGTGCCGTTGCGCGAGTCGATGCGCGTCATGGGGCGCTCGTAGTCCATGAGCAGCCCCTCGTGCGAGGTGTAGAACTCGACGCGCTTGAGCTCGTCGAAGTCGGCGCCTGCGGCCTCCATGAAGCGGATGGCGCGGTCGATCTCCTTCGCGAGACCCTCGTAGCGCTGGTTCGCGGGGTTCGACGCGAAGCCCTTGTTCCAGGAGTGCACCTGGCGCAGGTCGGCGAAGCCGCCCTGCGTGAAGGCGCGGATGAGGTTGAGGGTCGACGCGGCCGTGTGGTAGCCCTGCACGAGGCGTGCCGGGTCGGCCTGACGCGACTCGGCGGTGAAGTCGTAGCCGTTGACGATGTCGCCGCGGTAGGCGGGCAGGGTGACGTCGCCGCGCGTCTCGAAGTCGCTCGAGCGCGGCTTCGCGAACTGGCCCGCCATGCGGCCCATCTTGACGATCGGCATCGAGGCGCCGTAGGTGAGCACGACCGCCATCTGCAGGAGGGTCTTCACCCGGTTGCGGATCTGGTCGGCGGTGGCACCCGCGAAGGTCTCGGCGCAGTCACCGCCCTGCAGGAGGAACGACTCGCCGCGCGCCGCGCGAGCGAGGCGCTCGCGCAGGATGTCGATCTCGCCCGCGAACACGAGCGGCGGCAGGGTCGCGAGCTCCGCGGACGCCGCTGCCACGGCCTCCGGGTCAGGCCACTCCGGCTGCTGCTTGATCGGCAGTCCGCGCCAATAGTCGAGACCGGCGATCACGGAGGGATCTGCCTGCACAACGGTCTCGGACGGGTCTACCACGGGAGGTTCCTCTGGGTCGGGTGGGCGTTCTGCTGCGGGCGCGAGGGCCCATCGGATCAGCCTAGCCGAGCGCGCATGCGGCCGCCGACGCCCGCCCGACGGCGGTCAGTCGCCCGTGCCGGCCTGGGGGCGGCCCTTGACGCTCGACGCGTACACGTCGACGTACTCCTGTCCGCTCAGGTGCGAGAGCTCGTACATGATCTCGTCGGTGATCGAACGCAGCACGAAGCGGTCGCCCTCCATGCCGGCGAACCGGGAGAAGTCGAGCGGCTCGCCGAATACGACGCCCACGCGGCGCACCTTGGGCAGCTTCACCCCGACCGGCATGACCTTCTCGGTGTCGATCATCGCGACGGGCACGACGGGCACGCCCGCCTCGAGCACCATGCGCGCGATGCCCGTGCGGCCGCGGTAGAGCCGTCCGTCGTGGCTGCGCGTGCCCTCGGGGTAGATGCCGAGCCAGCCGCCGGATGCGAGGTGGTCGAGTCCCGTGTTGAGCGATGCCTCGGAGGCCTTGCCCCCCGAGCGGTCGATCGGCAGCTGCCCGACCCCGAGGAAGAACCAGCGGATGATGCGGCCGCGGATGCCGCGTCCCGTGAAGTACTCGCTCTTGGCGAGGAATCGGATCTGCCGGTCGACGACGAGCGGCAGGAAGATCGAATCCATGAAGGAGAGGTGGTTGCTCGCGAAGATGACGGCGCCCTTCGGTGGAACGTTCTCGAGGCCCTTGGTCCAGGGCCGGAACACGGAGAGCAGGAACGGGCCGACGATCACGTTCTTCAGGAACAGGTAGAACACGTCACCCTTCCCTTCGCACCTGGGACCCGCCGTCCGAGTCTAGGGGCGACGGATGCCGCGCGCGTCACGCGCTCCGCGCCGCGTGCGTGCGGGCGATGTCGGCGGCGCCCACGACGCCCGCGTCGTTGACGAGCTCGGCGGTCGCGAACGCGGGCTCCGGGTGGAAGCCGCGCGCGGGCAGGTGCGCGAGGTACGCCTCGCGGATCGGGTCGAGCAGTAGCTCCCCGGCCGCTGCGACGCCGCCGCCGAACACGAACACCTGCGGGTCGAGCACGGCGCTGAGCGACGCGGCCGCCTGCCCCAGCCATCCGCCGAGCTCGCGGAGCGCGAAGAGCGCGCCGGGGTCCTCGGCGAGGATGAGCTCGTAGACGAGGTGGCCGTCGAGCTCGCCGTGCTCCGCGCGCGCGGACGCGAGCGCCTGACCGATCCCGCGCTGGTCGGCGATCTCGTTCGCGATGCGCAGGAGCGCGCGGCCCGAGCCGTACTGCTCGATGCAGCCGCGCTGACCGCACCCGCACGGGAGCCCGCCCGGGACGACGCGCATGTGGCCGATCTCCGCGGCCGTGCCGAACCCGCCCCGCAGGAGGCGCCCGTCCGCGACGATCGCGCCGCCGACGCCCGTGCCGATCGTGAGGAGCGTCATGTCGTGGTAGCCGCGCCCCGCGCCGAACCGGAACTCCGCCCAGCCGGCGGCGTTGGCGTCGTTGTCGATCGTGATCTCGAGGCCCGGGAGCTGGGCCGAGAGGTCGGCACGCAGCGGCTCGCTCCGCCACGGGATGTTGGGCGTGTAGTAGACGGTCGACTGCTCGGCGTCGATGAACCCGGGCGCCGCGACGCCCACGGCCGTCACGTCGCCCTCGCGCAGGCTCTCCACGACCTCGACGACGGCCCGGATGATCTCGGCTCCGTCGCCCGAGGGGGTGGGCCGGCGCTCCTGCCGGACGATCGTGCCGTCCTCGGCGACGAGGCCGCCCGCGATCTTCGTTCCGCCGATGTCGATTCCGATGGCATGCACGAGCGCCGAGTCTATCGAGCGGGACCCCGCGGCGGCGCTCCACGATGCGGGCGGCGCAGATGGGGGACGCGCCGGGTTACAGTGGAGTGCTAGCCCGAACCCTTTTCCGGTACCGAAGGAGCTGCCGTGAACGAGATCTACGTCCCTGCTGTTGTCCCCGCGGACCCGGATGCGACGCTTTCCACGCTGCTGGTCGACCGTGTCGCGCAGACGCCCGACGCCCCGCTGTTCGCCCTGCCCACCGCCGACGGCGGCTGGGAGGACGTGACGACCGCCGAGTTCCACCGGCAGGTCGTCGCCCTCGCGAAGGGCTTCATCGCCGCGGGGGTGAAGCCGGGCGACAAGATCGGCTTCATCTGCCGCACCCGCTACGAGTGGACCCTCGTCGACTTCGCGGCCGCCTTCGCCGGCGCCGTGCTCGTCCCCATCTACGAGACCTCGTCGCCGTCGCAGATCGCCTACATCCTCACCGACTCCGGTGCGTCCGCTCTCATCGTCGAGAACGCGGAGCACTTCGCGCGCTTCGACGAGGTGCGCGCCGACCTCCCGGGCATCGGCAAGGTGTGGCAGATGCACCTCGGCGACCTCGAGAAGCTCGTGGATGCCGGCAGCGGCATCAGAGACGCCGAGGTCGAGGATGCCCGCACCGTCGCGAAGGGTTCCGACCTCGCGACGCTCATCTACACCTCGGGTTCGACGGGGACCCCGAAGGGCTGCATCCTCACCCACGCCAACTTCGTCGACCTGTCGCGCAACGCGGCGGTCGCGATGAAGGAGGTGACGGCGCCGGGCGCCTCGACCCTCCTCTTCATCACGACGGCGCACGTCTTCGCGCGCTTCATCTCGATCATGTCGGTGCACGCGGGCGTGAAGGTCGGCCACCAGGCCGACACCAAGCAGCTCCTTCCCGCACTCGGCAGCTTCAAGCCGTCGTTCCTCCTCGCCGTCCCGCGCGTGTTCGAGAAGGTCTACAACTCGGCCGAGCAGAAGGCCGAGGCCGGAGGCAAGGGCAAGATCTTCCAGAAGGCCGCCCAGGTCGCCATCGAGCACTCGAAGGCCCTCGACGCCGGCAAGGTCCCGCTCGGCCTCAAGCTGCAGTTCGCGGTCTTCGACAAGCTCGTGCTGTCGAAGCTCCGCGCCGCCATGGGAGGCAACGTCAAGTACGCCGTCTCCGGTTCCGCGCCGCTCGGCATGCACCTGGGTCACTTCTTCCGCAGCCTCGGGGTCAAGATCCTCGAGGGCTACGGCCTCACCGAGACGACGGCTCCCGCCACGGTCAACGTCGTCTCCAAGTTCAAGATCGGCACCGTCGGCACCCCGCTGCCGGGCGTCGGCATCAAGATCGCCGACGACGGCGAGGTGCTCGTGAAGGGCGTCGACGTCTTCGCGGGCTACTGGAACAAGCCCGAGGCGACCGCCGAGGTCTTCACCGGCGAGTGGTTCCACACCGGCGACATCGGCTCGCTCGACGACGAGGGCTACCTCACGATCACGGGCCGCAAGAAGGAGATCATCGTGTCCGCGGGCGGCAAGAACGTCGCCCCCGCGGGACTCGAGGACCCGATCCGCGCGAACCCGATCGTGGGCCAGGTCGTCGTCGTCGGCGACCAGAAGCCGTTCATCTCGGCCCTCGTCACGCTCGACACCGAGATGCTGCCCGTGTGGCTCAACAACAACGGCGAGGCCGGCGACATGAGTCTCGCGGAGGCCGCCCGCAACCCCAAGGTGATCGCCGAGGTCCAGCGTGCGATCGACGTGGCGAACGCGAAGGTGTCGCGCGCCGAGTCGATCCGCAAGTTCAAGATCCTCGACATCGAGTTCACGGAGGCGAGCGGGCACCTCACGCCGAAGCTCTCGATCAAGCGCAACGTCATCCTCAAGGACTTCGCGCCCGTCATCGAGGAGCTCTACTCGGGCGCCCCCGTGACGGAGGGCATCTCCCTGCGTTGAGTCGTCCGGCGCTGCGATGATCCGCGGTGCCGCACAGGAGGGCTGGCCGCGCGAGCGACCGGCCCTCCTCGTGTCAGCGCTGGAACCAGTCGGCCTGGCGGATGGCGCGCATCGCCTCGCGCTTGGTGTCCGGCTCGAGGCCCTCGATGTAGAGCTTGCCGTCGAGGTGGTCGCACTCGTGCTGGAGCGCCTGCGCCATGAGGCCCTCGCCTTCGAGCACGACGGGGTTGCCGTCGACGTCGACGCCCGTGACGCGCGCCCAGGGGTAGCGCAGGCGCGGGAAGTAGAAGCCCGGCACCGAGAGGCAGCCCTCGTCGACGAGCTCAGGCTCCCCCGCCACCTCGAGCACGGGGTTGATGACGTACGAGATCGCGCCGTCGATGTTGACGCTGAAGGCGCGCAGGCCGACGCCGATCTGGGTCGCGGCGACGCCCGCGCGGCCGGGCGGTCGCACGCTGTCGACGAGGTCCTCGACGAGGGCGCGCACGCGCGGGTCGCCGGGGTCGGCGATGGGGTCCGTCTTCGAGCGGAGCACGGGGTCGCCGAAGAGGCGGATCTGTCGTTCGGTCATCTCGGGTGTGTCACACGGTCCGGGTCGTCGGGAGGCCGTCCATCACGAGCGCCGCGAGGTCGCGCGCCGACGAACGGGTGAAGGGCTTGAGCTTGCTCCAGCGCACGACGGAGCCCGCCGCGAGCTCGGGGTCGTACGGCATCCGCACGACGGCCCGCACACGGGAGGCGAAGTGCGCGTCGATCTCGTCGAGCTTGACGAGGTTGGTGCCGTGCGTCGCGGTGTTGATCGCGACGACCGCGTTGCGCACGAGCTCCCCGTAGTTGTTGGCCTCGAGCCATGTGAGGGTCTCGGATGCGAGCCGCGCCTCGTCGACGCTGCCGCCCGAGACGACGACGATGCCGTCGGCGCGCTGCAGCGTCGCGCGCATGACGGAGTGCACGATGCCGGTGCCGCAGTCGGTGAGACAGATCGAGTAGTACCGCGACACGAGGTCGGCGACGACGTTGTAGTCGTTCTCGTCGAAGGCCTCCGACAGCAGCGGGTCGGTGTCGGAGGCGAGCACGTCGAGCCGCGTCTCGTCGCGCGAGACGTGCGACGAGAACTCGCTGAAGTCCTTGATCGCCGCCGCGTGCGTGACGATGTCGCGGACGGTTGACCGCGTCTGGCGGGCGACGCGCTCGGACAGGGTGCCGCGGTCGGGGTTCGCGTCGACCGCGATGATCCGGTCTTCCCGCACGTCGGCGAGCGCCATCCCGAGCAGCGTCGTGACCGTCGTCTTGCCGACGCCGCCCTTGCGGGTGAGCACGGGCACGAACCGCGTGCCGCCCTCGAGGCGCTTGCCGATGCGGGCGTCGAGTGCCTTGCGCTCGCGCACCTGAGGGGAGTCCCCGAGGTTCACGAGGTGCAGGGTGCTCGCGTAGACGAACGCCGGCCACACGCCCTCGGGGGCGTTGCGATTGCGCTTGGGCTCGAGCAGCCGGTCGGCCGTGAGCATCGCGGAGGGCTCAGGCGTCGACGCCACCCCGCGCTTGCGTTCCCGCCGCGAGTACAGCTCGTCGTCGACGGGAAGCGGCACGACGGGGTTCTCGGCGGTCGGCACGGCCTCCTCGTCGGCCACGTGCACGATGTCGGAGACGACCTCGATCGTGACCGTGCCGGCACCGGTCGCCTCGACGACGGGCGCGACGGATGCGGGGGTCGCCACGACCTCGTCGAGCGCCACCTGCTGCTCGTCCTCCGGAAGCTCGTGCTGCTCGGCGGGGAGCTCGATCGACACGGTGAGGCTCTCGGGCAGAGCCGACGCGAGGGCGGCGTCGCCGTCGCCCTCGAGGGCGTCCATATGCTGGGGGCCCTCCCCCTGGATGTTCCGCACCATGGGTGTGACCCTACTCGACCACGACGAGCAGGTCTCCGGCGTCCACCTGCTGCGTCGCGGGGACCGCGAGGCGCGCGACGGTGCCGGCGACGGGGGTGGTGATGGCGGCCTCCATCTTCATCGCCTCGATCGTGGCGACGGGCTGACCGGCCTCGACACGGTCGCCCTCGGCGACCTTGAGCGTCACGACGCCCGAGAACGGGGCGGCGACGTGACCGGTCTTGGCGGGGTCGGCCTTCTCGGCGCTGGCCGCCTGCACCGAGATCGAGCGGTCGCGCACGAAGACGGGGCGCAGCTGCCCGTTGAGGGTCGTCATGACCGTGCGCATGCCCTTGTCGTCGGCCTCGCCGATCGCCTCGAGGCCCACGAAGAGGCTCACACCCGGCCCGATGTGCACGGTGTGCTCGGCGCCCGGCTTGAGACCGTACAGGTAGTCGACGGTGTCGAGCGTCGAGAGGTCACCGAAGAGCTCGCGCACCTGCTCGTACTGGCGCGTGGGTGCGGGGAAGAGCAGGCGGTTGAGCGTCGCGCGACGCGACGCGGTGTCGCCCGCGAGGCCGGCTCGATCCGCGTCGCTCAGCGGCTCGACGCCGATCTTGACCTCGCGGCCCGTGAGCACCTTGCTGCGGAACGGCTCCGGCCATCCGCCGGGCAGGTCGCCGAGCTCGCCCGCCATGAAGCCGATGACCGAGTCGGGGATGTCGTACTTGTCGGGGTTCTGCTCGAAGTCGGCCGGGTCGGCGTTCGTCGCGGCGAGCTGCAGGGCGAGGTCGCCGACGACCTTCGACGAGGGGGTGACCTTCGTGGGGCGCCCGAGGATGCGGTTCGCCGCGGCGTACCAGTCCTCCACCTTCTCGAACTGGTCGCCGAGCCCGAGGGCGATCGCCTGCTGGCGGAGGTTGGAGAGCTGCCCGCCGGGGATCTCGTGGTGGTAGACGCGACCGGTGGGGCCGGGCAGGCCCGACTCGAACGGCTTGTAGGCGCGGCGCACGGCCTCCCAGTAGGGCTCGAGGTCGCTCACGGCCTCGAGCGAGAGGCCCGTGTCGCGATCGGTGTGCGCCGTCGCGGCGACGAGCGCCGAGAGGCTCGGCTGGCTCGTCGTGCCCGCCATGGGCGCGCTCGCGGCGTCGACGGCGTCGGCCCCCGCGCGGCTCGCCGCGAGGAGCGTCGCGAGCTGGCCGCCCGCCGTGTCGTGGGTGTGCACGTGCACGGGCAGCTCGAAGCGCTCGCGCAGGGCCGCGACGAGCTTCTCGGCGGCGCCCGCGCGTAGCAGGCCCGCCATGTCCTTGATCGCGAGGATGTGAGCGCCCGCGTCGACGATCTGCTCGGCGAGGCGCAGGTAGTAGTCGAGCGTGTAGAGGTCCTCGGCCGGGTCGAGCAGGTCGCCCGTGTAGCAGAGCGCGACCTCCGCGACGGTCGTGCCCGTCGCGAGCACGGCGTCGATCGCGGGGCGCATCTGGTCGACGTCGTTGAGGGCGTCGAAGATGCGGAAGATGTCGACGCCGGTCTCCGCGGCCTCCTGCACGAAGGCCTCCGTGACCTCCGTCGGGTACGGCGTGTAGCCCACGGTGTTGCGCCCGCGCAGGAGCATCTGGATGGCGATGTTGGGCAGCGCCTCCCGCATCGCGGCGAGACGCTCCCACGGGTCCTCGCCCAGGAAGCGCAGCGCGACGTCGTACGTCGCGCCTCCCCAGGCCTCGACCGAAAGCAGTTCGGGGGTGAGGCGCGCGACGTAGGGCATGACCGTCACGAGGTCCTTGGTGCGCACGCGCGTCGCGAGGAGCGACTGGTGGGCGTCGCGGAACGTCGTCTCGGTGACCGCGAGCCGCGTCTGGGTGCGCAGCGCCGACGCGAAGCCCGCGGGTCCGAGCTCGAGCAGCCGCTGGCGCGACCCGGGGGGTGCGGGCCGGGTGAGATCGACGTCGGGCAGCTTGAGCGCGGGGTCGATCGCGCCTCCCCCGTCGCCGTTCGGCTGGTTGACGGTGACGTCGGCGAGCCAGTTGAGGATCTTGGTGCCGCGGTCGCGCGACTCGCGACCGCGCACGAGCCACGGACGCTCCTCGATGAACGAGGTCGACACGTCGCCGGCGAGGAACTCGGGGTCGTCGAAGACCGCCTGCAGGAACGGGATGTTGGTCGCGACGCCGCGCAGGCGGAACTCCGCGAGTCCGCGCCGCGCCCGGCGCACGGCCGAGGGGAAGTCGCGCCCGCGGCAGATCATCTTGACGAGCATCGAGTCGAAGTACGGCGAGACCTGGGCGCCCGCGGCGACGGTTCCGCCGTCGAGGCGGATGCCGGCGCCGCCCGGCGAGCGGTAGGTCGTGATCTTGCCCGTGTCGGGGCGGAAGCCCGCGGCCGGGTCCTCGGTCGTGATGCGGCACTGGATGGCGAAACCGCGCGGCTGGAGCTCGTCCTGCCGCAGCCCGAGGTCCGCGAGCGTCTCCCCCGCCGCGATGCGCATCTGCGCCTGCACGAGGTCGACGTCGGTGACCTCCTCGGTGACCGTGTGCTCGACCTGGATGCGCGGGTTCATCTCGATGAAGACGTGCTGACCCGCACGGTCGCCCGCCGTGTCGAGGAGGAACTCGACGGTGCCCGCGTTGACGTAGCCGATCGACTTCGCGAACGCCACGGCGTCGCGGTACATCGCCTGTCGGATGGAGTCGTCGAGGTTGGGCGCGGGGGCGATCTCGACGACCTTCTGGTGGCGTCGCTGCACGGAGCAGTCGCGCTCGAAGAGGTGGATCGTCTCGCCCGTCGCGTCGGCGAGGATCTGCACCTCGATGTGGCGCGGGCGCACGACCGCCTGCTCGATGAACATCCGGGGGTCGCCGAATGCGCTGTCCGCCTCGCGCATCGCGGCCTCGAGCGCGGGGCGCAGCTCCTCGCGCGTGTCGACGCGACGCATCCCGCGTCCACCGCCGCCCGCGACGGCCTTCGCGAAGACGGGGAAGCCGATCTCGTCGGCGCCGCGCAGGAGCTCGTCGATGTCGGTCGTCGCGGGCGTCGACTTGAGCACGGGCACGCCCGCGGAGATCGCGTGCTGCTTGGCGGTGACCTTGTTGCCGGCCATCTCGAGCACGTGCTCGCCGGGGCCGATGAACGTGATGCCGTTGGCGGCCGCGGCTGCCGCGAGCTCGGGGTTCTCGGAGAGGAAGCCGTAGCCGGGGTAGATGGCGTCGGCGCCCGACTCCTTCGCGACGCGGATGATCTCGTCGACGTCGAGGTACGCGCGGACCGGGTGCCCCTCCTCGCCGATCAGGTACGCCTCGTCCGCCTTGAGGCGGTGCATCGAGTTGCGATCCTCCCAGGGGTACACCGCGACGGTGCGAGCCCCGAGTTCGTACGCAGCCCGGAAGGCCCGGATCGCGATCTCACCACGGTTGGCGACCAGGATCTTCGAGAACATACGGTCCTTCCTGCCGGCGCTCCGGGCGCGAATGGGGGGTTTGGCTTCTTTCAGACTAGTGAAGGTAGGGTGGCTTCTCGTGCACGTGCTGAGCGTCAGCTCCCTCAAGGGAGGCGTGGGGAAGACCACCGTGACCCTCGGGCTGGCCTCGGCCGCATTCGCGCGAGGCATCTCGACGCTCGTCGTGGATCTCGACCCCCAGTCGGACGTCTCGACCGGCATGGACATCGACGTCGCCGGCCACCTCAACGTCGCCGACGTGCTCGCCTCCCCCAAGGAGAAGATCGTCCGCTCGGCGATCGCCCCCTCGGGCTGGACGCGCGGCCGCACGGGCAAGATCGACGTGCTCATCGGCTCGCCGTCCGCGATCAACTTCGACGGTCCGCATCCGTCGATCCGCGACATCTGGAAGCTCGAGGAGGCGCTCGCGCACGTCGAGAAGGAGTACGAGCTCGTGCTCATCGACTGCGCGCCGTCGCTCAACGCGCTCACCCGCACGGCGTGGGCGGCATCCGACCGCGTCGTCGTCGTGACGGAGCCCGGCCTGTTCTCGGTCGCGGCGGCAGACCGCGCGCTGCGCGCGATCGAGGAGATCCGTCGCGGCATCTCGCCGCGCCTGCAGCCGCTCGGCATCATCGTCAACCGCGCGCGCGTGCAGTCGCTCGAGCACCAGTTCCGCATCAAGGAGCTGCGCGACATGTTCGGCCCGCTCGTGCTCGCGCCGCAGCTTCCCGAGCGCACCTCCCTGCAGCAGGCTCAGGGGGCCGCGAAACCGCTCCACGTGTGGCCCGGCGAGGGCGCGCAGGAGATGGCGCACAACTTCGACGTGCTGCTCGAGCGCGTGCTGCGCGCCTCCCGCATCGGCGACGCGGGCGAGATCCAGCCTGCCGGCTGACGCGTCACGCGTCGGCCAGGGGCGCGGATGCTCGGCGCAGGCCGAGCGGGTCGTCAGCTCGCGGCGCGCTTCGCGCGACGGGCAGCGAGCTCGTCGGCCGGGTCGACGCTCGTCGAGTCGAGCTCGACGAGGCTCGACTCCACCTCGCGCAGAACCTTGCCGACGGCGATGCCGAAGACGCCCTGTCCGCGGCTCACGAGGTCGATGACCTCGTCGTCGGACGTGCACAGGTAGACGCTCGCGCCGTCGGACATGAGCGTCGTCTGGGCGAGATCGTTGACGCCCGACTCGCGCAGCTGGCCGATCGCGGTGCGGATCTGCTGCAGCGAGATGCCGGTGTCGAGCAGTCGCTTCACGAGCTTGAGCACGAGGATGTCGCGGAAGCCGTAGAGACGCTGGGATCCGGAGCCCGCGGCGCCGCGGATCGTGGGCTCGACGAGCTCGGTGCGGGCCCAGTAGTCGAGCTGGCGGTAGCTGATGCCCGCGGCGCGCGCGGCGACGGTGCCGCGGTAGCCGGCGCTGTCGTCGAGGTCGGGGAGGCCGTCGGTGAAGAGCAGGCCGAGGTCGTAGCGCGCTCCCGCGTCGCGGGCGCTCTGCTCGCCGGTGTCGCTCATGTCGACCGTCCTCCCTTGCGCGCGTCCGCTACTTAACCCTCAGGTTGAAGTTGAAGTTCAGACTCGCCGTCGTCCTCCACGGTACCCACCTCACGGTGCGCCATCAATCACATCCGTGCGAGCGCTCGGCGTGTCGCGCCGAATCGCCCCGCGGGATGCCCCGCTCGGGAGCTAGAGGCGCCCGAGCGCCGAGCGGATGAGGCTCGAGCGCACGACCTCGAGCTGACCCGCGATCTCGCGCGCGAGCTCCTGCGCCTTCGCCCGACTCGAGGCGTCCTTCCGGCGGGCGATCGGGATGAGCGCCGACTCGATGAGGCCGAGCTCCCGTTCCGCGGCAGCGCGGAAGCCCCGCAGGTGGCGCGGCTCGATGCCCGAGCGCTGCAGCTCGACGAGCGACTTGAGGACCGCGAGAGCGTCGTCGGAGTAGTGGTCGCCCGGGACGATGAGCGACGCCGAGATGGCGTCCTGCAGGAGCATCGCGTTCGCGCCCGCCTCGCGGATGAGCTCCTCGCGCGAGAGGCGGCGTTCGGTCGGCAGCATCGACGGCGCGCTGACCGTGACGCCGCCGGGCAGCGTCGGCTCGCGGCCGGCGTCGAGCTCGTCGAGGTAGGTGCGGATGATCTTGAGCGGCAGGTAGTAGTCGCGCTGCATCGAGAGCACGAGACGCAGGCGCTCCACATCGGCGGGCGAGAACTTGCGATAGCCCGACTCGGTGCGCGCGGGCGTCACGAGCTGGCGCTCCTCGAGGAAGCGGAGCTTCGACGGGCTGAGGTCGGGGAACTCGGGGTTCAGGCGCGCCAGGACCTGCCCGATGCTGAGAAGCTGGGGCCCGCTCGCCGAGCGGGCCGCCGAGGTCGCCGCCATCAGCGCGTCGGCACCCGGTCGGCGCGCGACGCGTAGAACGTGAGGCGGAACTTGCCCACCTGCACCTCGGCGCCGTCGCTCAGCAGGGCGGAGTCGATGCGCACGCCGTCGAAGTAGGTGCCGTTGAGCGAGCCGAGGTCGCGCACCTGGAACGCCGTCCCGGTGCGCACGAACTCGGCGTGCCGGCGCGACACCGTCACGTCGTCGAGGAAGATGTCCGCGTCCGGGTGGCGGCCGGCGACCGTCGAGTCGGCGTCGAGCAGGAAGCGCGCGCCCACGTTCGGACCACGTCGCACCACGAGCAGCGCGGAGCCGGAGGGCAGCGCGGCGATCGCCTCGCGCTCCTCATCGGTGACACCGGCCTCCATCGCCGCGAGCTGCTGGCGGAAGTCCTCGGTGAAGTGCGCGGTCGTGTCGTTCGACGCAGGATCCGGCTTCGCGGGGGTGTTCACCGCGTCCGCAGCTCCCGTGCCGCCCGGGACGTCTGTTGCGTCGTCGACCATCGCGCCCTCCTTCAGTCCCCCAGGTTATCGGATGCGGGCGCCGCGTCTACCCGGTCGCGGCGCACGAGGCGGATCGTCTCGCGGAGGTAGATCGCGCCCGCCCACCAGTACAGGAAGGCGCCCCACAGAGCGAGCGCCCAGCCGAACGGATCGCTCACCGCCGCGACGGCCGGGAAGGCCGCGCCGAGCACGAGGGTGGGCAGCGCGAAGAGCAGCGAGAACGTCGCCACCTTGCCGAGATGGTGCACGGGAAGGGGCCCGTAGCCGTGCGTCGCGAGCACGGGCCCGAGCAGCACGATGCCGACATCGCGCAGCACGATGAGGATCACGAGCCACCACGGCAGGAAGTCCTGCCAGGCGAGCCCGATGAGCGTCGAGAAGATGAAGAGCCGATCGACCGCCGGGTCGAGCACCTGCCCGATGCGGCTCACCTGGTTGAACCGGCGCGCGATGAAGCCGTCGACGAAATCGGTGAGGCTCGACACGACGATGACGATGAGCGCCCAGGCGTACTGCTCGGTTCCGAGCAGCCAGAGGAAGACCGGGATGAGCACCAGACGCACGGCGCTCAGCACGTTCGGCACCGTCACGACACGCGTGCTGACCGCCTCCATCCGACCTCCTCGCGGCGAGTCTAGCCATGCGTAGGATGCCGCCATGAACCCCCTTCTCGTCGTGGTGCTCGTCGCGGCCGCGGTGTGCGCCTTCTGCTGGATCGCGTCCCTCGTCACCCACGACACCTCGTGGGTCGACCGCCTGTGGTCGATCGTCCCCGTCGTGTACGTGTGGATCTTCGCCGCCGCATCCGGCCTCTCCGATCCGCGCCTCGTGATCATGGGCGTGCTCGTCACGCTCTGGGGCGCGCGCCTCACCTTCAACTTCGCGCGCAAGGGCGGCTACACGGGCGTGGAGGACTATCGCTGGGCGGTGCTGCGGGCTCGGATGTCGCCGGTGCGCTTCCAGGTGTTCAACCTGCTGTTCATCGTGCTCTTCCAGAACGCGCTCCTCGTGCTCATCGCGCTTCCGGCGCTCACGGCGCTCGAGAACCCCGCGCCGCTCGGCATCCTCGACGCGCTGCTCGCGGTGCTGTTCCTCGCGGCGCTCGCCGGCGAGACCGTCGCCGACCAGCAGCAGTGGGACTTCCACCGGCGGAAGGCGAGCGAGCTCGCCGCCGGACGTGAGCCGTCGCCGCGCTTCCTGCAGTCGGGGCTGTGGCGCTTCTCGCGCCATCCGAACTTCTTCTTCGAGCAGGCGCAGTGGTGGCTGTTCTTCCTCATGGGCGCCGCGGCGGCCGGAACCGTGCTCGTGTGGACCGTGGCGGGGGCGGTGCTCCTGACCGTGCTCTTCATCGGCTCGACGAGGTTCACCGAGTCGATCACCCGCGGGAAGTACCCCGAGTACGCCGAGTACCAGGAGCGCGTCTCGGCCGTCGTCCCGTGGTGGCCGAGACGGGTCCGAGAGACCGCGCCGACGGGCTGAGAGCGCCAGCGGCCACGCCCTGACGGCCACCCCCCGAACGGGTACCCCCAGAACGGGGGGCAAGGCGTGAGAATTCATTGCGTCCCCACCGCGCGGATGACTAGATTGTCGGAATCGTCGCCGGTCCCGAGAGCGACGAGAGCAACACCGCCCCCCCCCACCCGCCGG
>JAEYZI010000001.1 GCA_023428065.1 Actinomycetes bacterium | reverse complement strand
AGCGAGGCCGCGGCGGGAGCGAGCTTGCCGAACACCGTGTAGCCGCCCTCGCCGTCGAGGGTCTCGCCGGCACGCAGGTCGCGCTTCGCCGTCGTCACCACGTCGCCGAGGAAGCTCTCCGGCGCGCCCGTCGCCTCGCCGCGGAGCGCCGCCATCGCGATGCTCACGCCGAGCTCGAGGCCGATCATGTGGTACGGGCGGTACAGCGAGCCGTAGCGACCGGTCTCGTCGGTGTGCACGCCGTACTCCGCGAAGCACTGCACGGCGTAGTCGGTGACCGCCTCGAACGTGACGTACACGCCCCAGCGCAGGTTGTCGGGCACCTCGGTGCCGTCGCGGTACATGCTGGAGGCGATCTCCACCGTGCCCCGCCGGGTGAGGCTCCCCCCGGAGAGGCGGCGCTCGCGGAAGACCGTCGGCAGGTCGTCCTTGCTCGCCGCGGGGAACAGGAGCCCCTCGTCCTGCGGCACGAGTCCGGTGCCGTTGGCGACCGCCGCCATCTCGATCGCCGACTTCGTGCCGTCGAGGAACGAGTTGAACATCTTGGGGTTGAAGTCGCCCGTCGCGAGCTGCTCGGGCGTGAACCCGTAGTAGTCCCACACGGTGTCCGGCGTCGAGTAGTTGTACTCGGGCAGGTACTTGGTGCCCTTCCCGGCGGCGACCACGTCGAACCCGACCGTCCGACACCAGTCGACGAGCTCGCAGATGAGCGCAGGCTGGTCGCCGTAGGCCATCGAGTACACGACACCCGCCGCCTCGGCGCGCCGTTGCAGCAGGGGGCCGACCATGCAGTCCGCCTCGACGTTCACCATGATCACGTGCTTGCCGTGATCGATGGCGGTGACCGCGTGGTAGGTGCCGACGATGGGGTTGCCGGTGATCTCGAGGATGACCTCGACCTCGGGGTGCGCGATGAGCGCGTCCGCGCTCTCGATGACGGCGGTGCCGCCCGTCCGCACGGCGTCGTCGAGCGAGCTCGCGGCGTACCGCTCGGCGGGCCAGCCGGTGCGGTGGAGCGCGGCGCGGGCCTTCACGGGATCGATGTCGGCCACCCCGACGACGTGCAGGTGCGGGCTCCCCACGGCTTGCGTGAGGAACATCGAGGCGAACTTCCCGGCGCCGATGACCCCGACCCGGATCGGGCCGCCCGTGGCGGTTCTGCGCTCCAGCAGTCGATGCAGGTTCATCGGGCGACTCCTCGTTGTGTCGGTCTGTTGGATGGTCAGACCATCGAACACTCAGGATGTTGCCACGCTCCGGCATGCCTATGCAAACCTGACTATTCCTGCACCTTGCCGCCGACGTACGAGACGGCGGCCCCGCCCCTCCGCTCGCGCGGATGTCTGGGCGGGACCGCCGTCTCGGTGCGTCAGCCGACGCCGTCGGTATCGGGGTTCGCGTCGTCCACCGGATCGGGGTCGACGGGCTGGCCGGTCTGGGGGTCGGTCGGGAGGTCCCCGCCCGACTCCGGCCCCGTGCCACCCGTGCCGGCGACATCCATCCCGCCGGGCTCGAGATCCTGTCCGGCGAGCTCCTCGTCTCGTTCGTTCGTGTCCATACTCGACACCTCCTTGCCTCGAAGCTCCCACGCGCCCCCCGCATCCGCCGAGGGGCTTGACACCCCCGACACGGGCGCCCGCGATCCACCCCCAGTTCGCGGGACATTTCGCCGCTTCCCTTGGATCGGGGTACAGAACGGTGTGATCGTGGGTACAGTCCGTCCACCCGACGGCCCGTGTCGACCCGAGGTGACCACCATGCCTGCTGACTACCCATCCGCCGCGCCGATCCCCCGTCGACGCCTTGTTCTGAGCCTCATCGCCGCCGCGACGCTCGCCGCGGGAGTGCTCGTCCCGGCATCCCCGGCGTCCGCCGCCGCGACCGTGCGGTGGGTCGACCCGGCCGCAGCCGCATCCGCCCCCGGCACCGCGTGCGGGGCCGCAGCGGGGTACACGACGATCGCGTCGGCGATCGCCGCATCCTCCGCGGGCGACACCGTGAAGGTGTGCGCGGGCGCCTACACGGAGGGCAAGGTGACCGTCTCGGTCGCCGACCTCACACTGCTCGGCGCGCAGGCGGGCGTCTCGGCGGGCGTCGGCTCGGCACGCGCCACGGCCGCGGCCGCCACCGAGTCGAGCGTCGACGTCGAGTTCACCTTCAACAAGCCGTTCGTCTCGATCGACGGCTTCACGTTCACGAGCCCCGCCAACGCGATCTACGCCGCGGGAGTCGCCGACGGCGGCAGCATCGTCAACAACCGCTTCGTGGGCGTCGTCGGCAAGAGCATCTCGAGCTACGGCGACCTCGTCGCCATCACGGGCAACCTCTTCGCGGACAGCGGATGGGGCGTGCACCACGACGGCTCGACCACCGTCGGCGGCCTCGTGAGCGGCAACGTCTTCCGCGACAACAGCTACGCGATCTCGTCGTCAGCGCACGATCTCGTGGTGAGCGGCAACGTCATCACGGGCATCAAGAAGCGCGGACTCTCGCTCTACGGCTACGGCAACACGGTGAGCGGCAACACGATCGACATGCCCGCGACCGCGACGGGCGAGGGCGCGGTGACGATCATGTCGGCCGCGACCACGACGAGCGTCACGGGCAACGCGTTCACGGGCCCGGGCACCTCCGTCTGGGTGGGCGCCACGGCGACCGGCATCACCGTCGAGCGCAACAGCCTGCTCGGCACGGGCAAGGCGGTGGTGCGCACCTCGGGCGACCCCTACGAGCTCGGCGCGAACTGGTGGGGCACGGCCACGGGTCCGGAGGCCGACCAGCTCACCAACGTCACGGTCGCCGCATGGTGCGCCGACGCAGCGTGCACCGGCACGCTCACGGAGGCGCCCCAGGCGCCCGCGGCCCCGCCCGCAGCCGACTCCGACGCGCTCGACGACCTCGACCTGCCCGACTCCTCCGACGAGTTCTCGAGCGACGGCGAACTCGACTCCCTCGACCCCGCGGCGCCGCTCGACGGCGAGCTTCCGTGGGGCGACGAGGACGACCAGTGGGTCGACGTCTACGCGTACTCGACGCCCATCTACCTCGGCACGTTCCCCGTCGTGAACGGCCGCGTCGTGCTGACGGGCGTCGACCTGAGCGCGCTCGAGGCGGGCGGACACCGACTGGTGTTCCTCGGCCAGACGAGCGGCACGGTGCGCGTCGTCGCCATCAAGATCGCGGCGGGGCCCCGCGGCGTGCTCGCGGCATCCGGTGCGGAGGCCGGCCCGCTCGGCGCGGCCGCGGTGCTGCTCCTCGGCGCCGGCATCGTGCTCTTCGCACGCAGCCGTCGCCGCGTCACCGCCGACTGAACGACCCGATGCGAAAGGCCCGGCAGCGTGCGCTGCCGGGCCTTTCTGCGTGGGTGGCGAGTGAGGGATTCGAACCCCCGAAGGCTATGCCGGCTGATTTACAGTCAGATCCCTTTGGCCGCTTGGGTAACTCGCCAGGTGCGCGCTCGACTCGTGTGATCACCAACCGCTCGCGCCAGTCAAGGATACAAGGTCGCGACCGCCCCGAAGACCACGCGCGCGCCGCCGATAGGATGCGAGCAGTCATCACCCTGCAGGAGGACGCGTGCCCGGCATCCACGAGGTCGCCCAGCGTGCGGGAGTCTCCGCGGCGACGGTCTCGCGGGCGCTCTCCGGCCGGGGCTCGGTGTCGCCCGCGACCCGTGCGAAGGTGCACGCTGCCGCGGACGAGCTCGGCTACGTCGTCTCCTCGAGCGCGTCGGGGCTCGCCACCGGCCGCACGCGCAACGTCGGCGTCGTCATCCCCTTCCTCAACCGCTGGTTCTACGGCGCCGTCATCGAGGGCGCCGAGTCGGCCCTGCTCGAGCAGGGCTACGACCTCACGCTCTACAACCTCGGCGGCAGCGACGAGGAGCGCCGGCTCGTGTTCGAGCACTTCCTGCTGCGCAAGCGCGTGGATGCGGTGATCGCCGTCTCGCTCGAGCTGACGCCGGACGAGGTGAAACGCCTCATCGACCTCGACAAGCCGATCGTCGGCGTCGGCGGGCCGCTCCCCGGCGTGCGCACCCTGAGTCTCGACGACGTCGAGCTCGGCCGCCTGGCCACGGAGCACCTGCTCTCCCTCGGTCACACCGAGATCGCGCACATCGGCGGTGACGCCCTCGAGATGGACTTCCACCTGCCCACCAACCGGCGCCACGGCTACGAGGAGGCCATGCGCAGCGCGGGGCTCGAGACGCCCGACCGCTTCTTCCACGCCGCCGACTTCACGATGGAGGGCGGCTACCGGGCGGCGAAGCAGCTGCTCGGCAACCCCGCGGGGCGTCCCACCGCGATCTTCGCGGCATCCGACGAGATGGCCATCGGCGCGATCCTCGCCGCGAAAGACCTCGGGATGCACGTGCCGGGCGACGTGTCGATCATCGGCATCGACGATCACGAGCTCGCCGAGTTCTTCGGCCTCACGACGATCGCGCAGTTCCCCGACATGCAGGGCCGAATGGCCGTCGAGGTGCTCATGGACGAGCTCCACCCCGGACATCGCGCCGCGGAGGAGCTCAACATCGACCTACCCTACGAGCTCGTCGTGCGCTCGTCGACGGCCCGGCGCCCGTAGCGCGCGCATCCGCCTGCCGCCGCGCCCCCCTCGCGCCGCCCGCCTCGGGGGGTTCGCTGTTGTGCAGGAGTCTGCTGTTGTGCAGGAACTCCCGGACGTTGTGCAGGAGTTCGCGCGGCGAGGCCCGGATTCTCGGGGCCACGAGATGACCGGAGCCCGCCGCATCCTGCACAACAGCAGACTCCTGCACAACAGCAGACTCCTGCACAACCGCAGACCCCTGCACAACAGCATCAGCGGGGGGCGGGGGCGGCCTCCGCATAACGGATCGCGAACTGCGCAACGGTGCCCAGGTAGCGCTCCGGGGAGTTGTAGGAGCGGATGCCGGCGCGCCAGCCCTCCTCGGTGTCGAACGCCGCGCTCGCGCGGCACAGGTAGTTCGCCGCAGCGAGCACCGCGTCGTCGATGTTCTGCGGATCCTCGACGCCGTCGCCGCCGCCGTCCACGTGCCAGTTCCGCCACGCCTCCGGGATGAGCTGCATGGGCCCCACCGCGCGGTCCGCCTCCGCGTCGCCGTCGATCTCACCGCCGTCGCTGTCGGGCACGAGCGCGACCCCGTCGCCGTCGAGCGCGACGCCGAAGATCCCCGGGGTGGCCGTGCCGCCCTCGTCGAGCCGCGAGCCGCCGTGCGTCCCGTGCCGCGACTCGGTCGCGCCGAGCCCCGCGAGGGTCGCCCAGTCGAGGCGGCACTCCGGCATCGTCTGGGCCTTGAGGATGGCGGCGCCGGCGTAGGCGGCGAGCGCACGTTCGGGGATGCCGGTCGCCTCCGCTGTGGCCGCGAGCCAGTCCGGGTCGGGGAGTCCGGCGATGCCCGGCCCCGTTGGCACGGTCGCCGCGACGGGCGGCTCGGCCGGAGGGGCCCAGCTCGGGAGCGGCTCCTCGGCGGCGGGGAGGCCGCCGAACCCGCCGCGCGGGGCGAGGAACCATGTGATCCCGCCCACGAGAAGGGCGAGCGCCGCGACCGCCGCGACGATCGCGCCGACGATCGGGAGACGGGCACGCACGCCCCAAGTCCTAGCATGGCGACATGGCAGATTCCTCTTTCGACATCGTGAGCAAGGTCGACTCGATGGAGACTCAGAACGCACTGAGTCAGGCGCAGAAGGAGATCGCGCAGCGGTACGACTTCAAGAATGTGGGCGCCTCGATCGAGTTCTCGGGCGAGAAGATCCTCATGAAGGCGAACTCCGAGGACCGCGTGAAGGCGGTGCTCGACGTCTTCGAGCAGAAGCTCATCAAGCGCGGGGTGTCGCTGCGCTCCCTCGACGCGGGCGAGCCGTTCGCGTCCGGCAAGGAGTACCGCATCGAGGCCCGCATGAAGGAGGGCATCTCCTCCGACGACGCCAAGAAGATCTCGAAGATCATCCGTGACGAGGGCCCCAAGTCGGTCAAGTCGCAGATCCAGGGCGACGAGCTGCGCGTGCAGTCGAAGAGCCGCGACGACCTGCAGGCCGTCATCGCGCTCCTCAAGGGCAAGGATCTCGACGTCGCGCTGCAGTTCGTGAACTTCCGCTGAGCCGTGCGCAGTTGGTCTAGCGCTAGACCGCTGCCACGAAACCCGCTCGTTATAAACCCTGGTCAGGGCGAGAAAGGTACCCTTCCCTCCTGAAATTGGTCTAAACCAATTCCATGCGGGAAGTGGCATCCGCCTCTCGCGGTGTGCTTACTTGATGGCACCCGAGAGGAGGTCGAGCATGGCGCTACCACCGCGAGCCGCACACGCCCGTGAGCAGCTCAAGCACGTGCTCGCTCAGCTGAGCGAAGGCGACGCCCTCCCGCCCGAACGCGTACTCGCCGAGACCTTCGGCGTCTCGCGCATGACCCTCCGCCGGGCCGTCGACGAGCTCGTCCTCGCCGGCAGCCTCGAGCGCCGCCCCGGCGCCGGCACCTACGTGAGCCGCAGCCGCATGACGCGTCGGATCGCCATGACCTCGTTCAGCGAGGACATGCGGCGCCGCGGCCTCACCCCCGAGACCCGGATGATCTCGTTCGACGCGCGCCGCGCCGACCGCCTCGCCGCGCACCGCCTGCGCGTGCCGACCGGCGAGCCCGTCTACGAGTTCACGCGGCTTCGGCTCGCCGACGGGCTCCCCCTCGCCGTCGAGACCACCACGATCCCGGCCAAGCGGGTCCCCGGGCTCCGCCGCGAGGACCTCGAGACGAGCTGGTACCAGCTGCTGAGCGACCGCTGGGGCATCGTCATCGACCGCGCGACGCTCGACATCCACGCCGTGCTGCCGCCCGCGGATGTCGTGGAGCTGCTGGGGATCGACGAGCGCCAGCCCTGCGTGCAGCTCATCGTCGAGAGCGCCGACCGCGCCGGCTCCGTCATCGAACTCGGTCGCTCCTACTACCGCGGCGACCGCTACAGCCTCCGCGCCGAGCTCTCGGGCCCCTCGCCGTCCTGACCCCTCGACCCCTCGCATCACCAACCAAGGAGAATCAATGAGAAAGACGAAGGTCCTCGCGGTCGCCGCCGCAGCGGCCACAGCAGCCTCGCTCGTCGCGTGTTCCGCGTCGGCGCCGGGCGACGAGAAGATCACGATCTCGTTCTGGACGCACACGCATCCGCCGATGATCGAGGTGTTCGAGGAGCTCATCGCCGAGTACGAGGACGCCAACCCGAACATCACGATCGACTACCAGACGATCCCCAACGGCGACTTCAACACGAAGATGCTGACCTCGCTCAGCAACGGCTCGGGTCCCGACATCATCAACATGGACGATGCCGCGATTCGGGGCGAGTACCTCCCCAAGGGCCTGCTCGCGCCGATCGACCCGGAGGCGCTCGGCGCCGCCGACGCCGACGAGGTCGCCGCCCGCTACGTCGACGGGGCCCTCGCGGGTGCGTCCGGCGAGGACGGCACGATCTACGGTCTGCCGAGCGAGTTCAACGGCTCGGCGCTCGCGATCAACACGGCGCACTTCGCCGACGCGGGCCTCGACCCGGCCACCACGCCGCTCGAGACGTGGGATGACGTGAGCGCCGTCGCCGGCAAGCTGGCCGCGGCGGGCCACCCGCAGGCGTTCAGCTTCCTCTACCTGCACTCGCTCTGGTACGCACAGCAGTACCAGACGCTGCTGCACCAGACCGGAGGCGTCATCGCCGAGGGCGAGGAGGGCGCGCTCGACTCGCCCGAGTCGATCGCCGCGCTCCAGACGTGGGCCGACCTCGCCACGGGCCCCGCCGCCGCGGCCGACCCGAACGCGACGAGCCGCGAGGCCACGACGCCGTTCCAGGACCTCGCGACCGGAACGCAGTCGATGGCGATCGTCTACCCGTGGGCGATGCAGCAGATCTCGGAGACCAACCCCGAGACCTACGCGAACCTGCAGGTCGTGCCGCTCCCCCAGGTGAACCCGAGCGAGCCCACCTCGCGCGTGTACGCCTACTACCTCGCCGTCAACAAGGCCAGCAAGCAGCAGGCCGAGGCCTGGCGCTTCATCCAGTTCCTCAGCGAGCACCCGACCGAGTTCCTCGAGGGCACGGACTTCGTGCAGCCCGTCGTGGGCTGGGAGTCCACCCCCGCCGCGCAGGAGATCCCGTTCATCGACGTGTGGGCCGAGGCGTACTCGGTCGGCCGGTTCGACCAGGTGACCCCGCACTACGCGGAGGTGCAGGACGTCATGCAGAAGATGGTCAACGACGTGGTCTTCGACGGCAAGTCCGTCGACGCCGCCGCGGCGGAGGCCTCCGAGGCGGTCACCCGGATCCTCCAGGGCTGACGTGACTTCTCGCACCATGACCGTGTCCTCCGGGCGTCCCGCCCGGAGGACACGGTCCCTCTCCCGCCGTACCTCCCTCGCGGGGTTCCTCTTCGCGGTGCCGGCGCTCGCCCTCTTCGCGGTGTTCGCCATCTACCCGGCGATCCAGGTCTTCGCCCTCGCGTTCTTCGACTACAGCCTCACCTCCGCCCCCGAGTTCGTGGGCCTCAAGAACTTCGCCTACCTCTCGAGCGACCCCCGCTTCCTCGACTCGGTCGGCCAGACCCTCTTCTACGCGATCGGCACGTACGGCACGGCCCTGCTGCTCGCCCTCATGCTCGCCCAGGTGCTCTCGCAGAAGCTCTTCGGCGCGGGCATCGTGCGCCTGCTCTGGTTCCTCCCGCTCGCGACGAGCTGGGTCGCCGCCGCGATCGTGTGGCGCGTCGTGCTGCACCCGGACGGGATGCTCAACCAGGTGCTCGGCCTCGACCTCCAGTGGCTCACGAGCTCGAGCTACGCGCGCTGGGCTCTCGTCATCATGAGCGTGTGGAAGGAGACGGGCTTCTTCCTCATCCTCTTCCTCGCGGGCATGGCCTCGCTCCCCCAGGACGTCTACGAGGCGGCTCGCCTCGACGGGGCGGGCGCCATCCGGCGCTTCTGGAGCGTGACCCTCCCCCTGCTGCGGCCCATCACGCTCGTGTGCGTCATCATGGCGGTGCTGCGCGGCGTGCAGGCGTTCAGCCCGCAGAAGGTGCTCACGAACGGCGCGTTCGGCACCGAGGTCATCAACCTGTTCGTCTACAAGACCGCGTTCGAGAGCGCCCGCATGGGCCGCGCATCCGCGGTCGCCGTCATCATGTTCATCGCACTGCTCGCGATCGCCCTCGTGCAGATCCGCGCACTGCGCCGGAAGGACTGACCGTGAAACGAGAGCGCATCGCCTCATCGATCGGCCTCGTGGTCGCCGCCGCCGGCGGGCTCGCGATCTTCAGCGTGCTCGTCTACGCCGTGCTCACCGCGTTCAAGGCGCCCGGCGAGAAGATCGGAGCGGGCGCGAGCTGGTGGCCCGCCCAGTGGCGCTGGGACAACATCGCGATGGTGTTCCAGAGCGGCAACTTCGACACGTACTTCCTCAACAGCACCGTCGTGGGTGTCTCGGTCACGATCCTCAACGTCATCACGTGCACGGCCGCGGGCTACAGCTTCAGCAAGTTCCACTACCCGGGCCGCAACGCGGGGTTCATCCTCGTCATCGCGACGCTCATGATCCCGCTCGAGGTGCTCTACGTGCCCCTCTACAAGCTCGTGTTCGACCTCGGATGGACCGACAGCTTCGCGGGCCTCATCGTGCCCGCCGCGACGAGCGCGTTCGGCATCTTCCTCATGAAGCAGGCGATCGACTCGGTGCCCGACGAACTGCTCGAGGCCGCGCGCCTCGACGGGGCGGGACCGCTGCGCATCCTCCTGTCGGTCATCGTGCCCTCGGTGAGCGGCACCATAAGCGCTCTCGCGCTGTTCATCTTCATGACGAACTGGGACAGCCACCTGTGGCCGCTGCTCGTGGCGTCGGACGACGATTACCGCACCCTCCCGGTGGGCCTCGCCGCCATGCAGAGCAACCAGCTCGGCGACACCGGCATCCCGATCATCCTCATGGCGGCGCTGCTCGCCGTGCTGCCGACGATCGCGCTCTTCCTCCTGCTGCAGAAGAAGTTCGTCGAGGGCATCGCCATGAACGCGGGCATCAAGTGACGGGGGCGAGCTGGATCGCCGTCGACGGCGGGCAGTCCACGACGCGCGCCCGCGCCTCCTGGGCCGCGGAGGACGTCGCCGTCGCGGGATTCACTCAGAGCGACGACGGGTTCGCAGCGGTGGCGGCGAACGTGGCCTCGGTGCTCGCCGCCGTTCCGGAGATGCCGGACGCGATCGACCGACTCGTGATCGGCCACACGGGACTGCCGATCGACGGCCCCTCGCGCGAGCGGCTCGCGCGCACCCTCCTCGCCGAGCACCCCGTGCGCGAGGTCGTGCTCGCCCCCGACGAGGTCACGGCCCACGCGGGGGCGCTCGGCGGCCCGGGCGTCGTCGTCGCCGTCGGCACGGGATGCGTGACCCTCGCCGTCGACTCCGCCGGCCGCGGGCACCGGATCGACGGATGGGGCTTCCTCTTCGGCGACGCGGGCAGCGCGTTCGCGATCGGCCGGGCGGCGCTCGAAGCCGCGCTGCGGAGCGAGGACGGACGCGGAGCACCCACCGTGCTCGTCGCACGCGTGCACGAGGTGTTCGGCGCGGGACCCCGCGACGCGACGTGGAAGCTGTATCAGCAGGTGGACCGCATCGACCGCGTCGCGCGCTTCGCACCGCAGGTCGTCGACGCCGCCGAGCACGACGCGGTCGCCGCCGGCATCGTGCGGGACGCGGCCGCGGAGATCGCGCTCGCCTGCGCGACCGCCGCCGAGGCGCTCCCCGGGCTGTCCCGCGTCGCCGTCACCGGGCGCCTCATCGCGCCGGGTTCGCTCCTCGAGAGCGAGTTCCTCGCCGCACTCGACGCCCGCGCGCCCCATCTCGAGGTCGTCGCCTCCGCGGGCAGCCCGCTCGACGGCTCCTCTCTCCTCGCCTCCGACGGTCTCGGCATCTACCGAGGCCTCGTCGAGCTCATCACGCGACCCGAAAGCACCTCCGCATGAACCGCTTCAGCTCCCTCATCCCCGCCTCCTCCCTCGTGATCTCCTGCCAGGCGTATGAGCCGAACCCCCTGCGCGACAGCACCGTCATGGCCCTCATGGCGCGCGCGGCCGAGATGGGCGGTGCGGCGGGCATCCGGGCGAACGGCGTCGACGACGTCGCGGCGATCGCAGCGGCGGTCTCGTTGCCGATCATCGGCATCGACAAGGTGGGCGGCGAGGGCGTGTTCATCACTCCCGACGCGGAGACCGCCCTGCGCCTCGCATCGGCCGGCGCCCGCATCGTCGCGATCGACGGAACCCTGCGCGCGCGCCCCAACGGACGGACCTTCGCGGACGAGGTCGCCCGCATCCGTGCGGAGTCCGACGTCGCGATCATGGCCGACGTCGACACCCTCGAGTCGGGTCTCGCCGCGGCCTCGGCCGGCGCCGACGCGGTCGCGACGACCCTCTCGGGCTACACCGGGGCACGCGTGCCCGTCGAGCCCGATATCGACCTCATCGCGGCGCTCGTGGCGCGTGTCGACATCCCGGTGGTCGCCGAAGGGCGCATCCGAACGCGCGCGGATGTGGCGGCCGCGGTCGACGCGGGAGCGCACGCCGTCGTCGTGGGAACGGCCGTCACGAACCCGCTCGCGCAGACGGCGTACCTGCGCGACGCGCTCCGACCCACCGAGGGACGATGACGGCAGGTCTCCGCGTCGGCGCCGCACGAGCGGTCGTGACGCCCTCTCAGCCGGGCCCCCTCGCGGGCTACATCGCCCGCGGAGGCGCCGTGGCCACCTCGACCCTCGACGAGCTCGAGGTGGCGGTCGTCGTCCTCGACGTCGGTGAGAGGGCGGTGGCCTGGATCGCGCTCGACGCGGTCGCGGTGAGCGAGCGGCTCGCCACGGAGGCGTCGCGCATCGTCGAGCGCGTCGCGGGGCGCGAGGTGCCGGTCGTGTTCGCCGCGTCGCACACGCACAGCGCGCCCGCCCACTGGCTCGGTCCCTTCGCGCCGGGGCACGGCGACGAGCTCGACGAGGGTGCGGTCGCCGAACTGCTCGACCGTCTCGAGGGCGCGGTCGCCGACGCCTGGAACACGCGCGAGCCCGCCCAGGCGCGCTGGTGCATGCCGACCGTGCACGGGCTCGCGAGCCGCCGCGCCTACCTCGACGCGGCCGTCGACATCACGGTCGGCGCGCTCGTCGTGACCGCAGGCGACCGCGTCACCGCGGTCCTCGTCGACGTCCCGTGTCATGCGACCGTGCTCGGGCCCGACAACCTCGCGTGGTCCGCCGACTGGCCCGGCGGGCTCCGCCGTGAACTGCGCAGGAGGCACCCGGGCGCGGTGGTGGCCTTCCTCAACGGCGCGAGCGGCGACCTGTCCACACGGTTCACCCGCACCGCCGCGACCCCCGCCGAGGCCGAGCGTCTCGGCGCGCTCGTCGCCGACGCCGTCCTCGCGGCGCTGCCCGAAAGCGCCTCCGTCGAGCCCGTGCTCACGGTGCACGACGTGGCCCTCTCCCTGCCCGCCGCGCACCGCGATCCGCAGGCGGCGCGCGCGCGGCTCGCCGAGGCGGAGGGGCGCCGCGCCCACGCGGCGGACGAGGATGCGGCCCTGCTGCAGTCGGTCGTCGACGGGGCGCGCATCGAGCTGGCCGTCGCGGAGGCGCCCGTCGCCGATCCCGTCGAGGTCACCGCACGGCTCGTGCGCCTCGGCCACGTCACGTGGGCCGCCCTGCCCTTCGAGGTCTTCTCCTCCACCGCCGCGGCCCTCGGCGGCGAGGTGGGACCTCTGCGTGTCGTCGGATGCGCGGGCCCCTACCAGGGGTACCTCCCCGACGCGTCGGCCTTCGCGGACGACACCTACGAGGCCCGCACGGCCCGGGTGTCACCCGAGGCAGAACCCCGCGCGCGTGCGCAGCTGCGTTTCGCGCTCTCCGTGCTCGACCACATCCACCCCGTATTGGAGCTCCCGTGACCTACACCTACCCCCAGATCGCGACCGACCACATCACGCGCCTCGCGAGCACGCAGGAGGCGGCCATCACGGCCGCCGTCGACCTGATCGCCCCGCGCATGATCGACGGCGGCATCCTGCAGGCGTTCGCGACGGGCCACGCGCGCCTCCCCATGCACGAGATGGCTGGCCGGGCTGGCGGCTTGCGCCCCATCAACCTCATCCGCATGCAGGACCTCGCGACGCGCGGCGGCCTGCCGTTCTCGGAGGTCTCGGACCCGCTGCTCGAACGGGACCCCGGCTTCGCGCGCCGCCTGTGGGACCTCACGCGCATCGATGCCGAGAAGGACGTCGTCATGGTCGCCTCGAACTCGGGCATCAACGGCATCACGGTCGAGTTCGCGTCGATCGCGCGGACCGAGGGGGTGCCGGTGGTCGCGCTCACCTCGATGGCGCACTCGACGCAGGTCGCGTCGCGTCATCCGTCGGGCAAGCGGCTCTTCGAGCTCGCCGACATCGTCATCGACAACCTCGGCCCCGCGGGCGACGCGACCCTGCCGCTCGACGACACCGTGTCGGTCGGCGCCGTCTCGAACCTGCTGGGTGTCGTGGTCGTCCAGATGCTCACGGAGGGCATCGCGCGCCGCTACCTCGCGGAGGGCCTCGTGCCGCCGGTGTACCGCTCGATGAACATGCCCGACGGCGACGGACGCAACGCCGGCATCGAGGCCATGCACGCCGACCGCATCGGGACGATCGAGCCGTGATCCGCCTCGTCGTCGGCGAGGGCGACGAGCTCGCCGAGGAGGCGGCGGACGTGGTCGCGGCGGTCGTCGCGGAGCGCCCGGACGCGACGCTCGGCTTCGCGACAGGTGCGACCCCGGCGCCGCTGTACGCAGAGCTCGCGCGACGGGCGGGCACCCGCGCGCTCGACCTGTCGCGCGTGCGGGCCGTCGCCCTCGACGAGTACCTCGGCCTCGCGCCCGACCATCCCGACTCCTACGCACGCCAGTTGCGTCGGGAGGTCGGCGAGCCCCTCGGGATCCCGCCCGAGCGATGCGACTTCCTGCGCGGCGACGCCCCCGATGCCGCGCAGGAATGCGCGCGCTACGAGGGCGTGCTCGCGCGCGGCGTCGACCTGCAGGTGCTCGGCATCGGGCGCAACGGCCACATCGCCTTCAACGAGCCGGGCACCGACCTCGCGAGTCGCACGCGCGTCGTCGCCCTCGAGTCCTCGACCCGGGAGGCGAACCGCGCGCAGCTCACCGCGCTCACCGACACCCCGCCCGCGGCCCTCTCGCAGGGCATCGGCACGATCCTCGACGCGCGCCGCATCCTGCTCGTCGCCCGCGGAGCCGCGAAGGCGGGCTCGCTCGCGCGGGCGCTGCACGGTCCCGTCGATCCGGCATGCCCGGCATCCGCCCTCCAGCTGCACGCCGACGTCACCGTGATCGCCGACCACGATGCGGCCGCGGGGCTGCTCGAAGGCCGCCGCGTATGACGGCGTGTATCAACGGGGGCTTGTGACCGCTCTTCATGAGCGGTGAAGATTCAACACATGAGCGACGGCGAGACCGTCCGCACCCCCGACTCCGACCCCGCCAAGGGCGCGGCCGCCGAGCCGCTGTGGGCTCGTGCAGGAGAGTTCTTCGACGCCTGGCGCCGCGGACGCACGGCCGCCATGGACGACCTCGTGCGGCTCGTGACGCCCGTGCTGTGGCACGTGTCGCGCGCCTACGGGCTGCGGCGCGAGGAGGCGCAGGATGTCGTGCAGTCCACCTGGCTCGCGCTCGTGCGCAGCGGCGACGGGGTCAAGGACCCCCGCACGGTCGTCGCGTGGCTCACCACCACGGCGCGCCGCGAGTCGTGGCGGGTCGCCAAGTCGGACGGCCGCATGTCCGCGGTCGACGACGAGGAGCTCGAGCGGCTCGGCGAGCGCGGCGCGCCCGCCGACGCGGTGGCCGAGGGCGAACTCGAGCGCGACCACCTGTGGCGCGCCGTCGCGGCGCTCTCCGAACGCTGCCGCCGCCTCGTCCGCGTCATCGCCTTCTCGGAGCGCCCCGACTACCAGCGCCTCTCGGCGGAACTGGGCATGCCGGTGGGCAGCATCGGACCCACCCGCGGCCGCTGCCTCGAGAAGCTGCGCGCGCTGCTCGCCCACGGGGAGGACCTCTGATGCCCGAGAACGACGCGCGTCTGCTCGCCGCCCTGCGCGCGATGTGGGAGGAGCGCGACCCCGTGCCGTCCGAGCTCGTCCACGACGTCATCGTCGCGCTCGAGAGCGAGCGCCTCGTCGAGGAGTACCGCGAGCTGCTGCTCGTCTCGGAGGCGCGCGAACTGGCCGGCGCGCGCGGGGGCGCACCGCGCATCCTCGAGTTCGGGGCGGCAGCCCTGACGCTCCTCGTGCGCATCGAGTCGGACGGCGGAACCCATCGCATCGACGGATGGCTCGCCCCGCCGCGGAGCGGCCGAGCCGAGCTCCTGGTCGGCGAGGTCGCCGTCGCGTCCTCCACGATCTCGCCCGAGGGCCGGTTTGAGTTCCCCCGCGTGGCGGAGGGCACCTGCCGCATCGTCATCCACTCGGCGGGCGAGGACGGCTACAGCGTGACCGGTGAGTTCGAGGTGGGCTGACCGCGGTCATCGAGGAGAGGGGGCACGGGATGCGTGCTGGGACAGCGCCCGATTGGCGCGCGCGATCGGATGCGGACGTGCCGCGCGGGGTGGTGCGCGTCGTCACGCGCGACGAGGCGGCCGAGGACCCCGCGCGGTCGACGGCGTACGTGCCCTCCCGCCTGCTCATCTCGACGCTCCTGCCCGAAGACCACCCGGCCCGCGCCGCCCTCGCCGAGCTCGTCGCCGAGCTCGGCTGGTCGCTGCGGCGAGAGAAGCGCCCACGGCGCGCTCGCCGGCTCGTGCCGCGGGACGAGCCAGCCGAGATCGTCGAGGAGCGACTCCGGCGGTACCCGTGGGCCTCGGGAACGCCCGGGGTCGAGGCGGTCCGACTCGTCGCGAAGCCCGGCTCACCCACTCCCGACGCGTGGGAGGTGCTGCGGCTCGCCCGGGCCCGCGGCGTCGAGCTCCCCGGTATCGGGCTCGACCACGTCGGCTTCCTCGCGCCCTTCCACTCGACGAACCCGTTCCATTCGACGAACCCCTTCCACTCGACCAACCCCTTCCACTCCACGAACCCCTATACGGGCGGGGGTACGCCCACCGTCGAGTACGGCTACGCGGGAAGCGGCGGTCGGCAGGTGGTCGCGGTCGTCGGGCCCGATCCGGCGACGACGGTGCCGCGACCACCCGGCGAGGCCGTCGTGGGCATCGTCGACACGGGGTGCGGGGCGCATCCGTGGCTCGACGGCGTCGTCGATCGCGCGACGGGGTTCGCGGCGCTCGGGCGCACGACCGCGGCCGACGACCCCGAGCGCGTCCCCGACCAGCTCGGACCGCTCGACGGGATGCTCGACGACGGCTCGGGGCACGGCACCTTCGTCGCGGGGCTCGTGCACCAGACCGCGCCGCACGCGCGCCTCGTCCCGCTGCGGATCGCGGATTCCGACGGGCTCTGGGAGGAGAAGGAGCTCGTCGACGTGCTCGCCGGTCTCGTCGCGCGTGTCGAGGGCGGCGCGCGCCTCGACGTGCTCAACCTGTCGCTCGGCTACTACCACGAGACGCCCGAGCGGGGCATGTTCGACATCACCGTCGCGGAGCTCCTGCTGCGGCTGCGTCGCGCCGGCTGCGTCATCGTCTGCTCCGCGGGCAACGACTCGACAGACCGACCGCTGTTCCCGGCGGCGTTCGGGCCGTGGAATCCGCCCCCCGCGGGCGGCGACCCGTGGATCGACCCCGGCGACGCGGCCCCCCTCGTCTCCGTCGGCGCGCTCAACCCCAACGGCACGGTCGCGCTCTTCAGCAACGTGGGGCCGTGGGTGCAGGTGTACGCACCGGGCGCGGCCGTCGTGAGCACGGTGCCCGCGGGCGCCGCAGGCGGGCCCTTCGCGGGCGGCGTCCTGTCGACGGCGACCCGGCCGTACGCGGGTCTGCGGCGCGAGACCATCGACCCCGACGACTTCAGCGGCGGCTTCGCCCTGTGGAGCGGCACCTCGTTCGCCGCGCCCGTCGTGGCAGGGCTCATCGCGGCCGAGCTCCAGACGGATGCCGCGCCGCCCTCCGTCGAGCGGTCGCGCGCCGCCGTGGACGCCGTGCTCGAGCGGCTGCGCGCCGCGAGCTGATGTCGGCGCGGCTGAGGGCGGACGAGCTCTACGCGCGCGCCGTCGCGGCCAGCAACGCCGGCCGCCACGCGGCCGCGCGTCGCGACCTGCTCGCGGCACGCGAACGCTCCCCCGACCCCGACACCGCCGCTCTGCTCGCCGGCACGCTCGCGTACCTCGACTCGGAGCGCGGATCGCCCGCGGAGGCCATCGCGACGATCGAGGTCGCCCTCGACGACCCGCGCCTCGGGGAGGCGACCCGCGCCGTCCTCACGAGTCAACGCGGCCTGCTCGAGCTTCGTCGCGGACGCGACGACGACGCGATCCGCGACCTCGGCCGCGCGATCGGGCGGCTCGCCGACCACCCCATGAGCCTCGGCCGGGCGCACCTCAATCGCGGGCTCGTGCATCTCGGCCGCTCGGAGCTCGACGCGGCCGAGCGCGACTTCGCGGATGCCGCGGCCGCGTTCGCACGCGCGGGCGACCCGGTCGAGGAGGCCAAGGCGCACAGCAACGCCGGCTACGTCGCGATGCTGCGCGGCGACCTGGGCCGCGCGATCGGCACGATGGATGCGGCCGCGCGCGTGCTCGGCGCGCTCTCGCCCGTCATGCGCGCCGTGTGCGACACCGACCGCGCCGAGGCCCTCCTCGCGGCGGGCATGACGACCGATGCCGCCGCACTCCTCGCGGACGCGGTGCGCGTCTACGGAGCCCGTCGGCTGCGGCAGGCGCAGGCCGAGGCGGAGCTGCTGCTCGCGCGCGCTCTGCTCGAGGAGGCGCCGGATGCCGCGTCAGCCGTCGCCGCGCGCGCGGCGCGGCGACTGCGCGGGCGCGGAAACGCGAGCTGGGCCGTCAGAGCGGATGCGCTCGTCGCGACCGGGCGGATGCGCGCGGGCGCGACGTCGGCGGCCGTGCGCGAGGCCGCCGCCGGGACCGCACGCGAGCTCGAGGCGCTGCATCGCCGCGACGACGCCGCACTCGTGCGGCTCGAGCTCGCACTCGCGGCGCTCGCGGCGGGTGACGAGTCCGCCGCCCGCCGACTCCGGGACGCGGCACATCCAGACACCGACGCCCCCGTGGCCGTTCACCTGCGCGCGGCGGAGGTCGACGCCGAGCTCGCGCGCGCCCACGGCGACGCCGAGGCGGTGCGCGCATCCGCCGCCCGGGGCGTGGAGGCCCTCACGACGTGGCAGGCGAGCCTCGCGAGTCTCGAGCTGCACAGCGGCGCGGCCGTGCACGGTCGCCGCCTCGCGGCCCTCGGAGCGCGCGCCGCCCTCGACCACGGGGAGCCGCAGGGGGTGCTCGACTGGTCGGAGCGGGTGCGACGCCTGAGCGGAAGCTTCCCGCCGCTCCGGCCGCCCGCCGACCCGCGCGTCGCGGCGGCGCTCACCGAGCTGCGCGAACTGCAGCGCGTCGACCCGCCGAGCCCCGCGACCCATGCGCGGACGACGGCGCTGCGCGAGGAGGTGCGTCGCCTGCACTGGGCCGACGCGGCGCGCTCGCGCCGGGGGTCCGACGCCGTCGCCCTCGACGAGCTCCGCGCCGCGCTCGCCGACGACGGCGCCGCGTTCGTCGCGCACCTGTGGACCGAGGAGGGGCTCGCGGCCCTCGCCGTCGCGCCGGGCACGGCGCCGGGCGGCCGCATCGTCGAGCTCGGCCGGACGCACGTCGAGGAGCTGCTCGGCGGCCTCCTCGCCGACCTCGACATGGCCGCGGCGACGCTCCCCCCGCTCCTGCGCGACACGGTCGACGCCGCCCTCGCGAGCCGCCTCGCCGCGCTCGACGCCGCGCTGCTCGGGTCGCTCTCCGACACGCTCGCGGGGTCGGAGCGCGTCGTGCTCACCCCCGCGGGGGCGCTCGCGGGCGTGCCGTGGACGATGCTTCCGAGTCTCGCGGGCCGCTCCGTCGTCGTCGCGGAGTCCGCGAGGCGCTGGCTCGACGATCGGGGGGCCGGCGCACGGGTGCGCAGGGTGGCGCTCGCCTCCGGACCGGGTGTCGCCCGGGCGGGCGAGGAGCTCGCGGCCGCCGCGCTCGCGTGGCCCGAGCGACGACGTGAGCTGCGCCCGGACGCGACCGCGGCCGAGGTCACCGCGGTCGCGGAACGCGTCGACCTCCTGCACATCGTGGCGCACGGGCGCCACGCGGCCGAGCATCCGCTCTTCTCCGGCTTCGAGCTCGCCGACGGCCCCTGGTTCGGCTACGACATCGACGAGCTCGCCCGCGTGCCGGATGCCGTCGTGATGTCGGCGTGCGAGCTCGGGCGGTCGGCGAGCCGGTGGGGCCTCGAGGCACTCGGCATGGCGCGCGCCTGGCTGCAGTCGGGCACCCGCACCGTGCTCTCGGCACCCGCCGCCGTCGGCGACGAGGCCGCGTCGGTGCTGCTCCCCGCGGTCCACCGCGAGCTCGCGCGCGGTGCGGGCATGGCCGATGCCCTGCGCACCGCCTCCGCGGAGACCGGGCTGCGCACCCCGTTCCTCGCGCGCGGCTCGGGCTGGTGACCCGCGCGATCGCGCCCGATCGCGCCCGCCCCCGCCGCGCCGATGGCGGCGCACGCCCCGCGCACGCCAGACTGAGCGGATGGACGATCGACTGCTCGCGTGGCTCTCGCTCGCATCCGTCATCGCCCTCCTCCTCATCGATCTCGGGGTGCGCATCGCGGCCCTCATCGTCGTGCCGCGCAACCGGCGCCCCCAGACCGCGATGGCGTGGCTCCTGGCGATCTTCTTCATCCCCTACCTCGGGATCCTGTTCTTCCTGCTCTTCGGCAGCGCGCGGCTGCCGAAGAGCCGCCGCCGCAAGCAGCGCGAGATCAACGCGTACATCCTCGAGACGACCGAGGGCATCGAGCTCGTGCAGAAGGATCCGGCGTGGCCCTCCTGGCTCGAGCCGCTCGTCGAGCTCAACCGCACGCTCGGCGCGATGCCGCTCGTCGGCGGCAACAAGGCGCAGATGTGGGCCGACAACCAGGAGGCGCTCGACGCCATGACGGCGCAGATCCGCCAGGCCAAACGCGTCATCCACGTCGAGTTCTACATCCTCTCCCTCGACGACACCACCCGTCCGTTCTTCGAGGCGCTCGCCGAGGCGCGCGCTCGCGGCGTCAAGGTGCGCCTGCTCCTCGACCATCTCGGCAGCCTCCAGTACCCGGGCTACCGCCGCACGAAGCGCTTCCTCGACGCGTCGGGCATCGAGTGGCATCTCATGCTGCCGTTGCAGCCCCTCAAGGGGCGCTTCCAGCGACCCGACCTGCGCAACCACCGCAAGCTCCTCGTCATCGACGGCGAGATCGCGTTCACGGGCTCGCTCAACGTCATCGAGACCCCCTACCAGAAGACCAAGAACCGTCGGAAGGGCCTGCACTGGAAGGACTACTGGGTGCGGTTCGAGGGTCCCGTCGTCGCCGGCATCGACGCGATCTTCGTGACCGACTGGTACTCCGAGACGGACGAGCTGCTCGTGCGCGAGGCGGCCCCCGTGCGCCTCGCGGGCGACGGGCACCTCGACTGCCAGGTCGTGCCGAGCGGGCCGGGCTTCTCGGGCGAGAACAACCTGCGGCTCTTCAACTCGCTCGTCTACAACGCCCAGCGCCGCATCGTGCTCGTGAGCCCGTATTTCGTGCCCGACGACTCGATGCTCTACGCCGTCACGACCGCCGCGCAGTCAGGGCTGCACGTGGAGCTCTTCGTCTCCGAGATCGGCGACCAGTTCATGGTGTACCACGCCCAGCGCAGCTACTACGAGGCGCTGCTCAAGGCGGGCGTGAAGATCTACCTCTACCCGGCGCCGACGATCCTCCACGCGAAGCACATGACGTTCGACGACGAGGTCGCCATCATCGGCTCGAGCAACATGGACATGCGCTCGTTCACCCTCGACCTCGAGATCTCGGTCATGGTGCACGGCGAGCCCTTCCTCTCGCAGCTGCGCGAGGTGGAGGACTCCTACCGGGCGGTGAGCCGCGAGCTCACGCTCGAGGAGTGGCGCCTGCGGTCGTTCCGGGTTCAGACGGTCGACAACCTCATGCGTCTGACGGCGGGCTTGCAGTAGAGATCGCGACCATCTCCTCGCGCGGCACGACCTTGATGCGGGCGCGGCCGTGCGGCTCTCCGAGCGCGATCTCGAACTCGTCGAGGCGGTGCCATCCGTCGAGGTCGGTGTAGGTGACGCCGCGCTCCTCGAGGAGCGCCACGACGGATGCCTCGTCGGGCTCCGCAGGATCCCACCAGCTCGCCTGGTCCTTCACGAGGTGCGAGATCGTCTCCATCGCGTCGGACTTCGTGTGGCCGATGAGTCCCACCGGTCCGCGCTTGATCCAGCCCGTCGCGTAGACGCCCGGCACGACCTCGTTGTGGTGGTCGAGCACCTGGCCCTCGTGGTTCGGGATGACGCCGCGGTCCTCGTCGAACGGGATGCCGGCCAGCGGCGATCCGAAGTAGCCGACGGCCCGGTAGACCGCCTGCACGGGCACCTCGCGGATCTCGCCCGTGCCGCGCACGCCGCCCGATCCGTCCGGCTCGGTGCGCTCGTACCGGAAGCCCGTGATGCCGTTCTCGTCGCCGACGACCTCGAGCGGCTTCGCGTAGAAGTGCAGGTGGAGGCGCCGCGACGCCTGCCCGACCTCGCGCTGACGCCACTGGGTGAGCACCTTGTCGATCACGAAGACCTGCTTGTTCGACTCGATCGCCCGCCGGGAGGCGTCGTCGTAGTCGAAGTCCTCCTCGTAGACGATCATGTCGACGTCGCGCAGCTCGCCGAGCTCGCGCAGCTCGAGCGGCGTGAACTTCACCTGCATGGGTCCGCGGCGCCCGAACACGTGCACGTCGGTGACGCGCGAGGCCGCCAGTCCCTCGTAGACGTTGTCGGGGATCTCGGTGGGCAGCAGGTCCTCGGGGTGCTTCGCGAGGATGCGGGCGACGTCGAGCGCGACGTTGCCGTTGCCGATGACGGCGACCGACTGCGCCTCGAGCGGCCACGTGCGCGGGTAGTCGGGGTGCCCGTCGTACCAGCTCACGAAGTCGGCGGCGCCGTAGCTTCCGGGAAGGTCGATGCCGGGGATGTCGAGGTCGGCGTCGCGCACGGCCCCCGTCGCGAAGATGACGGCGTGGTAGTGGCGCTTGAGGTCGTCGAGCGTGATGTCGCGCCCGTAGAGCACGTTGCCGAAGATGCGGATGTCGCCGCGGTCGAGCACCTCGCGCAGGGCCGTGATGATGCCCTTGATGCGGGGGTGGTCGGGCGCGACGCCGTAGCGCACGAGCCCGTAGGGCGCGGGGAGCTGCTCGAAGAGGTCGATCGACACGTCGAAGCCGCGCTCGTACTTGAGCAGGATGTCGGCCGCGTAGATGCCGGCCGGACCGGCGCCCACGATCGCGAGGCGGAGCTTCATGGTGTTCCTTCCTGTGCGCCTGCGGCGCGGGGGATGCGTGAGGAGGCGGCGGGGCTCAGCCGGTGCGCTCGACGATGGCCTGCGCGAAGCGCGTGAGCGACTTCTTGACGGGCCCCGCCGGCAGCGGGGCGAGCGCGGCGACGGCCTCGTCGGCCCAGCGGCGCGCCTCGTCCATCGTCCACTCGGTCACGGGGTGTGCCCGGAGCTCTGCGACCGCCTCGGCGAACGTCGCGGGGTCGGAGTCGGGCGCGAGGCCCGCGTCGAGGCGCGAGAGCAGCGCGGCGGCCCCGGCATCCGTCTCGGCCTCGCGGCGCAGGTAGAGCAGGGGCAGCGTCGGCACGCCCGCACGCAGGTCGGTGCCCGCGGCCTTGCCGGTCTGCTCGATCGCCGCCGAGAGGTCGATGACGTCGTCGACGAGCTGGAAGGCGACGCCCACCTTCTCGCCGAACACCTCGACGGGCGTGCGGTACTCCTCGGGCGCGTGGGAGAACACGACGCCCACGACGGCGGCGCACGAGATGAGCGAGCCCGTCTTGTCGGCGAGCACCCCGAGGTAGTGCTCGATGGGGTCCTGCCCGGGCTGCGGGCCGACCGTCTCGTGGAGCTGTCCGAGGCACAGGCGCTCGAAGACGTCGGCCTGCAGGGTGAGGGCGCGCTCCCCGAGGCCCGCGATGAGCTTCGACGCGCGCGCGAAGAGCAGGTCGCCCGTGAGGATCGCGACCGAGTTGCCCCACACCTTCTGGGCGCTCGGCACCCCCCGCCGCACCTGCGCGTCGTCCATGACGTCGTCGTGGTAGAGCGAGGCGACGTGGGTGATCTCGACGGCCTGCGCCGCCTGGATGACGTCGTCGTTCGCGCCGTCGCCGAGCTGTGCCGTCAGCAGCGCGAGCACGGGGCGCACGCGCTTCCCGCCCGCGTCGAGCAGGTAGCGGGCCGCGGCGTCGGCGATGTCGTCGGCGAAGGAGAGCTGCGCCGTGAGCCCCTGCTCGACCTTGTCGAGGCCGGCCTCGATGGCGCGCGCGAAGCTCTTCTCCTCGTTGGAGGCGAAGAGGGCGTCGCCGAGGCCGAGCGAGGCGCCGAGGGTGCGGCGCCGGAGGATCGAGGGGGACGGGGTCACGTCGTGGCCGTTCGTTCTCACGTGGTGGGGCGTGGGGCGCGGCGGCGCGCGGCAGACGCGCGGACCGCCGGGTCGATGGGCTTGCGGGCGCGGTGGAGCGCGACGACCCCGCCGGTGAGGTTGCGGTGGGCGACGCGCGCGAAGCCGACGCCGCGGATCCACTTCGCGAGCGACTGCTGGTCGGGCCACTGCTGGATCGACTCCAGGAGGTAGCGGTACGCCTCGGGGTTGGAGCTCGCGAGCTTCGCGACGACCGGCATGCCGAGCTTCATCCATCCGTCGTAGCCGAGGCGCATGACGGGGTTCGACGGGTGCGAGAACTCGCAGATCACGAGCCGCCCGCCGGGCTTCAGCACGCGGTACATCTCGCGGAGCGCGGCGATCGGGTCGGAGACGTTGCGCAGGCCGAAGCTGATGGTCACCGCGTCGAACTCGTCGTCGCCGAAGGGGAGCTTCTCCGCGTCGGCCTCGACGAACTCGAGCTTCGGGTGGCGGCGGCGGCCCTCCGCGATCATGCCGGGCGAGAAGTCGACGGCCACGACCGTCGCACCCGACTTCGCGAGGGCGGCGGATGAGGTGCCCGTGCCCGCGGCGACGTCGAGGATGCGCTCCCCGGGCTGCGGGTCGACGGCCCGCACGGTGGCGATGCGCCAGAGCGGTGCGTTGCCGAGCGAGAGGATGTCGTTGGTGCGGTCGTAGCCGCGGGCGACGTCGTCGAACATGCCGGACACCTCGTCCGGCCGCTTCTCCATGTCCGCCCTGTTCACCACGCGCCATCCTATCCGGGCCCCATGCGACGACGCCCGGGCCCTTCGTCTCATGCGGCCGCCCGAGACCGGCCTAGGGTGGAAGCGTGACCGTATCCGAGGGCGTTCCCGCGCTCACCGCGCGCACCCGAGCGGTCGATCCGGTGGCATCTCTCCTGCCCCTGCTCGACGCGCGCCGACCGTTGCTGTTCATGCGTGGCGGCGAGGGGGTCGCGGGGCTCGGCGAGGCGGTGCGCCTCACCTTCCGCGGGCCCGACCGCATCGCGCAGGCCGCCGAGACCTGGCGGCGCATCGCCGCCGCGGCGACCGTCGACGACCCGGTGCGCGCGTCGGGCACGGGCCTGCTTGCGTTCGGCGCATTCACCTTCGACGAGAGCTCGGCGTTCGAGAGCGTGCTCATCGTGCCGCGTACGATCGTCGGACGCCGCGACGGCGTCACCTGGATCACGGATGTCGTCGTCGCGGGCGAGGACTCCCCCGCTCCCGCTCCCGCACCCACGGCGATGGGGGCGGAGTTCCGCCTGAGCCTTCAGCCGGGCGAGGTGGGGCCCGAGCGCTTCCGCGAGATCGTCGCCGTCGCGATCGACCGCATCCGCGCGGGCGAGCTGCGCAAGGTCGTGCTCGCGCGCGACCTCGTGGGGCACCTGCCCGAGGGCGGCGACCTGCGGCGCGTCCTCGTCGACCTCGCGCTCGGCTACCCCGACACCTGGACGTTCGCGATCGACGGGCACATCGGGTCGAGCCCCGAGACCCTCGTGCGTGTGAGCCGCGGCAAGACGACCGCGCGCGTGCTCGCGGGGTCGATCGCACGCGGGGCCGACGCGGAGGCGGACCACGCCGCCGCCCTGCGCCTCGCGACGTCGACGAAGGACCTCGACGAGCACCGCTACGCCGTGCAGAGCGTGCTCGACGCGCTCGCGCCCCACGCGCGCTCCGGCCTCTCCGCGAGCGAGATCCCGTTCGCCCTCAAGCTGCCGAACCTCTGGCACCTCGCGACCAATATCGAGGGCACCCTGTCGGACGGCTCCTCCGCGCTCGATCTCGCCGCCGCGCTGCACCCGACCGCCGCCGTCGCGGGCACGCCGCGCGACGCGGCGCTCGAGCTCATCCGCGAGCTCGAGCCCCTCGACCGGGGACGCTACGGCGGCCCCGTGGGGTGGGTCGACGCCGACGGCGACGGCAAGTGGGCCGTGTCGCTGCGCTCGGCGGAGGTCACACCGTCGGGCGACATCCGCGCATATGCCGGGGGCGGCATCCTCGCGGCCTCCGACCCCGACGTCGAGCTCGCCGAGACGAAGCTCAAGTTCCGCCCCATCGTGGAGGCCTTCGGCTGATCCGCGCGACGCGCGGGACGCGAGTCCCGTGACAGACGGGACACCGCACTGCCACGATGAGCGCATGCGACGCACCTCGAGCCGGATAGCCGTCGTCGTGCTCGTCGCCGTCTCGCTCGCCGCGAGCGCGCTCGGGCTCGCGCTCGACTCCCTCGTGCTGCCGACCCACCCCGACCCCATCGAGACGCCCGGCTGGTCGAGCGTCGTGCCCGGCCTCGCGATGGTGATCCCCGGCGCCCTCCTCATGTGGCGCCTGCCCTGGCATCCCGTCGCGCTCGTGCTCGTCGGGTTCGGCACGCTGTGGGTGCTCGACGCGCCCGCGAGCGCGGCCACGAACTACGCGTGGTACTTCGACCGCGACGCGGCGTGGGCGCCCGCCGCGTTCTGGTACTACTCGCGGCTCGGATCCGTGCTCATCATGCCGATCCAGCTGCTGCTCATCCTCTTCCCCGACGGCCGCTTCCCGCGCGGCTGGCGGCGGATCGTCGCGAGCATCTCGGTGCTGTGCGGTCTCGGGATGCCCTTCTCGTTCATCTTCGCGCCAGCGGCGATCCTGGCGGCCGACGACCCGGGGAGGCGGGCCGAGCTCGACGCGTTCGACCCCGGCATCCTCGAGGTGCAGCTGCCGCAGGAAGTGTGGCTCGCGATCCTGCGCACCTCGCCGACCCTCATGTTCGCGGGTCTCGTGCTCGCGCTCGTCGTCGCCATCAGCCGTCGGTTCGGGGCGGATGCCGAGCTCCGCGCGCAGCTGCGCTGGCTCGTGTGGTCCGGCGCCGTCTTCATCGCGGCGACCTTCCTCTACCCCGTGCTCCCGCAGGCCGCCGTCGACGTACTCCTCGGGCTCACCATCGGGCTCGTGTCGGCCTCGGTGCTCGTCGCGGTCACGCGCTACCGGCTCTACGACATCGACCGGCTGCTCTCGTGGACGATCGTGTACGGCGCGCTCATCGTCGCGGCGCTCACGGTCGACGTGCTCATCGTGCTGCTCGTGGGCGGCGCCCTCGACGACCGCGTCGCGATGCTCGTGGCCGTCGTCGCCGTGACGATCGCCTACGCGCCGTTGCGCGATCGGCTCTTCGCCCTCGCCGCGCGCGCCGTCTACGGCAGGCGCTCGGACCCCTACGGGCTCGTCTCGGCGCTCGGAGACCGCCTCGCCCGGTCGACCGACACCGCGGGGCGCGTCGAGGACCTCGCGCGCACGATCGCGGAGGCCTTCGCCTCCCCTTACGTGCGCGTCGCGATCGACCGCCACGACGCCGACCCGATCTCGGCCGAGGTCGGCGTGCGCGGCCGCGAGATCACACGCGTGCCGATCGAGTACGAGGGCGTCCAGATCGGGCGCATCGAGATGCAGCCCGGGCGGCGCCCCGTCGTGTCGCCGCGTGACCAGCGTCTGCTCGAGGACCTCGTGCGCCTCGCCGCCGCGGCGCTGCGCAACGCCGAGCTCGGCCGCGAGCTGCAGGCCATCCGCGAATCGCTCGTGCGCGCGCGGGAGGAGAGCCGGTCCCGGCTGCGACGCGACCTGCACGACGAGCTCGGCCCGCTCCTCGCGGGGGTGAAGCTGCGTCTCGAGACGGCTCGCAACCTCATGGACCGCGCCCCCGACCGCGCGGGCGAGGTGCTCGACGCGGCGATCGGCGAGCAGAGCGAGGTGATCGTCGCGATCCGGCGCATCGTGCACGAGCTGCGGCCGCCCGCCCTCGACGATCTCGGCCTCGTGCGCGCGATCGAGCAGCTCGCCGAACGCGTCGACGGCGCCGGATGCGCGGTGCGCGTCGAGGCGGATGTCACGCATGCCCTTCCCGCTGCGGCGGAGGTCGCCGCCTTCCGCATCGCCTCCGAGGGGCTCACGAACGCCCGCCGACATGCGGGTGCACGCGAGGTGGTCGTGCGTCTCGCCTCGACCCCGCAGCACCTCACGGTCGAGATCACCGACGACGGCGCCGGGATCCCCGAGGACGCGACGCCCGGCCTCGGCCTGCGCTCGATGCGCGAGCGTGCGGAGGAGCTCGGCGGCACCTTCGCGGTCGACACCGACGCACGCAGGGGGACCGTGCTCGTCGCGACCCTCCCCCTCCTGTCCGCCGGCGCCCCCACCGAGCCGGCCCCGGCATCCGCACCACCCGAACCCGAACCCGAACCCGAGGAGCAGCTCGCATGACCGAAGCCACCCGCGTCGTCCTCGTCGACGACCACCCCGTGTACCGCGACGGATTGCGCATGCTGCTCGAATCGGTCGACGAGGTCGAGGTCGTCGCCGTCGCCGAGGACGGCCTCTCCGCGCTCGAGGTCGTCGAGAGCGCCGACGCGGACGTCGTCGTCATGGACGTGCAGATGCCGGGCCTCGACGGGATCGCGGCGACGCGCGAGCTCGCGGCGCGCCATCCGCACCTCGCCGTCGTGGTGCTCACGATGTCGGAGGACGACGAGACGGTCTTCTCGGCGATGCGCGCGGGAGCCCGCGGCTACCTCGTGAAGGGATCGAGCCAGCACGAGATCGTGCGCGCCATCCGCTCGGTGGACTCGGGCGAGCTCGTGTTCGGGGCGGCCGTCGCACAGCGCGTCGCCGCGTACTTCGCGGGCCGACCCCCGAGCCCCGACGCGCCCGCGTTCCCCCAGCTCACCGAGCGCGAGCGCGAGGTGCTCGACCTGCTCGCCGCGGGGCGCTCCAACCCGCAGATCGCGCAGACGCTCTTCCTGTCGCCCAAGACGGTGCGCAACAACGTGTCGAACATCTTCGCGAAGCTCCAGGTGGCCGACCGCTCGGAGGCCATCGTGCGTGCCCGCGACGCGGGACTCGGGCGCCTGTAGCGTCCCGCGGCAGATCGGGACGGCGACGGGACCCGGTTCCCTCGCCACACGGGACGGCCCGCCGAGAGGGTGGAGGCACTGACCACCACTCCACTCGGAAGGCACCCGCATGACCACCACCCCCACCCCCGCCGACGGCGGCGCGACGATCGCGGAGGCGACGAGCCTCGAAGCGGCCGGCACCCGCCGGCGCCCGCGCGTCGACCTCGGCCCGTTCCGCCCGCACCTGCTCGAGCGCATCGGCGGCGCCGCGTTCATCGTCGCGCCGCTGCTGCACGTCGCCGGCATGGCGACCTCGCCCGCGCAGACCGATCCGGGCGAGGCCGGCTACATCGCCTCGCTCGCCGCGGACCCGGGTCTCAGCATCGCCTCCGCAGCCCTGCTCCACTACGGCTGGGTCGCGTTCGCGATCGCCGCCGTCGCGGGACGTGGCCTCCTGCGCGGCACCCGCGGCAGCGTCTGGCTGCCGATCGCGGCCGCCATCCTGCTCATCGGCTCCATCCAGCTCTCGGGACTGCTGCTGTCGGACTGGTTCCTCGTGAGCGCGGGCAACGTGCTCCCCATCGAGGACGCCGTGCTCCTCTCGGAGACCGCGAAAAACGACGTCATGATCGGCCTGTGGAAGGCCACCGGCATCGTGGGCGGCCTCGCCGGACTCATGGCCTACGCGCTCGGCCTCGCCCGCGCAGGCGTCGTGCCGTGGTTCCTCGCCCCGTTCGGCGGGCTCGCGTGGCTCGTGCCGACGCTCGTGACCGGACCCGTCGCCGTCGTGCTCGTGGCCGTGTTCTTCGCCCCGTTCTACGTCGCGGGCGTGCGCCTCATGACGACGCGCTGAGACGCGCGAGACGCGGATGCCGCGGGGCCCGACCCCCGCGGCATCCGTCGTGTCACGAGCGGCGGTCGAAGCGCGCGCCCCTCGGATTCGACGGCAGGAGCGTGAGGACGATCACGATGACGTCGCCCACCGAGGGCACGAGCCGCAGCAGCACCATCCAGCCGGAGAGGTCGGCGTCGTGCAGGCGCCGCACCGCGATCGCGAGCTGCGGCACGAGCGTCGCGAGGAACCACGCGGCGATGACGGCCGCCCCGACTCCCGCCACGGGGCCGAGCAGGATGCCGCCCCCGTCGGGATTCGGGCGACCGGTCGCAACGCCGGCGACGAGCGTCGCGATCCCGAGCAGGAGGTAGACGAGGAAGCTCGCGAGCTGCCACCACCAGTACTCGGAGAGGCTCGCGCGCCCCGAGAAGGTCGCGTACTTGCGGAAGAAGCGCGCCACGGCCTGCCCGAACGAGGCCCCGGGGAGGGGGAGCTGCAGGGGCGGGCTCACCGCGGCGTCGGCGCTCATGCCCGGCCCTAGACGGAGGCCGCGAGGGCCCGCCGCTGCTCCTCGACGTCGAAGTCCGCGGG
>JAEYZI010000045.1 GCA_023428065.1 Actinomycetes bacterium | reverse complement strand
GATGGACTTCATCCGTACTTCTTCATGTTCTCTTCGAGGATCCGCTCAGCGCGATCGGCGGCTTCACGGAGCCCGTCCTTCGTCGACTTGCCACCGGTCATGATCTCGCTCACGGCCGCGTTCCACTCGGGGAGCGCATCGGTCACACCCGCCGTCGGCGGGATGAAGTGGACGAATTCGAGCGCCTTCGCGAACTCCGTCACGAGACCCTGGTCGGCGAATGCGGGCGATTCGCGGACGGCGTCGCGCGCGGGCACCTGACCCGCCTTGGACCAGTCGAGCGAGTGCTCCGAGATCCAGCCGATGAAGAGTTGCGCCGCTGCAGCACGAGCAGCATCCTGCTTGGTCTGCTTCGGCAGCACGAAGTAATGCGAGCCGCCCCAGGCCGCGAGCTGCGTTCCCAGCTGCGGAACGCTCGTGACACCCCAGTCGAGGTCGGCGAGCTCGGTCAACGGCGTGACGTTCCACGGCCCGCTGATGAGGAACGCCGACTCGTTGTTGGTGAACGACGTGTAGTCGCTCCCGGCGTCGGCGTTGGCGGGGCTGTACCCCCGCTCGACGAGCGACATCAGATAGTCGACGGCGTCGATCCCGGGCTGGTCGGCGAACGTCGCAGTGACCTGGTCGTCACCGATGAGCGAGCCGCCGAACTGGTACACCAGTGTCTGACCGACGACACTGCCGGCGGTCTGCGGCGAGACCCAGAATCCCTGGATGCCCGCCGCCTTGCACGCCTCGAGGATCTCCTCGAATTCCGTGCGGTCCGTCGGCGGGACCTCGGGGTCGACGCCGCACTTCGCGAGCACGGTCTTGTTGTAGTAGAGGGCGACCGGGTGCACGTCGAGCGGGATGCCGAAGCGCTCGCCACGGTACTCGCCCGCCTTCCAGACCGCGTCCGGGAAGTCATCCGCATTGATGCCGAGCGTCTCCGTCAGTTCATCGAGGGGCTGAATGACGCCGCGGGCCGCGTTCGTCGCGAGGAAGTTGATCTGGATGAGCCCGACATCGGGAGCCGTACCGTTGCTCACGACGGCTGGGAGCTTCTGGTAGTAGTCATTCCAGGCCGTTGCGACCATCTCCACGGAGATGTTGGGGTGCTCCTCCATGAACTGGTCGACAAGGCCCTGCATGACCGGGCCGTCGCCCCCGGTCAGACCGTTCCAGAAGCTCAGCTCGACCTCGGTGGTCTCGAGGTCGACGGACTCGCCGCCTCCGTTCGAGCAGCCGGCTACCGTGACGGCCAACGCCGCCGCGACCGCTGCCGCAGCCGCCTTGCCCAGCTTGCGCCCGTAGAGTGGATTCCTCTTCGTCATGCTGTTCCCTTTCGCGCGCCGTTGCGCAGGATTGTGATTACCGCGGCACCCGCGGTTGCTCCTGATATTAGAACGTTGAAACACGAGAAACGCAAACCCTGCACATCCGTTCATGCCGCGGCGCCGGGCGAGGGCTGGTAGCGCGGCCACCCCGCGGTCGCAAGCCCATCGCCACCCCGGCGGCACGTTCCTACCGTGGGGCCATGACCAACATCAGCAACAACATGCCCGTGCCCCCGATCCTCCCCGGTCGCGACGGCGACCCGCGCACCGACGTCGACGACCTCGACCCGACGACCGTGGAGGTGGACGGCGAGAAGCGCATCGATCCGGATGCCGACCCCGACCAGCTCGACAGCGCCGAGGCGGACCGCATCGCGTCGGGGGCCGACCCCGAGACCGCATGAGCGCACCCCGGGGTGCTGCACCGTGTGGTGCGCGAGGGGGGAGTTGAACCCCCACGCCCTTGCGGGCACTGGCACCTGAAGCCAGCGCGTCTGCCTATTCCGCCACTCGCGCGCAGACCCGCCGGAGCGGATCAGCCTAGCGAGACTACCACGGGCGCGACGGCGGGCCCTGCGAGCAGCGGGCAGACGCCGGCCCGCGGGAGGCGGGCGGGATGCACCGACCGGTGCGCACACGCGAATCGACCTGCAGGACGACACGGCTGAGCCCCCGGGCTGACCCCACGGGCGGGAGACCCGACTACCATCGGAGAGTCCGAGAGAGCCGGAAGGCGCACCCGCGCCGCCGAGAGGAGACCCTTGGGGATTCTCGACGAATTCGAGAAGGGCTTGGAGCGCGTCGTGGGCGGCGCGTTCGCCAAGACCTTCAAGAGCGGTCTCCAGCCCCTCGAGGTCACGGCCGCCCTGCGTCGTGAGCTCGACACCAAGGCCGCCGTCGTGTCGCGCGACCGCATCCTCGTGCCCAATCGCTTCACCGTGCATCTCTCCCCCTCCGACTTCGAGCGGATGTCGGGGCTCGGCCCCGCTCTCATCGACGAGTTCACGCGACTCGTGCAGCAGCACGCCACAGCCCAGCGCTACTCGTTCGCGGGCGGCATCGACATCCGCCTGCAGGCCGACCCCAAGCTCTCGGCAGGCATCGTGCGCATCGAGTCCGAGAACGTGAAGGGCGCCGTGCAGTGGACGCCCGTGCTCGACATCGGCGGCAAGCGCTACCCGATCGCGAAGGGCCGCACCGTCATCGGCCGTGGCTCGGACGCCGACATCACGATCCCCGACACGGGCACCTCCCGGAAGCACGTGGAGATCCTGTGGGACGGCACGCGCGGCCAGGTCACCGACCTCGGCTCCACGAACGGCTCGAAGCTCAACGGCCAGCCCGTCACACGGGCCGTGCTGCAGCCCGACTCGGTCATCGAGATCGGTCGCACCCGCATCGTCTTCCGCGTGCTCGCCCAGGCGACCGAGCTCGCCCGACCGGATGGGGGCGCGCGGTGAGCGAGCTGACCCTTCTCGTGCTGCGGCTCGGGTTCCTCATCCTCATGTGGGCCTTCGTGTTCATGGTCGTGTACGCCCTGCGCTCCGACCTATTCGGAACGCGCGCCCGCAAGCTGCCCGCGCAGGCGCCCCCCGTCGAGACGTTCCCCGCGTCCCCCGTGCCCGTCGCGGCCGCCGCCGCTCCCGTCGTGGCCCCCGTCGTGACCGAGCCGATGCGCGCCCAACCGCACGCGAGCGTCAGCACCCCGCGCCGCCTCCTCATCACCTCCGGCCCCAAGGAGGGCATGGAGATCGAGCTGCCGACCGAGCAGCTCACGATCGGCCGGTCGAGCGAATCCGGCCTCGTCATCCGCGACGACTACACCTCCACCCACCACGCGCGTCTCATGCTCTGGAACGACGAGTGGGTCATCCAGGATCTCGACTCCACCAACGGCACCTTCCTCGACGGCACGCGTGTCACCCTGCCGACCCCGGTCCCGGTCGGATCGACCGTCACCATCGGCACCACGAGCTTCGAGCTGAGGCGCTAAGCAGTGGCGACGACCCCCACGAGCGCCGCCGTCTCCCACGTCGGGAAGATCCGCGCGAGCAACCAGGACTCCGGCTACCTCGGCCGCCAGCTCTTCGTGGTCGCCGACGGGATGGGCGGGCACGCGGGCGGCGACGTCGCGAGTCACATCGCGGCGCAACGCATCGCCGAGGCCGACCAGCCGTACGCCACCCCCGAGGACGCCGTCTCCGCCCTGCACGACGCCCTCATCGCCGCGAACGGCCTCCTGGCCGAGACGGTCTTCGACCACAACGAGCTCACCGGGATGGGCACGACCGTCTCGGCGATCGCGCGCGTCGGCGACACCTTCGCCCTCGCCCACATCGGCGACTCGCGGGTGTACCGCTTCCGCGGCGGCGAGCTCACCCAGATGACGACCGACCACACCTTCGTGCAACGGCTCGTCGAATCCGGGCGGATCACCCCCGAGGAAGCCGCCGTGCACCCGCGGCGGGCCGTGCTCATGCGCGTGCTCGGCGACGTCGACGCCTCGCCCGAGATCGACACGGCGGTGTTCGACGTGAAGGCCGGCGACCGCTGGCTGCTGTGCTCCGACGGCCTCTCCGGCTACGTGTCCGAGGAGAAGATCGTCCACGTCCTGAGCACCATCCGCACGGCGCAGGGCGCCGCGGATCGGCTCGTCAAGGAGAGCCTCGACCACGGCGCCCCCGACAACGTCACCGTGCTGCTCATCGACATCGACGACTCCGACGGCGCCTCCGGCGCGGGCCCCGTCTTCGTCGGCTCGGCCGCGCACCCGCTCACCTTCGGGCAGGAGGAGGAGGTGCGCCGGCCCATCCGCCTCCCCACGCTCCTGCTGCACCCCCTCAAGGCGTCGCCGCCGGAGGACGCCCACTTCGAGCCCGAGAGCGAGAGCTACCTCGACGAGCTCATCGAGGAGGATCGCCGCCGCGCGATCCGCCGCCGCATCCTGTGGGCGGTGGGCGTGGGTCTCGCCGCCGCTGCGATCGTGCTCGCCGGGTGGCTCGGGTACCGCTGGACCCAGATGCACTACTTCGTGGGCGTGAGCGACGGCAACGTCGCCATCTTCCAGGGCGTGCAGCAGTCGATCGGGCCGATCTCGCTCTCGAGCGTGCACCAGACAACCGCCATCTCGGTCGCCGACCTGCCCGCCTACCAGCGGGATGCCGTGGAGGCCACCATCAGCGCCGACTCGCTGCGCGACGCGCACGAGATCGTCGACCGGCTCGCCGCATCGGCGGGGAGCTGACGTGAGCGCGTCGCACCCCGCCGCGGTCGGCCGCCCCGAGTCGGGCGGATCCGCCCCGCTCACCACGACCATCCGCATCCGCCTGCGCACGCCCGCGCGGCTGCGCAACCTCGAGCTGCTGCTCATCATCGCGGCGCTCGCCGTCGCGGCGTCGGCGCTCGCGCTCGTCGACCTCGGTGCCCTCGGCGAGATCGACGGCGGCATGTTCGCGCTCGCGGCCCTGCCCGCGGGCCTCGTGCTCGTGCTGCACCTGGCGGAGCGCGTCGTCGCGCCCGAGGGCGACCCGTTCGTCGTGCCCATCGCGACGGTGCTGACGGGGCTCGGCATCGCGATGATCCACCGCCTCGACATCGCCGAGGGCTACGAGGGGTGGTCGGCCTACGCCGTGCGTCAGGCGGTGTGGGCGACGATCGCGATCGCCTTCGCGATCGGCGGGCTCGTGCTCGTGCGCAACCACCGCGTGCTGCAGCGCTACCGCTACATCGCGATGTTCGTCGGCATCCTGCTGCTCCTGCTCCCCGTCGTGCCGGTCATCGGCGAGACGGGCGCGAACGCGGATGTGTGGGTGCGCATCGGGTTCTTCTCGTTCCAGCCGGGCGAGTTCGCGAAGATCCTGCTCGCGATCTTCTTCGCGGGCTACCTCGTGACGGCGCGCGACTCGCTCTCGATGGTCGGCCGCTCGTTCCTGGGGCTGCGCCTGCCGCGAGCGCGCGACCTGGGGCCGATCCTCGTGGTGTGGGTGCTCTCGATGGGCGTCATCATCATCCAGCGCGATCTCGGAACCGCCCTCCTCTACTTCGGGCTCTTCCTCGTCATGCTCTACGTCGCGACGGGCCGCGGCAGCTGGATCCTCATCGGCCTCGCCCTCTTCGCCGGCGGCGGCTGGCTCGCGACGCGCGCGCTTCCCTACGTGCAGGGGCGGTTCGCCAACTGGCTCGACGCGTTCAACCCCGAGATCTACGAGCGTGAGGGCGGCAGCTACCAGCTCGTACAGGGCATCTTCGGCCTCGCCGACGGCGGCCTCGTGGGCACGGGTCTCGGTCAGGGCCGCCCCGACCTCGTGCCGCTCGCCGAGAGCGACTACATCATCGCGAGCCTCGGCGAGGAGCTCGGCCTCATCGGCCTGTTCGCGATCCTCGCGCTCTACCTGATCTTCGTGGCCCGCGGATTCCGCATCGGCGTCGCGGGCCAGGACGACTTCGGGCGCCTCCTCGCGGTGGGCCTGTCGTTCGTCGTGGGGCTGCAGGTGTTCATCGTCATCGGCGGCGTCACCCGCATCATCCCGCTCACGGGTCTCACGACGCCGTTCCTCGCGGCGGGCGGATCGTCGCTCGTCGCGAACTGGATCATCGTCGCGCTCCTGCTGCGACTCTCGGATGCCGTGCGCCAGCAGCCGCACGCGATCGTCGAGGCGGGGGGTGCGTCGTGAACAAGGAGCTCCGGCGCGTGAGCGTGCTCATCCTCGCGATGTTCCTCGCGCTGTTCACCTCGACGACGATGATCCAGGTCGTGCAGCAGGACCAGTTGCAGGCCGACGCGCGCAACACGCGCACCCTGTATGCGAGCTTCTCGGTCGAGCGCGGCCCCATCCTCGCCGGCGACACCGTGATCGCGGTGTCGGTGCCGAGCGGCGACGAGTACAAGTACCAGCGCACCTACCCCCAGGGCGAGCTGTACGCCGCCGTCACCGGTTACTTCACGATCCACGGCGAGAACACGGGCCTCGAGGGATCGCTCAACGACTACCTGAGCGGCCGGGCCAACCAGCAGTTCCTCGACCGGCTCAACTCGATCCTCACGGGGCAGAACCCCCGCGGGGCGACCGTGCAGACGACGATCGATCCCGTCGTGCAGCAGGCGGCGTGGGATGCGCTCGGCGGCCTGCAGGGCGCGGTGATCGCGATCGAGCCCGCGACGGGTCGCATCCTCGCGATGGTGTCGACGCCGTCGTTCGACCCCAACCTGCTCGCGGGCCACGACCAGGCCGCGGTCATCGCGAACTACGACCAGCTCCTCGCGACCGAGGGCGACCCGCTCGTCAACCGAGCGATCAGCGGCGCGCTCAACCCGCCCGGCTCGACCTTCAAGCTCGTCGTCGCCTCCGCGGCGCTTGCGTCCGGCCAGTACACGCCCGACAGCCAGATCCCGAACCCGTCGAGCTTCACGCTCCCGGGCACGAACACGACCATCACCAACTCCGAGGGCGGCTCGTGCGGCGGCGGCGAGACCGTGAGCATCGCCGACGCCCTGCGGTTCTCGTGCAACATCCCCTTCGCCCAGCTCGGCGCGGCGCTCGGCTACGACGCGATCGACGAGCAGGCCCGCGCGTTCGGCTTCGAGAACCCCTTCTCGATCCCCATGAAGGTCACCCAGAGCGTCTTCCCCGAGCCCGAGAGCGAGGCGCAGCTCATGCTGCAGTCGTTCGGGCAGGGCAACGACCGCGTGACCCCGTTCCAGATGGCGATGGTCTCGGCCGCGATCGCCAACGGCGGTGAGCTCATGCGCCCGAACCTCGTCGAGAGCATCAGCGCGCCCGACCTCTCCGTCCTCCAGCAGTTCGAGCCGGAATCCTTCGGCCGCTCCCTCGACGGAGACGTCGCCGCGAGCATGACTCAGATGATGATCGCGAATGTGGCCAGCGGCGCCGCAAGCAATGCCAGAATCAGTGGTGTCGATGTCGCGGGCAAGACGGGCACAGCACAGAACGGCACGAACCAGCCGCACACGCTCTGGTTCACCGGCTTCGCCCCCGCCACCGACCCGAAGGTCGCCGTCGCGGTGGTGGTCGAGAACGGTGGAGGCAGGGGCCAATCCGGTTTCGGAAACACGATCGCGGCTCCGGTCGCGAAGAAGGTCATAGAGGCGGTGCTGAACAGATGAGACCCACGAGCGGGCTCACCTTCGGGGGGCGATACCAGCTGTCGAGCCGGATCGCGATCGGCGGCATGGGCGAGGTGTGGCAGGCCACGGACCTCGTGATCGGACGCACCGTCGCCATCAAGATCCTCAAGGACGAGTACCTCGGCGACCCCGGCTTCCTCGAGCGCTTTCGCGCGGAGGCGCGTCACGCGGCGCTCGTCAACCACGAGGGCATCGCCAACGTCTTCGACTACGGCGAGGAGGACGGCTCCGCCTACCTCGTCATGGAGCTCGTCCCCGGCGAGGCGCTCTCGACCGTCCTCGAACGCGAGAAGGTGCTCTCGACGGATCGCGTGCTCGACATCGTCGCGCAGACCGCATCCGCGCTCCAGGCCGCCCACTCGGCCGGCCTCGTGCACCGCGACATCAAGCCCGGCAACCTGCTCATCACGCCCGACGGCCGCGTGAAGATCACCGACTTCGGCATCGCGCGCATCGCCGACCAGGTGCCGCTCACCGCCACGGGTCAGGTCATGGGCACCGTGCAGTACCTCTCGCCCGAGCAGGCGAGCGGGCACCCGGCATCCCCCTCCACCGACATCTACTCGCTCGGCATCGTCGCCTACGAGGCGCTCGCCGGACGCCGCCCCTTCACGGGCGAGTCGCAGGTCGCGATCGCCATGGCGCAGATCAACGAGACGCCGCCCGACCTGCCTCAGACGGTCTCGGAGCCCGTGCGCAACCTCGTGTACTCGTCGATCGCGAAGCGGCCCGAGGACAGGCCGGCGACCGCCGCGCACCTCGCCCGCGCCGCCCAGGCGCTGCGCCGCGGCGACGTCGCGGGCGCCGCGGCCGCCGTGCCCGGCGTGCTCGCAGGAGCTCTCGCCGTCGAGTCGGGTGCGACCACGGCGACGCGCGTCCTGCCGTCGGCGGGCGGTCCGACCGCGACGACCCCGCTGCCGGAGGTCCGGCGCCGGAGCCCGTGGATGTGGCCGCTCATCGCGATCGTGTCGCTCCTCGCGGTCGCGCTCATCGCCATCATCATCGTCATCGCCGTGCAGCCCCGCGGCGGCGACGATGGTCCGAGCACACCCACCTCCACGCCGCCCAGCAAGAGCCCGAGCGAATCCCCGAGCCCGTCGCCGAGCAGCAGCGACACGGTGCCCATCAACCGTGACGACTACATCGGCCTCTCGGTGGGCGACGCGATCGCGAAGCTCGACGCCACGGGCGGCGGCTTCGAGATCAACCAGGCCACGGGTCCGGCCGCACCCTCGCCCGACAAGGTCGACACGGTGCAGAACATCACGCCGAGCGGCAACGTCAAGAAGGGGCAGACGATCACCCTCACGGTGTACGGCCCGTTCCCGCAGCCCGGCGCCCCGAACATCACGGGCGCAGACCCGACATCCGGCGACGTCGGCGACGGCGTCGAGGTGAGCTTCGCCTCGTACGCCGGATGCCCCGCGGGCTACGCGCTGCAGGGCTACACGGCGACGCTCACCAACGCGAGCGCCCCGGGCGGCACCTCGCTCGGCGCCAACGCCACGTCGATCACGATCGTGCTCGGCCCGACGCCCGCGAGCCCCGCGACCGTCGCGCTCGTCGCGAATTGCGCGGGGGGCATCACCTCGCAGTCGGCGTCGATCTCGATCCCGGTGAACTGAGCATCCGTCTCACGACGGATCTTCTCCCAGCCGCCCGCGGCTAGACTGACCGCGTGAGTGACGCAGTGATCGAGGGTGTGCGCACGCTCGCCGGTCGCTACGAACTCGGCAAGGTGCTCGGCCGTGGCGGCATGGCCGAGGTGCGTGAGGGACTCGACACGCGCCTGAACCGGCGCGTGGCCATCAAGCTGCTGCGCCCCACGCTCGCCACCGACCCCGCGTTCCGCACCCGGTTCCGGCAGGAGGCGCAGGCAGCGGCGCGCATGGCGCACCCCACGATCGTGCGCGTCTTCGACGCGGGCGAGGAGACCATCCGCGGCGCGGACGGTCACGACGTGCAGCTCCCCTTCATCGTCATGGAGCGTGTCGAGGGCAAGCTCCTCTCCGAGCTCATCGCGGCGGGGCCGCTCGGGACGGCGGAGGCCGCGCGCATCGCGGCCGGCATCCTCACGGCCCTCGAGTACTCGCACCGCGCGGGGGTCGTGCACCGCGACATCAAGCCAGGCAACGTCATGATCACGCCCAACGGGCAGGTCAAGGTCATGGACTTCGGCATCGCGCGCGCGATCTCCGAGTCGTCGGCCAACGTGGCCCAGACGAGCGCCGTGCTCGGCACCGCGAGCTACTTCTCTCCCGAGCAGGCCCGGGGTGAGAGCGTCGATGCCCGCACCGACCTCTACTCGACGGGCGTCGTGCTCTACGAGATGCTCACCGGCCGCACCCCGTTCCGCGGCGACTCCCCCGTCGCGGTGGCCTACCAGCACGTGAGCGAACTGCCGATGCCGCCGAACGCGGCCAACCCGGCCGTCTCGCCCGCCATGAGCGCCGTCGTCATGCACGCCCTCGCGAAGGACCGCTTCGACCGGTTCCAGAGCGCCGCGGAGTTCAAGGCCGACCTCGAGGTCGCCGCGGGCGGCAAGGTGCCCGACCGCGTCCCGGTCGCCGACGACTTCAACGCGACGCTCTTCGGGGTGAACCCCAACTCGACCGCCGCGTCCGAGGCGACGCTCCGGCGCCTCGCGAACGACGAGAACCGCCCGACCCGCACCCAGAGCCGCCCGCCGGTGGCCTGGATCTGGGGAGGCATCGCCGTCATGGTCGTCATCATCGTCGCCGCGATGGTGTGGGTCTTCAGCCTCTCGCCCACCAACATCGCCCCCGACCTCGCGGTCGAGGTGCCGGATGTCGCGGGGCAGCAGGCGGAGGCCGGCATCGAGGAGCTGAGCTCGCTGGGCCTCACACCCCACCGTGTCGACAAGGCGAGCGCCGACGTCGAGGCGGGCATCATCATCTCCACGAGCATCGACCCCGGCACCCGCGTGAGCAAGGGCGAGGACATCGACGTGATCGTGTCGACGGGGCCGCCCTCGGTGTCGCTCCCGTCGCTCACCTACGCGAGCGAGGCCGACGCGAAGGCGAAGCTCGCCGAGCTCGGGCTCACGTACGGCATGAGTTCGCAGCAGTACCACCCGAGCATCCCGGCGGGTCAGGTGATCGGCATCACCGTCGGCGACGACCCTGCCCTGCTCACCGGTGCGCAGAACGTGCCCGCGGGCGGCACCGTCAACCTCGTGCTCTCGAACGGCCTCGTGCAGGTCGCGGATCTCGTGGGGCAGCCGGTGACCGACGCCCAGGCGGCCCTCGCCGTGCTGCAGCTGAGCGTCAACCTCAAGCCGGACGGCGGCTGCAGCGGCCAGAAGGTCATCGCGCAGTCGGCGAAGGGCGATGTGCCGCAGCGCTCCTCGGTGACGCTCACCTACTGCCAGGGCGACTGAGCGCGCGCCCCGTCACGGAGCGGTTCGGCTCGGGAGCCGACCCGCGTCAGGCGAGCTTGACGAGCGGGCTGAGCCCCGCGGCGCGCTCGACGGCCTGCGGCATCCCCGTGGCGGCGAGCCAGTTGCCGAGCATCCGGTAGCCGCCCTCGGTGAGCACCGACTCGGGGTGGAACTGCACCCCGAACACGGGCGCCTCACGGTGCCGCAGCGCCATGATGATGCCGCCGTCGGTACGCGCCGTGACCTCGAGCACCTCGGGCACGGTCGAGTCGACGACGGCGAGCGAGTGGTATCGCGTGGCACGGAACGGCTGGGGGACGCCGTCGAAGAACGCCGAGTCGTCGTGACGGATGAGCGACGTCTTGCCGTGCATGAGCTCCTCGGCGTGCGTCACCGTCGCGCCGAGGGCCTCGGCGATCGCCTGGTGGCCGAGGCACACCCCGAGCAGGGGGGAGCCCGCCGCGATCGCGGCGTGCACGATCGGGATCGACACGCCCGCGGCGGCCGGCGTGCCGGGGCCGGGGGAGAGGAGCACGGCGTCGTAGTCGGCGATCCGCTCCGCGGCCTCTTCGGCGGGGAAGTCGTCGTTGCGCACGACGTCGATCTCCGCGCCGAGCTGCACGAGGTAGCCCGCGAGCGTGTAGACGAAGCTGTCGTAATTGTCGACGACGAGCACGCGCGTCACTGGTCCACCGTCACTTCCTGCAGGCTGATGAACTGGTCCACCCAGGGGAACACCCAGAATATGAGAGCCGCCACGACGGCGGCGACGAGCACCGCGAGGATGATCACCCGCACCCACCAGGGTCCCGGGAGGACGCGCCACAGGGCTCCGTACATCAGCTCGCCACCGCCCCTGACACCGTCTCGGCGATCTCCTGGGGTGCGCCGGATGCGGGCTTCGACGGGTCGCGCGGGAAGAAGCCGTCGTAGACGCCGTAGGCGATGATCCGCTCGATCGAGCTGATGATCGGGTTGCAGCTCGTGAGCGTGATGTACCGCTCCGCCGGGTCGGCGTCCTCCTGCGGAACGGGGTTGAGCACCCCGACCCCCGTCGGACGCACGTACTCGAGGTTGCGGAAGCTGTAGCGGTACCAGCCGGCCGCCGTCTCCACGTAGATGTGGTCGCCGAGCTGCAGCTCGTGGATGTTGTGGAGCGACCCGCCCTTCGTCGTGCGGTGGGCGGCGATCGCGAAGTTCCCCGCTTCCCCCGGCATCTGGGTGCTCGGGTAGTGACCGAGCTCTCCCTTGTTGAGCACGTCGTACACCCCGACGCCCTCGGCGATCGGACGGTAGTAGTCGGCGCCCCAGCGCGGCACGATGAGCATGCCGAACTGCTGGGCGTTGGCGGGAGCCGCCTGCACGGGCGGCTCGTCGGTCGACGGCTCGTCGGTGGGCGCCTCGCTCGGGGTCGGCGTCGGGCTCTCGGCGGCCTGCTGGTTCCACTCGCGGCTCTGCTCGGTCGCCTGCTGCTTGAGCTCGTCGCCGACGATGGCGTCGTAGAACCACAGCTGCCATCCGATGAAGAGCAGCACGACGAGTCCCCCCGTGATGAGGAGCTCGCCGATCACCCCGACGACCGAGATCCGGCGCCGGGGGCGCAGGGAACGGCGGCCGGGCATGAGCCGATTGTAGGCGGAACGGCTGGGCAGCGGCTTCGGGCTCTCAGCGGCGCCAGGCTATGATCGTCGGCATGGCCCGTCCCAAGACCCGTACCAAGCCGGCTGCGCAGAATGCCGTGAAGGGCGAAGACGTCCCGAACCCCGTGTGGTTCAAGCCTGTCATGTTCGGCTTCATGCTCGTCGGCCTCGCGTGGATCATTGTCTACTACGTGAGCCAGAACTCCTGGCCGCTCCCGGCGCTCGGCGCCGGCAACATCCTGATCGGCTTCGGGATCATGTTCATCGGCTTCCTCATGACCACCCGGTGGCGCTGACCCCGCTCACCCGGCACGGAAATACACGCGTGTAATTCTGTCCACACTGTGGATGACCCTGTGGACAGCGCGCGCAGTCAGATGCCGGTGACGTTGACCACGACGGCGATGATCGCCAGGGCCACGACCCCGCCGCCGATGATGAGGTAGGGCGTCGACGCCTTCGCCCGCGGCCGCTCCTCGTAGAACTGGAGCAGGTAGGTGGCGCCCGCCCCGGCGAGCAGCCCGCCGAAGATGAGCGGGATCGATCCCCCGCCGAAGGCGAGGTTGATCGCGAGGTTGATCGCGAGCACGACGAGGATCTGGGTGCGCGCGGGCGGGTACGACCACATGAGCACCGCGTAGGAGCCGAGGAGTCCGAAGAGGCCCGCCGCGAGCCCGTAGGCCATGCCGCCGAAGATCAGCTGCGCCGCTGCGCCGAAGATGGATGCCGCGAAGAAGACGGTGAGGAAGCGGGCGCGCCCGAAGTTGCGCTCCACCGAGGGCGCGAACAGCAACCAGAAGAAGAGTGCGAGGGCGAACAGCAGGATGCCCTGGATGCTCGCCACCGCCGGGTAGACGAACGGGAACGTCGCGAAACGCCAGACCTGCCACGCGGTGTTCGGGAACGCGGCGAGCCAGATCGCGGGCAGGTTCGCGGTGAACAGCCCGAGCAGCCACAGTGCGATCGCGCTCCCCGCGAAGATCCAGCTGAGCGGGGGCGACTCACCGCCCGGCCGCAGGAGCCCGGTGACCCAGCCGCGGAATCCGTCCCGGGCGGAGGCGGGGGCCCGACGCGCCGCGGCCCGCTGCTTCACGGGCTTGGTGGCGGTGGGGGTCCACTGTACGGAGCCGCCCGCCTCCCGGACGCATTCGGGGCACTGCACGCCGACGGGCGCGAGGATCTGGCACTCCGGGCAGATGGTGCGGCCGCAGCGCTGGCACAGCACCCAGCTCTGGCGGTCGGGGTGGCGATAGCAGACCGAGGGGTCCTCGTCGTGGTGCTCGCCGAAGCGGGGAGAGTTCACCGCGCCTCGACGTCGATGCCCGTGATGACGACGTCCTCGAGGGGCCGGTCGCGGCCATCCGTCGGCACCGCCTCGATCGCGTCGACGACGCGCTTGGACTCGTCGTCGGCCACCTCGCCGAAGATCGTGTGCTTGCGGTTGAGCCACGGCGTCGGAACGGTCGTGATGAAGAACTGCGAGCCGTTCGTGCCGCGGCCGCCCTGGATGCCGGCGTTCGCCATCGCGAGGAGGTACGGCTGGTCGAAGACGAGCTCGGGGTGGATCTCGTCGTCGAACTGGTAGCCGGGGCCGCCGATGCCCTGCCCGAGCGGGTCGCCGCCCTGGAGCATGAAGTCCTTGATGATGCGGTGGAAGACGACGCCGTCGTAGAGGGGCTTCGTCGACACCTCGCCCGTGCCCGGGTGCTGCCACTGCTTCGTGCCCGTCGCGAGGCCGATGAAGTTCTCGACGGTCACGGGGGCGTGGTTGCCGAAGAGGTTGACCTTGATGTCGCCCAGGTTGGTGTGGATGGTCGCGACCGCGGTGGGGAGAGGCATTCGGCCATTGTTTCACACGGTGCGCGTGGCAGGATGGGAAGACGCTCAGCCGCACATCGGAGGTCGTCATGGCACTGTCCCGCACGCGTCAGAAGGAGCTCAAGAGGCTCAAGCGCTCGGCAGACGAGCTCTGGGAGGAGCAGCGCGAGGCGCTCGATCACGCGTCCCGCGTGCTGCGGGAGGCCACGCGCCAGGCCAACGCGCTCGCGCGCGAAGAGGTCGCGCCCCGCGTGACGAGCGTCTACACCGACCACGTGCAGCCGGTCGTCGCGACCGGCATCGCGGGCGCCAAGTCCGCGGGCTCCGCCGTCAAGGACCGCGTCGTCTCGGATGTGCTGCCGGCCCTCTCGGGGGCAGTGGGCTCTGCGATCGCCGTCATCGAGGCGGTGCGCGACCCGCGGGTGCGCGATGTCGTGCGCTCCGCCGCACGATCGGGCGGCAAGGTCGTGAACATCGCGCCCCCGCCCAAGAAGGGTCCCGGGCCCGGCACGTTCATCCTCATCGGCCTCGGCGTCGTCGCTGTCGCGGGCGTCGCCTACGCCGCCTGGCAGACGCTGCGGGCCGACGAGGACCTCTGGATCGAGGATCTCGCCGACGTCGGCGCGATCGACACGGGCGAGGACGACGAGGACGAGTTCTGACGCGGTAGCCTGCCGCCGTGACACCCGACGAGAACCCGAACCCGCCGGATGACCCGGTCGACGACGGCCGCGATCCCTCGCTGAAGCCGCAGCGCTGCGTCAACTGCGGGTCGACGCAGCTGCGACAGGACACCAACGGCGTCTGGCACTGCGACTTCTGCCGGTCGACGTTCCGCGCCGACGACCCGGCGATGATCGTCGTCGACTCGGCGGAGGTGCGGCAGGCGAACGACAACGTCGTCGACACCGCCGACATGCTGACCTTCGAGCAGCAGCAGGCGGTGGGCGCACACCTGCGGGGCCTCTCGAAGAAGCACGACGTGGTGGTCGTCGTCGAGACGGTCAACACGATCACCCAGAACGTCGAGTACTACGCGCGCAAGCGCGCCCACGAGCTCGGAGTCGGCGACGCCGCTACGGACAACGGGGTCTACATCCTGCTCGTGCGGCAGCCCCGCCGCGTCCAGGTGCAGGCCGGCAACGGCATCTCGACCTACCTGAACGGCGCCGACATCGATGCGGTCGTCGCCGAGAAGATGGTGCCGAGCTTCAAGGGCGGCGACCTCGTCACGGGCCTCATCGAGGGGGCAGATGCGCTCGTCGACGCCTACCTCGACAACAAGGCGATGAACAGGGTGCGCACCGACTCGCGCGCGTCCGGCCCCTCGGCGACGCCGGGCTCCGGCTCGACACGCTCCGGCCAGGGCCGCTGGCGCTCCCAGTACCCGAGCCCGCGTCTGAGCGGCCGCGGCGGCGAGAGCGGCTCGTGGCTGCGCTACCTGCCGCTCATCCTCATCGTGATCTTCCTGGTCTGGATGCTCGCGACCGGTGGCTTCAGCAGCGGAGGAGGTGGAGGCGGCGGCGGCTATGACGGCGGCTCCGACTCCGGTTGGGACTCGGGCGGCGGATGGGACTCCGGGGGAGGCTGGGACTCCGGCGGCGGGAGCGACTACGGCGGCGGCGGGTTCGACTCGGGCTCGGGCGGCGGCTCGGACTGGTAGCCGCCTCCCGTCACAGCCAGGTGAAGGGCACGAGCGCCGTGAGCACGGCCGCCGCGACGAAGATCGTCATGCCGATGACGATGAGCACGATCTTGGTGCGCTCGCGCCGCACGACGGCGGCGACACCGAGCAGGAACAGCGTGATCGCCATGAGCGTCGCGTTGAGGGTGAGCCGGTCGCCGTAGCCGTTGTAGACGTTGCCCTGCGCGATGGTCTTCTCGCTCATCTCATCCGTCTCCGCCCAGGCCCCGAAGAGCGACGCCTGGTAGTCCTCGTCGTCGAGGGGGCTCGTGTAGGTGGTGGGGTCGGCGCCGTTCGCCTCGTCGGCAAGCCGGATTGCGACCCCGAGCTCCTCGGAGACGTTCATGAAGTAGAGCGTTTCGTAGGACGTCTGAGCCGTGAACGCGGCCGCCGGGTCGGGGCTCTCCGCCTGGATGCGCAGCTCGGCGAGGCGCGAGAGCGTCTGGGCGTCCTGCATGTACTGCTGGTTCGCCTCGAGGTAGAGGGATTCCGCCTCGGTCTGCTGGTTCTGGCCCTCGCTGTAGGCGGCCGCCTGCATCCCGTCGTAGAGCGCCGACTGGAACGAGGTGTAGGCCGTCGCGACGGAGACGAGGCCGAGGAGCACCACGACCCACACCTCGAGTGCGAACCTCCGGCGGCCGTCAGGGGTGTCGGCGTCGGCGTCGAGGTCGGCGGAGGGGGCGTCAGGTGCGTTGGTCACCTGATTCACGCTATCGGCGGCCCGCGGCCCGTCCGGCCAGCAGGCTGCCCCCACTTCCAGGGAAGACCGGCCGTGCGGGAGCGGGCAGGCCGAGTGGACCGAAGCGCAGCGGGGGTCTGCGGTGTGGTGGGCTTGTTGGAAAACTCAGCGAGCCAAGCAATCCATTGGCCGAGGCGCCCGTACAACCGCGGCAGAACGAAGAGCATCCTCTACCGCTTCCAAGATAATCCTCCCGAAAGGAGCGCCCCGTGAACAGGCTCGTCAGCAACCAGGTGCAGGTCGCCCGTGGCCCCCACTTTCTGGCCGCGCACGGCGGGAAGAGCCCGGCGGAACTGACGACCTGGGCCAACAGCCACTGGGCAGAACAGCCCTTCCCGCGGTCGTGGATCCAGTGTGTCGCTGCACGTCTGGTCATCGAGGGGTACACGTGCCTGAACGCGGTCCCGGACGATCAGTTCGACCTAATCGTCGATCTGACGGCCGCTGAGCGCAGGCACCTACCGCGCTAGTTGTAGCTCCTCGTGAGGTTGTGGACGCGGGTGGCTTGTGTTGATCCGCCGATTCCGGTGTGGGGCCGGTGGTGATTGTAGTGATGCAGCCAGGCGGGGGAGTCGGCTGCTCGGGCTTTGTCGGATGAGTAGCTGCGGGCGTAGGCCCATTCGGTTGCGAGGGTGCGGTTGAAGTGTTCGACCTTGCCGTTGGTTTGGGGTCAGTAAAGGCAGGTGAAGATGTGCCGGGCGTCGCCGAGTGCTGCGGTGAAGAGGTGGGAGTGGTAGCAGGAGCCGTTGTCGGTCATCACGGCCTCGACGTCGAAGCCGGCGTGGTGGAAGAACTCTCTGGCGCGGATCCAGAACCCGGCCGCGGTTTCGCGGCGTTCGTCGGTGTGGATTTCTGAGTAGGCCAGCCGGGAGTGGTCATCGACCGCGTGGTGCAGGAACGGGTAGCCGCGGCCTCGCTTCTTGTTGTTGCGATTGCCTGCGGTGCGACCCACCATGCGATGCCCGCCGGCGTCGGGGATGCGGCCGACTCCTGATCTAGGTGCTGCAGCAACGGCATCCGATAGCGGTCCAGAACCCGTCCGATCGTCGAGCGTGGAACACCGAGGTGATAGCTGATGCGGTGCGGGCCCCAACGCCGAGCGAACCGCAGCGCCACGATGCGTCGCTCCAACCGTTGCGGGCAACGAGACGGCGAGCGGTGCGGACGCGAGCTGCGATCCGTCATCGGCAGGCCCGCCCGATAGCGGGCTGCCCATTTCGCGGCCGTCGCCGGCGAACACTGGAACCGTTCCGCCGCCCGACGCACCGACCAGCCCTGCTCGACGATCAACCGAGCCAGCCGAAGCCTGCCTTCCGGCGCCAACGGCGCATTGGCGTGAGTCACGAAGACCCTCGTGTTGACGAATTGAGTGTGGTAACCCACAACGTCCACGGAGGTCTTCGCTACCTCAAACGATCACAACGTGCCGGGGAACTACAGCTAGCGGCGCGTTAGGGGTAGTGGATGCAGAGGCAGTTGTTGCTCCAGTCCTCTTCGCCGTACTCGCAGTCGCCGCCGCCGACATGGCCTCCGGGGTGGTTGCAGGTGCAGTTGGACTCACGATAGGTCTGAATGCGGCTGGCCAAGTCGTCTACGGCCGAAACGAACGCGTCGATGCCGCTTCCATGGAGGTGGAACTTGGTCGACTCTGCGCGGACGAGCTGAAGAATGTTGCGGGTGGCCGCGATGAGCGAGAGCTGTTGGCGCACCCCGGAGACGGAACTAGCGGTCACGCGCTCGAAGCCCTCCAGGAGAGTCGCGAGCTCCGAGTTGTCCCTGGGGCGCAGGTGGTACATCGGGAACCCGTAGGCGTAGTTGCATGGATAGCCGATGTCGGGCGAGCCCTCGTCGGCGCCGCCGTCGACGACGTGGTGGAAGCCGAACTCCTTGAACGCGGTGTGGATGTGGTTGTGCGCTTGGTTCATGCGCCCTCCTCGGGGCTAGTTGCTGGGCTGATGTGGCTGCAGTGGCACGCCTAGTCCTCTATGGGCGGCAACGGGCCATCTCGCACGCTTACGCATATCAGTTGTGAACGCTTGTAATCACTCGCCCGATCGACCGCGCGGGAACATGCGACTGAGCTCGGCCGCACTGCGGAGCTGCTCCGCACCTGAGCGGATCATGTCCAGAATGCGAGGGTGTCTTCGATGGCCCACCGTGCAGGTGGTTCGGCAGGCCGTCTGTTGCCCGCCTGTCCGATATCCGATGTGCGCGTGTCGCGTCTCTATGTGTGATCGCGTCCGCCGCCCGCGCATCAAGGCAACGCGTGCGAACTGATCGCCTGCCTTACGTGATCGAGGGCGGCGACCGGAGGAAGCCGGATGACTGCCGAATCGTCCGGCCAGACGCCGTCCCCTGGCTCAAACAACCAGACGGAGTACTTGTGGAACATCTGAGTGCGGAAGGACATGTCGCGCCAGCGAGCGAGCGCAGCCTCGAGGTCCTCCCGGTCAGCGTCGGTCGGCGCAAGTCGAACGACGCTGTGTAGCCGCTCCCCCTGCAACCACATTTCTCGGGCATCGTCAGGGTGGATGCGAGCACGCGCGTGCCGGTAGTGCATGTTCGTGGATGGCTTCGACCGATGCGGCACGAGTCCCCGTTCGATCAAGCCCATCTCGTGTAGCCGGCTGGCGGCGCGGCTCAGGGAGGCGCGTGTCGATGGAGACTCGTCGAAGCCGAGCGCCCGCCGCTCGAACCAAGCCAGAGGCGGCGTCGATCCGTCATTGGCCCTCACCCTTAGTGCGCCGAGCAGCCCTTTCTGCATGACACCCAGGCCCCTAGACACGCCTAAGTGTTACATGAGTCCCGGGCGATGTCAGTAAGGGAGGCCACCCTTGATGTAAGGGAAGTCGACGCCTGGGAGGAGGGGCATTCTTGGAAGAGCTGATCAAAGCGATCATCTCACTCGATTTCTGGGGACTCTTTCTCCTTGTCATCGTGACGATTGTCGGGTCAAGTGCAGCGAGTGCCCTCGTCACAGGGATCTTCGAGTCGGTGAGGCAAAGCCGTTCCTTTCGGCGGGAGGTGCGGCGCGATGCGCTCGACGCGATCGGCGATGCCTACGTCGTGTACCTCAAGTACGGAAACGAGGGGGCGCCGGTCACAGTGAACCCCGCGCGCGACCAAGAAGTATCCGAGCGCAGCGCCAAAATGCAGGTCGCCGTCGCGTCAATCGGCGTTGAGTCGCTGCTTCCCCTCGCTCAAGAGTTCGCGAAGCTCGGGGAGTCGTTTGCGAGCCAGGACGAGACAACCAGTGTTGCGGCGGTCAACGGAAAGTTCACCGAGATCATCAAGAAGATCTCCAAGCAGATCCCCGCGAAGTAAAGGTTCAGACCAAGGCGGCGGAAACGATCTTGACCTTGCCCTCGCGCCGAGTCGCTGCCTCCTCGAACTGCTTGTGCAGCTCTGTCGATTCCCCAACGAGCTCGATCGTGTCGATGCCGTGCTCCGCCGAAAGGCGAACGATTTCATCGACAAACGATGGAGCAGCATTGAGAACCGCGCGAGCACGAAGAACCAGCGTGTCAACGTGGTGATGATCGGCAACAGCGGCTTCGAAGAGCTCGCGCGCACTCTGCCGTGTGCCTACGAGGCGAGGGAGTGAGACATCAACACGCATCGCACGATCCTCCGTTACTCCCACCTTTACCCACAGTACTACGTTGAGTTCTGTGCTCCCAGGTGATATGAGATCATCCCGCGAGGAACTCACCATAGACAAGACTCCCGACAGTGTGACCTGTGTTGGCCGAGGAGTACCCTTCCCGGTTGCGGGGCGAGAAGTATCGCTCGCGATCCTGAGTGGAGAGAACAAACGTCCCGTCGAGTGAGATCAGTTGATCGCGAATCGAAGAGATGCCGAGCCCGCGATAGGGGTCACCAGTAGTCGTTACGCCGGCTCGCCCCGCCATCTCAAGCGCGTGACCCGCGTCCGTCGCGCCGATTTCCGCGAGGCGCGCATAGAACCCGACTCCGCTGTCACCGAGCGCAAAGCGGAACGTCCCGCTTGTCGGGTAGTACTGGGCAACGAGGTAGCCGTGCGAGATCCCGGAATGAGTTTCGACGTTCTCGCCTGCCTCGCAAACAGCCGTGTGTAGCGCGTCGGCCGCGTCTTCCCCCTGCGGTGCAGCGAAGTCGCGCACGCTGTCGGCAAGGGCGACAACATCGTGGTTGTTCGAGAACTTCGTCAGCTCCACGAGTGAGTGCCCGAGATTGCGTTCACGATGGACCGGTTGAAAGTCGTGCTGGATGCCGAGATCTTCGAGCACTAGTGGCACGTGCGCGCGGGTTAGGTAGCGTGAGATGTCCAGGCTCAACGGTCCAATGACACGCACGTCGAAGCCCTTCCGGACGAGGGACTCCGCATACGTCGCGATCGCTACGATCCCGCGCGGCGTCACAAAGTCCACGCGACTAAGGTCCAGCACTTTCTGGGTGCCGACGTCCGTCAGCAGTCGGTGGACACGCCACGGCGGAAGGTCAGGCATCCACACCTCCCTTGCGATTGGGTTGGCCGACTGTGTCCGGACTACAAGGGTGACACCCTTGGCTCGCGTCGAAAGGTAGGCGCGTAGGTCGCCGACCAACGTGTCGCTCGTGGCTCTGCGCTCGTACCTGTCGTTCCGCCGTCCCTAGAATCGGTCCACCCGAGGAGGCGCCGATGCCCAGCGAACATGCACGCGTGCTCATCACGGTGAAGGCTGCGCCGGAACCGTCGAAGACCTATGTCGACACCGTATGCGTGGCCGGTGTTCGCCTGAACGACGATGACACGGTGGAATGGGTGCGCATCTATCCGGTCGCCTTCCGCCACCTCAGTAGCGAGCAGCAGTTCACGAAGTTCGAAGTGATCGAACTGGATCTCAGGCGGTCCACGAAGGATGCGCGTCACGAGAGCCACCGACCGAACTGGGAGACTCTCAAGCGAGAGGGCAGAGGCAAGGCACACCCAATCGCCGCGCGGGGACCGATCCTCGAACGGCTAATCGGCCCGACCATGTGCGACCTTCGAGCCGGAGTCGAGGCGGACCTGAATGCTCAGTCGTTAGGCCTCGTGGAAGTCCGCGACCTGAAGCCGCTGAAGTTCGAGGAGCACGGCCCCTGGACGGCAGCACAGGTAGCCGGGATGACTGCCGCGATGAGCCAGCTCGATTTCTTCGGCGAGACAGAGAAGTTGCCGGAACTGATCCCGCCGCGATTCAAGGTGTACTACAGCTATAGGTGCATGACCGAGGACTGTTCCGGACACAACCCGCGAATCCTCGACTGGGAGCTCAGCGCGCTGCAGTATCGCAATCGGTTCCGCTCCGACGACGAGCTCAAGGCGATCATCAGGCAGAAGTTCCACACTGAGATGTGGAATGAGAAGGTTCGCACCTACTTCTTCGTCGGCAATTTCGCGGACATGACGAAGCGCCGGAGCTTTTCGGTGCTCGGCGTCTACCGTCCGCCTCGCAACTCGGACTACCGGACCACGCTGTTCTAGGCGCTCACGAGTCGTGAGTGCAGCGCTGCGAGCACGAGCTCGCGGTGGCATCGAGTCTCGTCCTCTTCAAAGCAGAGGAGCGCGACCGTGCCGTCTTCAGCAAGCTCGAGCACGCGATCGAGGCCAAGGCGAGCCGCCCGGGCGCCCAAGAGCTCGCCAAACGCATCGCGGGCGGCTCGGCCTTCCTGGCTGTCCACCTCCGCGAACCCTTCTCGGTTGTCGCGGGGATTGCCCAGCGCGGGAAGGTGCTCGTAGCCGATGCCCTCGGACTCGAGTCGCGCGCTGAGCGCGGACTTCGATAGGCCGCGCTTTCGAGAGATTGGGTTCAGGCGAACGTCGACGACGGTCTTGACGTCGCGGAGTCGTAGCCGTGCCATTAGGGCGTCCTGATCAAGGCCCTCGTAGCCGATGCCTATGACGTTGCTCCCCATGCGGATCAGTCTCGCACTTCCTCAGCCGGGGGTCTGCGCGTGTTTGCGTTCGGCGTCGCAGGTTTGTGTCGTGTCTCATTCGTAGGCTGGGCTGCCGACACGAGATGGCGGGCAAGAATCCCCTATTCGAGCTGGCGGTATCGAACTGACGACTGGCTCGCGCCGTAGGTCGTTTCTCGCTCGGCCCGCGGGCTGGCAACATCAACGCACGGGCCATGTCGGCTTCATCGGGACCGTAGTCCGCCCAACGGAGCAGGTCGCCGCGCAGTACGAGGCTGTACGCTCGCCGCCGCGAGCGCGTCTGGTACCTGCCGACCGCCGCCTAGCAGATCCGGCTCAGGCCACTACGTTTCACCGTCGGCTGACTTCTCAGACTTGTTCTCGGCGTCGGCGTTCAGCGACTTCGCGTACCAATAGATGTAGATCACGACGAGGGCGAGACCTACCACGAAAAGACCGACGAGACTCCATGCGAGCCAGATGTCCATCGCTAGGGGGAAGAATGCCATCACAACCACCGGAGCAACGATGCCAAGCATGGAGTAGATCCCCAGGATCGCGACGGCCGACGAAACTCCAACGGGTTTGCCGATCTGCTGGACGGCGGCGGTCAGTCGGCACAATTCCGCTTCGAGCATCGACCTGCGACTCAGGAGGTCCTGCTCTTCACGGATGGACTCGTCGAGCCGCCGCAGCTCCGTTGTCGCGATCGCAGGAGACTCGATGGGTGGCATTCGCCAGCGCGGCACCGGGTTGACCATCAGGCCAAGCGGACCTGCGTCGTACGACTTCTCGGGCAGGTCGTCGAGCAGGTGGTACTCAATGCTCTCGTAGATGTCCCGGTCCCCCGGTGGCACCTTCATGCCACGTCCTTCCAGCTCCTCGATCGTGACGTCTCGCGTGTCATCTTGCTCCAGGTACGCGCCGACATTCCCGAGGGCGGCGTCAACTCGCTGGACAAGCTCGTCGAGGTAGTCCGCCATCTCTTCCATCGAGCTACCGCGGGGAATGTTCTCCTCGAGTAGGGACTGAGGATCGAAGTGGTCGTCGCGCTTCACGAGATCTTTCAGGACCCACCCGTAGAAGGCGTCCCGACTGTTCTCGAGACGGTACTCGTGCGCAGCCTCGAAGAGCGTGGCCACCTGCTTCAGTTCATCGCGCAGATTTGTGAGCCGACGACGCAGTCCCTCTTTCTCGCTGGAGAGCTGCACCAGTCGGCTTACCAAGAACCCTCCGACGATCGCCACGATGGCAGCAGTGGACTGCGCCAAGGTCGAGAGGAGCCAGTTCGGATCGCTCATAGCATCACTCCCAGTCCGAATGGATCGGCGGCGACGGCATGCCCAGGCAGGATAGGCATCAGCTCGGCTCCACGGGAGGACGCGGGCTGAACACCGCGGCCTCGAACGCGCCGAGCGCCCCGAAGGCGGTCTGGGGCAGTTCGCGAAGGTGGCGGCGCACCGAGGCGAAAGATGCAATGAGCGCTGACCACGCCTCCTGCTCCGTCGGGATCGGCACCTTGATCTTTCGGCGGCGTCGCCAGCGTCGGGGACACGCAGCAGCTTCCGGGCGTCCACGACACCCTTTCGGGGGAGGCGACACGGCCTGTCTACGATAGTTTGCGAATATGACTCATGAAGCCGGAGTTGCGCGAAGAAAGACCGGCCGCGTGGCGGGCTTCGTCTTTCTGGTACTCGGCGTCGCCGGCGCGCTGCTGGCTCTCTTTCTCTATTGGGGATCGGAGCCCCCATTCGTGGAGAAGCAGTGTCTCAGCGCTCGGAACACCAACCAAGGATTTGGGGCACCGCCCGGGACGACATCGGACACGCCTGACGCTCACTACGAGCTCTTCCCGCTGCAAATCGTGTGTGAGTGGCAGAAGGCTGACGGCTCCGGTACCGAGGCCACCTTCATCTCGGTCGGGGATTGGATCCCTGCGGCCTCGTTGATCGGAATCCTCGGCGGGTCCGTGCTGATCTTCGCGACCGGCAAGCGTCAAGCGGAAGGCTAGGGGGACTAGATGCGCAATGCGGTCCGAATCATCACCGCTTCGACCTCGGTGATTCTCGTGACGGGGTCGGTGCTTGTTCCTGTTGCCGCATGGGGAGTGCTGCAGCTTGGCCGCTGCCAGCTGATCTTCACTCTCGTACGGGAGGTGCGCGGCTTCCGCGCGGCTGCACATGGACTGGGACGTCGTGGACAACTGGGACCTCCATGGACCCAGAGCTCCGCCGTGGCGCCCATCTCGGCCCGCGCCATCGATCACCGCCCAGCCACCCGCAACCATGAAGGCCACTGGTTCATCGACACCAGTGGCCTTACCTTTCTGGTCGAGTTTTCCAACTCGGATATGGCCTGTTTTCCAACAAGCCCTGTGGTGGAGCCTAGGGGAATCGAACCCCTGACCTCCTGCTTGCAAAGCAGGCGCTCTACCAATTGAGCTAAGGCCCCGTGA
>JAEYZI010000057.1 GCA_023428065.1 Actinomycetes bacterium | reverse complement strand
CGGTGTCCGGGATGACCAGACCCGACGCGGTGACCTGCTCGGCTTCGACCTGCTTGATGACGATGCGATCCTCGAGCGGCTTGATGGAGACCGACACGTGTGACCTCTTTCTGAAGACTCAGGGTTTGGCACACTCCCTTCGAGAGTGCCAGGACAACTATAGGCCCCGATTAGCACTCATTCAATCCGACTGCCAACGGCGGGACCGGCGACCCGCGGCACCAGTAGCGTGAGGACATGACCCCCGATCAGCTGCGCGTCCTGCTGACCCCGGTGGGGTTGCAGCTGCTCGAGGAGGTCGGGCCCGTCACGGCCGACGCGGATGTCGTGCGCACCGTCTCGCGGCTGCGCGCCGCGGGGCACGCGCCCGAGCTCGTGGCGGCCGTGCTCACCCAGGCGCGCCTGCGCACCCGTGCGCGCGCCCGCTTCGGCGAGTTCGCCGAGCGCATGCTCTTCACCCCCGACGGCCTCGAGCAGGCGACGCGGCTGCGGGTCGCCGCGCTCCACGCGGGGCGCTTCGCGCGGGCGGGCATGTCGTCGGTCGCCGACCTCGGCTGCGGCATCGGCGCCGACGCGCTCGCCTTCGCGAGCCTCGGGATCCGCGTGGTCGCCGTCGAGCGCGACGAGGCGACCGCGGCCGTCGCCGCCTTCAACCTCGCCCCGTTCCCCGAGGCGCGCGTCATCCACGGCGACGCGCTCGCGGACGAACCGACCGACGTCGACGCCCTGTGGTTCGACCCCGCGCGCCGCAGCGGCGGGAGCCGCCACGCCGATCCCGCCGACTGGTCGCCTCCGCTCGACGCCGTCTTCTCCCGCGCGGCCGCGAAGCCGACGGGCGTCAAGCTCGGGCCGGCGCTCGATCACGACCTCATCCCCGCCGGGGTGGAGGCGCAGTGGGTCTCGGTGGACCGCGACGTCGTCGAGCTCGTCGTGTGGTCGGGCGCCCTCGCGCGCGAGGGCGTCGGTCGCGCGGCGCTCCTGCTCGCCTCAGGCGGAGCGCACGAGCTCACGGGCGCCGGTCCCGCGCCGGACGCCGAGGCGGGGGCGCTCGGGGGGTTTCTCGTCGAACCCGACGGCGCCGTCATCCGGGCCCGCCTCATCGGAGAGCTCGCCCGTCGGATCGGCGGACGCATGATCGACCCGCGCATCGCCTGGGTCACGACGGATGCGGCGCCCTCGACACCCTTCGGGCAGGTCTTCCGCGTGCGCGAGGAGCTCCCCGTCGACGAGCGCAAGCTCAAGCAGGCGCTGCGGGCGCGCGGCGTGGGAACCCTCGAGATCAAGAAACGCGGGGTCGATGTCGACCCCGCGTCTCTGCGCACCCGACTCGCCCTTCGCGGCGACGAGAGTGCGACGCTCGTGCTGACGAGGATCGCCGGCAGACGCACGGCGATCCTCGTCGAGCGCGTTCAGTAGCTGTAGTAGCTGCCGAAGCTCGCCAGGAAGATGATCGGCAGGATGACGCTCACGATGAACACGATGAGGCCGAGCGCGATCGCGACGAAACCGCCGATTATGCCGACGAGCCACATCCACTTGGGAGCCTGCGGCTCGCGCTTCTTGCCCATGAAGCCGAGGATGACGGCGGCGATGCCGGGGAGCAGGCCGAAGCCCGCGAACCAGGAGAGCAGGAAGCCGACGATGCCGAGGATGAACGACACGAGGCTGAGGGTCTGCTTGACCGGCGTGCCCGCGGGCGCGGCGCCCGCTGCGGGTGCGGCCGCAGGGGCTGCGTAGGGGTTCGCGGTCGGGTCCGCGGCGGGAGCTGCGGGCGGCACGACCGGCTCGGCGGGAGGCGTCGGGCCGGAGGCCGGCGTCGGCTCCTCGGGGCTGGCAGGGGTGGTGGGATCGGTCATGTCCGAACTCCTTCGCTGAGGGACTCGGCCCATGCTCCCAGCGGGGTGAGGCAGTGTCAACGCGACACGGTCAGCGGCTCAGGCTCGCGACCCCGAAGACCGCCCACAGCATGAACACCAGGTAGAGCAGGAAGACCGCGCCGAGCACGTACCCGACGATGAGACCCGCGAGCGCCATCCCCCGTCCGGCCTCTCCCCGGCGCCGGATCTGGCTGAGCGCGATGTGGCCCGTGATGACGCCGGCGATCGCCGTGATCGTGAACAGGAGCGCGCACAGCGACAGCACGAGGGAGGTGATCGCGAGTGGGTTCGTGCGCGGGGTGTAGGCGTAGGCGCTTCCGTCCACCGAGTAGGGCGTGAGGCCCGGCGGAGCCACGGTCGGGACGGGCTGGTACGCCGGCGCCTCGGGAGCGGTCACGGGTGCGAGGTGCGGGTTGGGCGCGAGGTACGGGTTGACGGAGGCCGCGGGCGTGACGAGCGCCGCGGGCGGCACGACGGGTTCCGGGGCGGAGGTTGGGCTCGCGTCGTCGGACATGCGGCTCCCTTCGGGTGGTCCCGCCATGCTGTCAGTCGCCCGGGGCTCCGACAAGACGCCTGTTCGGGCGGGTCAGGCCTGGATGCGGGTGACGGGCAGGGTCGAGTCGGCGCCGACGTCGAGGCTCGACGGCGGGTGACCCGCGGCGATGAGCTGCGCCGCGAGGGAGGCGATCATGGCGCCGTTGTCGGTGCACAGCGACAGGGGAGGGATCCGGAGGTCCACGCCGGCGGCGGAGCACCGCTCGACGGCGACCTCGCGCAATCGCCGGTTGGCGACGACGCCGCCGCCGAGGAGCAGCCGCGGCACGCCGAGCTCGCGGCACGCGGCGAGCGCCTTGGTGAGCAGCACGTCGACGACGGCCTCGCGGAAGCTCGCCGCGACATCCGCCACGGGCACCCGCACCCCCGCGGCCTGCGCGGCCTCGACGTGTCGGGCGACCGCCGTCTTGAGCCCCGAGAACGAGAAGTCGTACCGGTGCCGGTCGAGGTCCTTCGCGGCCGTGAGCCCGCGCGGGAAGCGGATCGCGTCGGGGTCGCCCGCCGCGGCCGCACGGTCGATCTCGGGGCCGCCCGGGTAGGGCAGGCCCAGGAGGCGCGCGACCTTGTCGAACGCCTCCCCCGCGGCGTCGTCGATCGTCTCGCCGAGCAGTTCGACGTCGGACGCGAGGTCGCGCACGAGGAGCAGCGAGGTGTGGCCGCCCGAGACGAGGAGCGCAACGGTCGGAAGCTCGAGCTCGCCGTCGCCGACTAGCGGATCGTGGCGCAGCAGGTCGGCGCCCACGTGGCCGACGAGGTGGTTGACGGCGTAGAACGGAGTGCCCGTGGCGAGGGCGAGCGCCTTCGCGGCGCCCACGCCCACCATGAGCGCCCCGGCGAGCCCGGGCCCGCTCGTGACCGCGACGGCGTCGAGCTCGTCGAGCGTGACGCCCGCGGTGCGGAGCGCCTCCTCGATCGCAGGGGTGAGCGCCTCGAGGTGGGCGCGCGCCGCGATCTCGGGCACGACCCCTCCGTAGCGGGCGTGCTCCTCCATCGAGCTCGCGATGACGTTCGCGAGAAGCTCCGTGCCGCGGACGATGCCGACGCCCGTCTCGTCGCAGCTCGTCTCGATGCCGAGGACGAGAGGCGCTGGGGTTCCCGCCTGAACCCGGCTCACGACAGCTCCGCCTTCATGACCACGGCGTCGACCCCGTCCGGCTGGTAATACGCGGGCCGCACGGCGATGGCTACGAACCCGCGTGTCGCGTAGAGCCGCTGGGCGCCCGGGTTGTCGGCGCGCACCTCGAGGAAGACCTCGCGCGACCCGCGTTCGCGGGCCTCGGCGAGCAGGGCGTCGAGCAGCGCGGCCCCGATGCCGCGACGACGCGCGGCCTCCGCGACGGCGATGGTCTGGATGTCGGCCTGCCCGCCGCCCCGCGGCGCCTGCAGCCCCGCATAGCCGAGCAGGGCACCCGCGTCGTCGACCGCGACGAGGTAGTGGCCGTGCACACCCGAGAGCTCGGCGACGAGGGTCTCGCGCGACCAGGCGTCGCTCGGGAACGTCGCGTGCTCGAGCGCGTCGAGCGCGTCGAGGTCGGACGCGTCGGCTCGTCGCAGGCTCCAGCTCATGCGCTCACCCGCTTCGGGGCCGAGAGCGTCACGTCGGGGGCGCGCAGGTAGACGGGCTCGGACGGGCCGGTGGGGAGCCCCGCGTCGAACCGGGCGAGGGCGAGGAGCCCGAGGAGCCCCGCGTCGATCGTCGCGGCGTCCACACGCACGTAACCGGCGACGGAGGTCACGGTGTCGAAGCCCGCGACGGGGGTGAGCGCGGGCCCCTCGATGCGCACGGGGAGACCGGCGGCGTCGGGGGCCGCGTAGCGCGACCATGCATACTCGCGACGGCGCGCATCCGTCACGACGAGCACGGGCTCGCTGCGGCCGTAGGCGACCGCGTCGTGCGAGACGACGGGGAGCACGGGGCGGGCGATGCCGAGCGCGAAGGCGCGCGCGGCCGCGACACCCACGCGGAGTCCCGTGAAGGGCCCCGGGCCCATCCCGACCGCGACGCCCTCGAGCTCGTGCGGGCGCACGCGCGCCTCGGCGAGCACGTCGCGGATGAACGCGCCCATGACCTCGGCGTGGCCGCGCGTGTCGGCGCTCGTGAGCTCGGCGCGCGTTCCGTCGCGGGAGACGACGGCGACGCTCGTCCCCGTCGAGGTGTCGATCGCCAGCAGCACCCGAACAGCCTAGATCGCGACGCCGTCCCACCGCGGGCCGTGGGAGCTCAGTCGCACGTGCCGGGGGGCGTCGTCGGCGGCCGGGTCGCCGCCGAGGGGTCGCTCGATGTCGAGCTCGAGCCACGAGTCGACGACCCCGTCGAGCTTGCCCGCGCCCCACTCGACGACCGTGATCGAGCCGTCGAGGTCGAGGTCGAGGTCCTCGACCTCCGCCCCCGTCGCGAGGCGGTAGGCGTCGACGTGCACGAGGGGCACCCCGGATGCCGTGGGGTGCGTGCGGGCGAGCACGAAGGTCGGGCTCGTGACCTGGCCGCGCGCCCCGAGCGCCGCGCCGATGCCGCGCGTGAGGGTCGTCTTGCCCGCGCCGAGTTCGCCGTTGAGGAGCACGAGGTCGCCCGCGCGGAGCAGTCGCGCGATCCGCGCGCCGAGCGCCTCCATGGCCTCGGCGTCGGGTACCTCGATGTCCAGCTCGCTCACGCGTCGACCCGCCCGACGCGCGGCCCGATGCGCGTGACGAGCTCGTAGCCGATCGTGCCCGTCGCGTCCGCGAGGGCGTCGACGCCCGGCTCGCCCTCGACCGGGTCGCCCCACACGACGACCTCGTCGCCCGGCTTCACGTCGTGGTCGCCGACGTCGACGACGAACTGGTCCATCGCGATACGACCGACCTGGGCATGGAGTCGCCCGCCGATCGCGACCTCGAGCGCGCCCGACGCGGCGCGCGGGATGCCGTCGGCGTAGCCGAGCGGCACGAGCGCGAGGGTCGTCTCGCGCGCGGTGCGGTGCGTGTAGCCGTAGGAGACACCGGTGCCCTCCGGCACGCGGCGCACCGCGGCGACCTCGGTGACGAGGCGCATGACGGGATGGAGGCCGAGGGCGGGGGGCGAGACGGCGTCGCCGGGCGCGAGCCCGTACATCGCGATGCCGATGCGCACGAGGTCGAACCGGGCTCCCGGATCGGTGAGGGCGCCGAGGCTCGACGCGAGGTGCCGCAGCTCGGGTTCGAGTCCCGCGGCCTCCGCTTCGCCGAGAGCGGCGTGGAAGGCGTCGCGCTGGGCCGCGTCGTCGAGCGGCGAGGTGCCGGAGAGGTGGCTCATGACGCCGCGCACGCGCAGTCGCCCGGCGCGCTCGAGCCGCGCGGCGTGGGCGAAGGCGGCGGGCGCATCCCGGGGTGCGAACCCGTTGCGGCTGAGTCCCGTGTCGAGCTTGAGGTGCACGGTGGCGCCGGCGTCGGCGGCGGCGTCGAGCTGCGCGAGGGTCGACACGCCCACGTCGATGCCCGCGTCGGCCGCTGCCGCGAAGTCGGGGGCTGCCGCGTGCAACCAGGCGAGCACGGGCGCCCCGATGCCGGCGTCGCGCAGCGCGATCGCCTCGCCGAGGTCCGCCACGCCGAGCCACTCGGCGCCCGCATCGAGCGCCGTGCGGGCGACCGCGAGCGCCCCGTGGCCGTAGGCGTCGGCCTTCACGACGGCCATGACGTGCGCGGGCGCGACGAGACGCGCGACCGTCTCGACGTTGCTCGCGAGCGCGTCGAGGCGGATGCGCGCCTCGCGGCGAGGCGCGGTCACGGCAGTCGCTCCGCGACGACGGTCGCGGCGGCGACCCCGGCGTCGTGACTCATCGACACGTGGAGGGCGGAGATGCCGCGACGCTCGAGGAGAGCGGCGAGCCGCCCCTCGACGACGAACGAGGGGTTCCCTGTGTCGTCTGCGGCGATGCGCATGTCGACCCAGTGCACGTCTTCGGCGTCGCCGAGTGCCTTCACGAGCGCCTCCTTCGCGGCGAAGCGCGCCGCAAGGGACCGCACGGGCAGCATCCGTTCGCCCTCAGCGAACAGTCGCTCCCGCAGCCGCGGGGTGCGCGTCACGGCGCGGGCGAACCGGGCGAGGTCGACGACGTCGACGCCCAATCCGACGATCACCCCTCACTCCACCGTGACGGACTTGGCGAGATTGCGCGGCTGGTCGACGTCGAGGCCCTTGGCGGTCGCGAGCTCCATGCCGAAGATGTGCAGCGGCACGACCGAGAGCAGCGGCTCCGAGAACGGCGCGGCGAGCGGGATGCGGACGACCTCGTCGGCATGCGGCACGACCGCGACGTCGCCGAGCTCCGCGATCGCGATGACGCGGGCGCCGCGCGCCCGGATCTCCTGGATGTTCGAGACGACCTTCTTGTGCAGCGACGACGGGTCGCGCGGGCTCGGCACGACGACGAAGACGACCTGGCCGGGCTCGATGAGCGCGATCGGGCCGTGCTTCAGCTCCCCCGCCGCGAAGCCCTCCGCGTGGATGTAGGCGAGCTCCTTGAGCTTGAGCGCGCCCTCGAGGGCCACGGGATACCCCACATTGCGTCCGAGGAAGAGCACTGACTGGGTGTCGCTCATCCAGTGGGCGAGCTCCTCGATGCGGCCGGACGCCGAGTCGACGATCGTGCGGATCTTCTCCGGCACGGACTCGAGCTCCGCGATCTGCGCCGCGATCTCCTCGGGAGCGAGGGTTCCCCGCAGCGTCGCGAGGTGCAGTCCGAGCAGGTAGAGCGCCGTCACCTGCGCCACGAACGCCTTGGTCGACGCGACCGCCACCTCGGGGCCCGCGTGCGTGTAGAGCACGGCATCCGACTCGCGCGGGATCGTCGCGCCCTGCGTGTTGCAGATCGAGAGCGTGCGCGCCCCGTGCTCGCGCGCGTAGCGCACGGCCATGAGGGTGTCCATCGTCTCGCCCGACTGGCTCACCGACACCACGAGGGTGCGCTCGTCGAGCACCGGGTCGCGATAGCGGAACTCGTGCGAGAGCTCGACGTCGGCGGGGATGCGCGCCCACGCCTCGATCGCGTACTTGCCGACGAGCCCCGCGTACGCCGCGGTGCCGCAGCCGAGCACGATCACGCGGTCGACACCCGCGAGCGCCTCGGCGATGCCGTCGAGCTCGGTGAGCGTCGTCGCGCCGTCGTGCACGCGGCCGAGCAGGGTGTTGGCGACCGCCTCCGGTTCCTCGGCGATCTCCTTCTTCATGAAGCTCGACCAGCCGCCCTTCTCGGCGGCGGATGCATCCCATGCGACCTCGAACTCCGTCGCCTCGACGGGGTCGCCTCCGAAGTCGATGACGTCGACCGACCCGGGGCGGATCGTGACGATCTGGTCCTGTCCGATCTCCATCGCCCGGCGGGTGTGCTCGACGAACGCCGCGACGTCGGAGCCGAGGAAGTTCTCCCCCTCGCCGAGTCCGATCACGAGCGGCGAGCTGCGCCGCGCGCCCACGACGACATCCGGGGCGTCGGCGTGCAGCGCGAGCAGGGTGAACGCTCCGTCGAGACGCCCCACCGTGTGACGCATGGCCTCCGTGAGGTCGCCCGTCTCGCGGAAGGCGCGCCCGACGAGCACGGCCGCGACCTCGGTGTCGGTCTCGCTCTCGAAGGTCTCGCCCGCCTCGAGGAGCTCGGCCTTGAGCTCGGAGAAGTTCTCGATGATGCCGTTGTGGATGAGTGCGAGTCGTCCGCCGTCGCCGAAGTGCGGATGCGCGTTGACGTCGGTGGGGCCGCCGTGCGTCGCCCAGCGCGTGTGCCCGATGCCCGTGCGCCCGTCCGCGAGCGGCCGCTCGGCGAGGTCGTCGACGAGCACACCGAGCTTGCCGGCTCGCTTGCGGGCGCCGAGCTCGCCCTCAGGAGAGAGGACGGCGACGCCGGCGGAGTCGTAGCCGCGGTACTCGAGCCGCTTGAGGCCGCCCAGAAGCACGTCGAGGCTGCTGCCCGGGCCCACGTATCCCACGATTCCGCACATGCGGACGATCCTAGGCGACCGTGCTCTGGGTCGTCTGAGCCGGGACTACGCTCGGAGGGATGGCAGAGAACGGCGAGCGCAGCGCTCCGGCGACCCCGTTCCTGGAGCTGGATCGCGCCGCGTGGGCGGCCCTCGCCCCCACGACGGCGCATCCGCTCAGCGAAGAGGAGCTCGTGCGCCTACGCGGACTCGGCGACGCGCTCGACCTGCGCGAAGTCGCCGAGGTCTACGTGCCGCTCAGCCGCCTGCTCAATCTGTACGCCGCCGGCGCCAAGGCCCTGCATCGCTCGACGCGCGCCTTCCTCGGTCAGGACGGCCCACCCACGCCCTTCGTGATCGGCGTCGCGGGCTCGGTCGCGGTGGGGAAGTCGACCATCGCCCGTCTCCTGCGCGAGCTCCTCGCCCGCTGGGACGACACCCCCCGCGTCGAGCTCGTGACGACCGACGGCTTCCTGCTGCCGAACGCCGAGCTCGAGCGCCGCGGGCTCATGGAGCGCAAGGGCTTCCCCGAGAGCTACGACCGGCGCTCGCTCCTGCGCTTCGTGAGCCGCGTCAAGAGCGGCGTCGAGGAGGTGCGCGCACCCGTGTACTCGCACCTCGTCTACGACATCGTGCCCGACGCCGAGATCGTCGTGCGTCGCCCCGACATCCTCATCGTCGAGGGCCTCAACGTGCTCCAGCCGCCCGCGCCGGGCGCGCGCCTCGCGGTGAGCGACCTGTTCGACTTCACGGTGTACGTCGACGCCCGCACGGTCGACATCGAGAACTGGTACGTCGAGCGGTTCCTGCGGCTGCAGCGCGGCGCGTTCTCCGATCCGCGCTCCTACTTCCACCGCTTCGCGGCCCTCAGCGAAGACGACGCGATCGCCCGGGCCCGCTCGATCTGGGCGCAGATCAACGGCCCCAACCTCGAGCAGAACATCGCGCCGACGCGGGCGCGCGCGTCGCTCGTGCTGCGCAAGGCGGCCGATCACACGGTCTCGAACGTGCTCATCCGCAAGGTGTGACGACGCGCGTCGTCAGGCGTCGATCGGCTCCAGCACGAAGACGGGGATGACGCGCTCGGTCTTCTCCTGGTATTCGGCGTAAGCGGGCCACACCGCGTTGGCGCGCTCCCACCACACCGCGCGCTCCTCGCCCGTCACCTCGCGCGCCAGGTAGTCGCGCTTCACGGCGCCGTCCTGCAGCTCGACGTGCGGGTTCGCGACGAGGTTGTGGTACCAGTTCGGATGCTGCGGCGCGCCGCCCTTCGAGGCGACCACCGCGTACGCCCCGTCGTGCTCGACGCGCATGAGGGCGTTCTTGCGGAGCTTGCCGCTCTTCGCGCCCACCGAGGTGAGCACGATGATGGGCTTGCCGCGGAGCTCGTTGGCTTCGGCGCCTCCCGAGGCCTCGTACGCCTCCGCCTGCACGCGCGCCCACTCCGACGCGCTCGGCGCGTACTCCCCCGTCAGCGGCATCCTGATCCCCCTTGCTCGATGTGTCCGGTCCGCCTAGGACAACCTGAGCCGGTCACGCACGATTCCCGCGAGCTCCTCCGCGATGCGCTCGGCCTCGGCCTGATCGCGCGCCTCCACCATGACGCGCACGAGGGGCTCGGTACCGGACGGGCGCAACAGCACGCGCCCGTCGTCACCGAGCGCGGCCTCGTGGCGGCGGACGGCGTCGGCGACGACCTCGTCGTCGTGGAGCGCGTGATGGGCGACACCCCGCACGTTCACGAGCACCTGCGGGTAGACCGTCATGACCGAGGCGAGCTCCGCGAGGCTCCTGCCGGTGCGTGCGATCTCCGCGCCCAGCTGCAGCCCCGTGAGGATGCCGTCGCCGGTCGTCGCGTAGTCGCTGAAGATGATGTGGCCGGACTGCTCGCCGCCGAGGGACAGCCCGTGCTCGCCCATCGCCTCGAGCACGTAGCGATCGCCCACGGCTGTCTCGACGATGCGGATGCCGTGCTCGGCCATGGCGACCCGCAGACCGAGGTTGCTCATCGTCGTGACGGCGATCGTGTCGTGGGCGAGGCGCCCGCGGCGCTGCAGCGAGACGGCGAGGATCGCCATGATCTGGTCGCCGTCGACGACGTTGCCCTCCGCGTCGACAGCGAGGCAGCGGTCGGCGTCGCCGTCGTGCGCGATGCCGAGGTCGGCGCCCGTGAGCCGCACGGCCGCCTGCAGCTTCTCGAGGTGGGTCGAGCCGACGCCGTCGTTGATGTTGAGTCCGTCAGGGTCGGCGCCGATGACGGTGACGTGCGCGCCCGCATCGGAGAAGACCTGCGGCGAGACGCCCGCGGCGGCTCCGTTCGCGGCGTCGATGACGACCTTCACGCCGTCGAGGCGCGTGTCGAGCGACGCGAGCAGGTGCAAGAGGTAGCGGTCCTCGGCATCCGAGAAGCGGCGGATGCGACCGACCCCCGCGCCGGTCGGGGCGAGCTTCGGCTCGCTCATGGCCGCCTCGATGCGGTCCTCGACCTCGTCGGGGAGCTTCACGCCCCCGAGGGCGAAGAACTTGATGCCGTTGTCGGGCGCGGGGTTGTGCGACGCGGAGACCATGACGCCGAAGTCGGCGTCGATGTCGCCCACGAGGAAGGCCGCGGCGGGCGTCGGGATGACGCCCGCGTCGAGCACGTCGATGCCCGAGCTCGCGAGCCCCGCCGCGACGGCCGCGGCGATGAACTCGCCCGAGACGCGCGGATCGCGGCCGAGCACCGCGCGCGGACGCCGCCCCTCGCCGCGCACCTGGTCAGCGTGCCGCCCGCGCGTGAGCACGTTGGCAGCGGCCTGGGCGAGGCCGAGGGCCAGGTCGGCGGTGATGACCTCACCGTTCGCCAGCCCTCGGACCCCGTCCGTTCCGAAGAGACGCGGCATGCGCGTGTCCTGCGATACGCCTTAACGCTTCGAGAACTGCGACGCCTTGCGGGCCTTCTTGAGACCGGCCTTCTTGCGCTCGATGACGCGAGCGTCGCGCGAGAGGAAGCCGGCCTTCTTGAGCGAGGGGCGGTTGTTCTCGCGGTCGATCTCGTTGAGTGCACGGGCGATCGCGAGGCGCAGGGCGCCCGCCTGACCCGAGGGGCCGCCGCCCGTGATCTTCGCCTTCACGTCGTAGGAGCCGAGCAGGTCGAGCACCTTGAAGGGGTCGTTGATGAGCTGCTGGT
>JAEYZI010000011.1 GCA_023428065.1 Actinomycetes bacterium | reverse complement strand
GCGAGACGACCGGTCTCGAAACGGATGGTGCGGGTGCCGAACTTGCCGTTGTCCAGAACGGCTTCGGCGAACTTGATCTCGGGGCCTTCCACGAGGTCTTACTCCTTGCTGCCGCGATTCGCACGGCGACACAGTCGGAGCAGGAGCGGGCAGGAAGGGCGAGACGCGCGCAGTGCCGCGCGCCGGCCGCCTGGATCTGGTCAACAGTAGAAGGGCTCCGACTCCGCGTTCGGAGAACCACCACCGGTGACCAGCTTCGTGCCGGCCTGCTCCGGATCGAACCCGCCGCGCGTCTGCGCAGCAGGACAGCCGCCGGATGGCGGCCGGAGCAATGCTATCAGCCGCGCCCGCACGGAGCGAGGAACCCTCGCCGCGCGCCGCGTCAGGAGTCGTACGGCTGCGTCCCCGCACCGCATGCGCGACGCGCGGCGATCACACCGTCGAGGTCGATGTCGGAATAGAGGCGGTAGTAGGCGTACCACGGCGCCTGACCCTCGTCGAGGTAGTCCGCGATGCCGGGGACCTCCCCCGCGAAAGCCCCGTGGTGGACGAGGCACGGGACGAGCCACCGGCGCGCCACCTCGTAGGCGAGCAGCCGTTCCGCAGCGGTGTCGATCACGCGGCCGCTCGAGCGGAACGAAGCGGGACCCTCGAGCGGGTAGTTCGCGAGGCACCTGTTCACCCGCTCCTCGTACGCCGCGACCTGGTCGGGGGCGCTCGACGACTCGACGTCGACGGAGAGCGTGCCGTCTTCGCGCACGCCGATCGCCGCAGCCGATTCCCCGAGCACATCCCCGCCCGCTGTGCACGCGTCGAAGACGACCCACATGAGGTCCGCCGGGATGAGCGAGGACTCGCGCGCGGCGACGACGGGCCGTGCGCCCTGAGCCACGAGCACCCCGATCGCCGTCGCCGACGTCGCGGCGACGAGCACGGCACCGATCCACGCCGTCACCCGCTCGCTGCGTCGCATGCCGCCATTCTGCACGTCTCCCGGGCCGCGGTCCCCCTCCGGCCCGGCTCGGCCTATGCTGACCGCATGAGCTCCGACGAGAAGCCCGACGCCGCATCCGAGGACATGAAGCGCAAGTTCCGCGAGGCCCTCGATCGCAAGAAGAAGCAGTCGCAGGACCGCCCGGGGCACCTCGAGGCCGACGGCGCCGTCCACGAGGCGCATAGCCGGGCGGGCGGCAAGCGCGAGTTCCGCCGCAAGTCCGGCTGAACCGGCGCCCCGGCTACTCCCCCGCGAGGCCCCCGAGCAGGTGGCCGAACGAACGGCCCTCCCCGAGGAAGGCGTCGGGATCGAACGGGTCCACCACGCGGCGCTCCTCCCTCCGCGCGATCGCCTCGGCGAGCTCGCGTGCGCCGCGCTCGACGCGCTGCCCGAGCGGTCGCACCGCGTCGGCCTGCGCGCCCCAGTCGCTCGACGCCGCGAAGACGCCCGTCGAGACGGGCTCGGCGTGCAGGTAGGCGAAGAGCGGGCGGATGGCGTAGTCGATCGCGAGCGAGTGCCGCGCCGTGCCCGCGTTCGCGCCGATGAGCACCGGCATGCCCGCGAGCGCGTCGGGGTCGATGACGTCGATGAACGACTTGAACAGCCCCGAGTAGCTCGTCGAGAAGATGGGCGTCACGGCGATGAGCCCGTCGGCCGAGACGACGCGGTTGATGGCGTCCTCGAGGGCCGGGGGTGCGAACCCGGCGAGCAGGTTGTTGGTGATGTCGTGCGCGAGCTCGCGGAGCTCGACGACGTCGATCTCGGCGTCGATCCCCCGCTCGCGCAGCTCGGCGACCGTCGCCTGGGCGAGCCGGTCGGCGAGCATGCGCGTCGAGGAGGGGTTCGAGAGACCGGCGCTCACGACGGCGATGCGGCGGGTCATCGTGCCACCTTCTTCTGGGTCGCGGCCGGCCCGAAGGCCGAGCCGGCGGCCGCGGCGGGCGTCGCGACCGGGGTGTCCTGGTAGGGACCGCCGACGGTCAGGTTGTTGCCGCCGGCGGAGGTGGGGCGCGCCTGGCGCGTGGGGCCGTCGCCGTACACGGCGGCGACGCGCGCGGCGTGCGTCGGCGCATCCGGCACCTCGACGGGTCGGTTCTGCGCGAGCTCCTTGCGGAGCACGGGAACGACCTCGCCGCCGAGCAGGTCGAGCTGCTCGAGCACGACCTTGAGCGGGAGCCCCGCGTGGTCGAGGAGGAACAGCTGGCGCTGGTAGTCGCCGAAGTGGTCGCGCATCGCCGCGTAGCGGTCGATCACCTGCTGCGGCGAGCCGACCGTGAGCGGCGTGAGCTCCTGGAACTCCTCGAGGGAGGGGCCGTGGCCGTAGACGGGGGCGTTGTCGAAGTACGGGCGGAACCGTGTCACGGCATCCTGCGAGTTCTTCGCCATGAACGCCTGGCCGCCGAGGCCCACGATCGCCTGCTCGGGCGTGCCGTGCCCGTAGTGGGCGTAACGCTGCCGGTAGAGGGTGATGAGGCGCTGGTAGTGCTCCTTCGGCCAGAAGATGTTGTTCGCGAAGAAGCCGTCGCCGTAGTACGCGGCCTGCTCGGCGATCTCCGGGGTGCGGATCGACCCGTGCCAGACGAACGGTGCCACGCCGTCGAGCGGGCGAGGCGTCGAGGTGAAGCCCTGCAGCGGGGTGCGGAACTTGCCCTCCCAGTCGACGACGTCCTTGTCCCACAGCTCGCGCAGGAGCGCGTAGTTCTCGATCGCGAGCGGGAGGCCCTGGCGGATGTCCTGCCCGAACCACGGGTAGACGGGGCCCGTGTTCCCGCGACCCATGACGAGGTCGACGCGGCCGCCCGTGAGGTGCTGCAGCATCGCGTAGTCCTCGGCGATCTTGACGGGGTCGTTCGTCGTGATGAGCGTCGTCGCGGTCGAGAGGATGATGCGCTCGGTCTGCGCGCCGATGTAGGCGAGCGTCGTCGTGGGCGAGCTCGAGAAGAAGGGCGGGTTGTGGTGCTCGCCGAGGGCGAAGACGTCGAGGCCCACCTCCTCCGCGTGCGTCGCGATCGTGACGATGTCGCGGATGCGCTGCGCCTCGCTCGGCGTCTCTCCGGTCGTGGGGTCGCGCGTGATGTCGCTCACGCTGAAGATGCCGAACTGCATCTGGCCGCTCATGGCAGGTTCCATTCCTCGAGATTTCTATGCGTTTGCATTGATACGCGGTGAAACCGGGAGCGGACCGAGAGTATTCCCGCCATCCGGCGGCACATGCGCCTCTCCCCTAGCCTGGAGACATGGCGACCGTCGAACTCACCCGAGACACCTTCGAGAGCACCGTCTTGGACGGCGACATCGTGCTCGTCGACTTCTGGGCCGCGTGGTGCGGCCCGTGCCAGGCCTTCGGGCCCGTCTTCGAGGCGTCGAGCGAGAAGCACCCCGACATCACCTTCGCGAAGGTCGACACGGATGCCGAGCAGGAGCTCTCGGGCGCGCTCAACATCCGTTCCATCCCGACGCTCATGGCGTTCCGCGACGGCATCGGCGTGTTCGCCCAGGCCGGCGCGCTCCCGGGCCACGTGCTCGAGGACCTCATCTCGCAGGTCCGCGCGCTCGACATGGACGAGGTGCGCGCGAAGATCGCCGCGGCCGAGGCCGCGGAGGCCACCCCCGCCGAATGAGGCCGCAGGCCCTCGCCCTGCCTACTTGAGGGCCCCCATCAAGAGCACGACCCGGTAGCCCTCGCGCCGCTTGTCGATGCGCACCGGGATGCGCGCCCTGAGGCCCTGGTCGTCGAGGCGCCGCAGGTTCTCGTCGACGACCGACTCGAGGCCGCGCGGCACCATCCCGACGGGTCCGCTCACCCGGCGCCCCGTGAAGAGGCGCACCTCGATCGGCGCGTCCTGACCCTCGGCCTGCACGGTACGCGGTGAGATCGCGGTCTCCATGGTCTCGGCCCCCGACTCCGCGAGCTCGCGGAGCTCGTCCTGGTAGGGATTCGAGTTCGCGAGCACGATCGTGACGCGCTTGTTGCGCGGGGTCAGGTTGTAGACGTAGTCGTCGAAGGTGCCGAAGCCGCGATCCTCCCGCGGGAGGCTCGTGTCGACTCCGCGACGGCGGAAAAGTCCCATGCGGCGATCCTAGGGGCGCGCGAGCGGGTCAGCGGCTGGGCGCGGCGCTCGCGAGCTCGCGCTCCGGCGCGGGCGACGTCGCCGTCTCCGCGGCGCGGCAGCACACGGCGCACACAGCCGCGACGAGCCCGTGCCGACATTCATCCATGGCAGAAGCATCCGCCGGACGGACCCGTGCATCCACCCCCAGACGGGGTGCCCCGCGAGGGGGTGCGCACGAGTGTTCGAGTGTCGGACCAGTGCCTCAGCCGTCGGCGAGCACGATGACGCGATCGTCGACGGCGAAGACGCGCCGCTCGTCCTTGCGCGGGTTGATGACGACCCCGTATGCCTCGGCGCTGCGGTGCCTGCTCGCGCCCACGCGGTAGCCGATCGCGGTCTCCCCCAGACGGGCCGCCGCCTCGGTAACCGTCGCGAAGTCGGCCTCGGCACCTGCGCGGACGTAGCGCGACGCCGGCCGGAGGTAGAGCTCGCTCCCCTCGGCCGTGAACAGCTCGTCGAGCACCGCGTGCAGCCGCCGGTTCTCGCTCAACTGCGTGAGGGTGAGAGCCACGAGCTTGTCGGAGACGATGAAGTCGTCGGCGTCGGTCACCTCGGCGAGCTCGCGGTTACGGTCGTCGAGCATCTCGCTCACGACGTCGAGGTCGACTCCCGTGCGTGCGGCGATGTCCCGCAGGTGCAGGAGCGTGATGAGCGTCCGGGCGTCCGCCTGTTGCGCCGGAAGGCGCGTGTCGGCGAGGACGACGGTGTGCTGGGCTCGGCCCACCTCGATCCGGTCGAGCACGCGACGACTCGTCGGGTCGCCGCGGTGGAACCGCACCTCGAGGTTCGCGAGCTCGGGCAGCTCGACGGCGTCGGCGTCGGCGACGACGTCCGCGCTCGAGCCGGGGGCGACGTAGGCGTCGAGCTCCGCGAGCATGAACGGAAGCGCCGCGCTGTGGCCGAGGAAGAGCGTGCGCTCGGGGGCGACCGGCACGTCCCCGGGTGCCGAGATCACCTCCTCGTCGGCGACGACGGCTGCGGAGGCGACACGCACCGCCGAGTCGTCCTCCGCGATGACGATGAGCTCGTCTCCCGGTCCGATGCGGGTCCCACCGGGCGGGTTCAGCATCGTCCGACCGCCTGCGACCACGCCGACCACGGTCGTGTCGACGAACGACATCCGCGCCTCGTGGAAGGTGCGCCCCTCGAGCTCCGGAAGCGCGACCATGTAGAACTCCGCACCGTCGAAGCCCAGGAGCTCGGAGTAGACGACCGAGAGCCCCGACTGCCGGCACGTCTGCACGGCGATGCGGCTGATGAGCTCGTTCGCCGGCACCCAGACGACCTCGTCACGGCCCACGAGGCGCGCGACGTCGAGATTCGCGGGGTCCTGGAGCTCGGCGACCGCGTGGAACCGGGCACCGTCCGCGCGAGACGGATCGCCCACGAGCGCGAGCGCCGTCTTGATGACGACGGCATCCGGGTCCTCGCTCTCGGCGGGGGCGAGCAGCAGGATGCTACGGGCCGCGTGCGGACTGCCGAGCCGCAGATCGCCGGGCGACATCGGGTCGCCCGAGCGGCAGATGACCCGCGTCTTGCCCGTGTCGCCGACGGCCTCGCGGATGGCGTCCTCCATCTCGACCTTGTCGCGGTCCGCGAGGATGACGACGGCGCTGCGGCCGCGGGACTCGTTCGCGCTCGCGAGCTCCGCGAGAATCGTGAAGACCTTGTCGCTCCAGCCGAGGATGAGCGTGTGATCCTTCTCGATCACCCGCGAACGCCCCTTGCGCAGTTCGGCGACCTTCGCGTCGAAGCCGCCCGAGACGATGCCGATGAGGCTCGCGACGATCACGAGCCCGCCGAGCGTCACGAAGAGCATCGCGATGCGGAAGCCCCATCCGGTGTCGCCCCCCATCGTGCCCGGGTCGAGCGTGCGCATGAGGTTGCCCCAGAAGATGTCGAGGAAGTCGCCCTCGGGTTCGTCGTCGGGGTGGAGCGGAAGCGCCCACACGATGACCGCGACGACCGCCACGAACACGAGACTCACGGCGGCGAGCAGCCCGATGAGGGCGATCGTGCCCCCCGACATCCAGGTGTCGAAGCGGTAGCGGACGCGCTCCAGGCGCGTGGGCTCAGTCATGCGTGGTGGTCCCCTCGGGCGTCGGGATGAGGGGAAGACTATCGCCCCGCGGGAACGACGAAGGCCGCCACCCGCGGGTGACGGCCTTCGCAAGAAGTTCGCGTTGTCTTCGACGCGCCCTAGCGGCGCAGTCCGAGACGCTCGATCAGCGAGCGGTAGCGCTCGATGTCGATGTCCTGGAGGTAGCCGAGCAGGCGGCGACGCTGACCCACGAGCAGCAGCAGACCACGACGCGAGTGGTGGTCGTGCTTGTGCTCCTTGAGGTGCTCCGTGAGGTCCTTGATCCGCTTGGTGAGGATCGCGACCTGCACCTCGGGGGATCCGGTGTCTCCGGGGTGGGTGGCGTACTCGTCGATGATCGCCTTCTTGACGTCTGCATCCAGTGCCATAGAGGGAT
>JAEYZI010000004.1 GCA_023428065.1 Actinomycetes bacterium | reverse complement strand
CGGAGGCTGCGCCCCGGGATGCGCTGACCGGTGCTCCCGTCTCAGCGCTCGGCAGCCCGGAGGGCTTGGTGGCGGCGGACGGATCGCGAAGCGAGCATGACTGCCCCCGGTGCCAGCAGGAGGAGGGCGAGGGCGAGGGCGGGGGTGATGTGGGTGCCGGTTGCGGCGAGTGCTGCGGCGGTGGTGCCGGTGTAGGTGGCGGTGCGGGTGCCGATGGTGTTGGTGCCGGTGATGGTGAAGGTGAAGGGGCCGGGGGTGGTGGGGGTTCCGGTGATGGTGCCGGTGCTGGTGTCGAGGGTGAGCCCTGCGGGGAGGGTTCCGGAGGTGACGGAGAAGGTGCCGGCGGGTTCGCCGACGGAGGGGGCGGTGGTGAAGGTGTAGGGGGTGCCGACGGCGGGGGAAGGCAGGGCGGAGGGTGCGGCGAGGATCGGGGCGTGATCCAACCGCACCACCGAAACCGTGCCGTCGTCGGTGTTGGCGATGAGTGCGGTGGTGCCGTCGGACGTGAGGGCAACGCCCCCGCCGCCGAGGCCGGTTGCGATGGTGTCGGTGACGGCGGGTGGTGTGGTAGTGAGGTCGATGACCGACACATTGTCAGCGGAGGGGTTGGTGACGAGTGCGGTGGTGCCGTCGGGCGTGATGGCAACGCCCTGGTCGCCGAGGCCGGTTGCGATGGTGTCGGTGGCGGTGGGTGGTGTGGTGGTGAGGTCGATGACCGAGACCGAGCCGCCTTGCTTAGCGATGAGTGCGGTGGTGCCGTCGGGCGTGATGGCGATGTCCCAAGGGGAGCCGCCGACGTCGATGGTGTCGGTGAGGGTGGGTGGTGTGGCGGTGAGGTCGATCATCAAGAGGTCGCCGTCGATGTAGTCGGTGACGAGTGCGGTGGTGCCGTCGGGCGTGATGGCGATGTCCCAGAAGATGCCGCCGACTGCGATGGTGTCGGTGACGGTGAGTGGCGTGGTGGTGAGGTCGATGACCGAGACGCTGCCGCTGAACATGTTGGTGACGAGTGCGGTGGTGCCGTCGGGGGTGATGGCAATGCCGTAGTGGTCGCCGCTGACGCTGATGGGGTCGGTGACGGTGGGTGGTGTGGTGGTGAGGTCGATGACCGAGACCGTGCCGCCGATCGCGTTGGCGACAAGTGCGGTGGTGCCGTCGGGGGTGATGGCGATGCGCATGGGGGAGATGCCGGCTGCGAGGGTGGTCGTGACGGTGGGTGGTGTGGTGGTGAGGTCGATGACCGAGACGTCGTCGCTGCCGACGTTGGCGACGAGCGCGGTGGTGCCGTCCGGGGTGATGGCGATATCCCGGGGGGCGTTGCCGACTTCGATGGTGTCGGTGACGGTATGGGCCGTGGCCGCGGTGGTGGTGAGAGTGCAGGTCGCCAGGGCGATCGCCGCGACGGCGGCTGCTGCGCGCGCGCGCCGCCTGGTGCGGGTGGTGGTTGCGGGCACGGGGCGTTCTCCTCGGTGGTGGTGAGGAGCAGTCTACCTCCGTGCGTGAGGATTCGTCGCCTGAGGGCCGGTGCGCGGCTCGCCTGTGACGCCGTGCTCTGTCGAGTGCGGTGGCCCTGCGGGTGCCGTTACTCGGCCTCGAGCTCCTCGAGCTCCTCGAGCAGGCGACGTGCGGCCCGCCGGTCGGCGGCCGTCACGACGCCGCGCCGCACGACGGCGAGCAGGATCGGCTCCCAACGCTCGTCGGTCTCCGGGCGCACGACACCCTGAGCGGCGAGTCTCAGGCGCTCCTCGACGCTGGCGGGGAGGGCTTTCCGGTCGGACATCGGGATCCTTCCGCGGGCGGGGTGCCGCGTCGAGAGCCTCACGTTAGGCCCGGGTGGCGCCCGTGCGGCAGTCCCGTAAACGCGGGGTGACCGGGTGGGGTCGTCGTGCGGTCAGGCGTCGGCCGCGGCGAGCTGACCGCACGCCCCGTCGATCTCCTTGCCGCGGGTGTCGCGCAGGGTCGTCGGGATGCCGGCCGCCTCGAGCCGGGCGATGAACTCGCGCGTGACATCCGCATCCGATGCGGTCCACACCGAGCCGGGCGTCGGGTTGAGCGGGATGGGGTTCACGTGCACCCAGCCGCGGCCGCGCTCGTTGAGCTTCTGCGCGAGCAGCTCGGCGCGCCACGCGTGGTCGTTCATGTCCTTGATGAGCGCGTACTCGATCGAGACGCGGCGCCCGGTGACCTCGAAGTAGTGGCGCGCGGCGTCGAGGGCCTCGTCGACCTTCCACCGCGAGTTCACGGGGATCAGCTCGTCGCGCAGCGTGTCGTCGGGGGCGTGCAGCGAGAGCGCGAAGGTGAGCGGCAGGTCCTCGTCGGCGAGCTTGCGGATGGCGGGGGCGAGCCCCACGGACGACACCGTGATGTGCCTGGCCGACATCCCGAGCCCGTTCGGCTGCGGGGCGACCATCGTGCGCACGGCCTTCATCAGCCGGTTGTAGTTGGCGAGCGGCTCGCCCATGCCCATGAAGACGATGTTGGTGACGCGAGGTGCGTCGTGGCCGCCGTCGCGACGGAGGCCGCCGAGCTCACCGTTCGCGATCGCGCGATTCGCCTCGACCACCTGGGCGACGATCTCGGCCGCCGACATGTTGCGCGTGAGGCCCGCCTGGCCGGTCGCGCAGAACGGGCAGTTCATGCCGCACCCGGCCTGGCTCGAGACGCACAACGTGACGCGGCCGGGGTAGCGCATGAGCACCGACTCGACGAGCGCGCCGTCGAACAGGCGCCACAGGAACTTGATCGTCTCGCCGCCGTCGGTGCGCAGGCGCCGCACCTCGGTGAGCAGCGGCGGCAGCATCGCGGCGACGAGCTCGTCCCGGCCTGCGGCCGGCAGATCGGTCATCTCGGCAGGGTCGGTGGTGTTGTGCGTGAAGTAGTGGGTGGCGAGCTGCTTCGCGCGGAAGGCGGGGTGCCCGAGCTCGACGACCTTCGCCGCGCGCTCCTCGGGCGTCAGGTCGGCGAGGTGGGTGGGCGGCTGGGTGCGGCGGGGCGAGGCGAACTGCAGCACGGGGCGGCCGTCGGCCGCCACCTTCTGCGTCCAGCCCTCGGTGCGGGGCCGAACCTGCTTGATCTCGCTCACCGGTCGATTGTCGCAGGTGGCGCCTGTGAGCCGCCCATCCAGCGCGTTCCGACGGCCCGCGCGCCGAGGGTGAGGGCGCGGATGCCGTAGAAGCCGACGCAGTAGGCGAGCTGGATCGCGAGCACGGCGGTGGGCGCGCCCGCATCTCGCGGGGTCTGCGCCGCCCACCACAGCAGCGGCAGATACACGACGAGGTTCACGGCGCCCGCGAGCGCGAGGTAGCGGCCGTCGGAGGCGCCGATGAGCACCCCGTCGAGCACGAACACGAGCGCCGCGAGCGGCATCGTCGCGGCGACCGCCCACGCTCCCCCGGGCACCGCGGCGACGACCGCGGCATCCGACGAGAAGACGAGCCCGAGCCACGGCGCCGCGACCGCGAGCACGGCGCCGAGGCCGACACCGGATGCCACGCCCCAGCCGAGAAGGCGACGCACGGTCGCGCGCACCTGCTCGTGCGTGCCGGCGCCGAGGTCGTAGCCGATCATCGCCTGCGCCGCGATCGCGAAGGCGTCGAGGGCGAGCGCGAAGAGGAAGGTGAGCTGGAAGATCACCTGCGTCGAGGCGAGCGTCACCGTGCCGAGGCCCGTCGCGGCGACCGTCGTCGCGACGAGGGCGACGCGCAGGGTCACGGTGCGCAGCAGCATCCATCCGCCGGAGCGGGCCGCCGTGGCGACCCCCGGCAGCGCGGGGCGGATGCTCGCGCCCTCGCGGCGCGCGTGCCGCACGGCGATCGCGAGGCACGCGGCCGCCATGCCCCACTGGGCCACGACGGTGCCGATCGCCGAGCCCGCGATGCCCCAGCCGGCGCCGTAGATGAGCGCGGCGTTGAGGGCGCCGTTGGCCGCGAAGCCCGCGACGGCGACGACGAGCGGGGTGCGGGTGTCCTGCAGGCCGCGGAAGAGGCCCGTCGCCGCGATGACGGCGAGCATCGCGGGGATGCCGGCGCACGAGATCGCCACGTAGAGCGCGGCGAGCTCGGTCACGCGGTCGCTCGCCCCGAACGCCGCGACGAGCGGATGCGCCGTGGCGGCGCCCGCGGCAGCGAGCACGAGGCCGAGTGCGAGCGCGAGCCAGATGCCGTCGACGCCCGCGCGTACCGCGCCTCGGCGGTCTCCGGCCCCCAGCATCCGGGCGACGGCGGGGGTCGTGGCGTAGGCGAGGAACACGAGCAGCCCGATCGCGGTCTGCAGCACGGTGCTCGCGATGCCGAGGGCCGCGAGCGGGTCGACGCCGAGGTGGCCCACGAGGGCGGTGTCCGTCGCGAGGAACAGCGGCTCGGCCACGAGCGCGCCGAGCGCGGGCACCGCGAGCCCCAGGATGCGCCGGTCGATCGCTCTCACCCGACCACGCTATCCGCGGCCCGCTCGGGGCGGCTTCGCCCCGCCCGTGAGCGGCTTCGCCCCAGGGTCGGGCAGGGCGGGGGTGCCGGGGGTGCGGGCGGGCCGGGGGTGCAGGTTAGCGAGGTACCGTCTGCGAGCCTCCCGGACCACCGCCGAAGCGGGCGGCGTTCGTGACGTGCGGCGGGAGCAGTTACTCCCGCCGGGTGCTGTCTTCGTCGCCCGGGCGTGCAGGTGCTCCCGCCGAAGGTGCTGGTGCTCCCGCCGAAGGTGCCGGTCAGCTCATCGACTCGGACGCCGACGGCTCGGATGCCGGGTCGGTCGCGCGGCGGCCGACCCGCGGGCGGGCGGCCGGGGCCGCGAGCGTCGCGAGCACGATGAGCACGAAGACGATGAGGAGCGCGTTGAGGATGCCGACGCTCTCCCCGACGAGGCCGATGAGCGGCGGGCCGACGAGGAAGGCGCAGTAGCCGACGGTCGCGACCGCCGAGACGCGTGCGGCGGCGCGTACCGGGTCGTCGGCCGCGGCCGACATCGCGACGGGGAAGCCGAGCGAGGCGCCGAGGCCCCACAGCACGATGCCGACGATCGCCACCGGGATGAGCGGCACGAAGATCACGAGCGCGACGCCGATCGCGGCCGACGCCCCCGTGAGCCACAGCACGGGCACGCGGCCGAAGCGGTCGATGAGCGGGCCGCCCGCGATCCGGCCCGCCATCATCGCGACGGTGAACACCGTGAAGAGGGCGGCGCCCTGGCCGTTGTCGAGTCCGCGGTCGTCGACCATCCCGAGGGCGAGCCAGTCGTTCGCGGACCCCTCCGTGAACGCCATGCCGAGCGCGATGAGGCCGATCGCGAGCGTGCGCGGCTCGAGCCAGATCGACATCCGGTCCTTGAACGGCACGTGGGCGACCTCCTCCCCCGTGTCGGCGTGCGTCGCGACCCGCGGGACGGCGCGCGGCGCGACGACGGCGCCGATCGCGAGGAGCACCGCCATGCCGAGCGCGTGCCACACGATGTCGACGTGCGCGAAGACGAGGGCGGTGCCGATCGTCGTGCCGACGACCATGCCCGCGCTCCAGCTCGCGTGCAGGAGCGGCATGATCGTCCGGCCGATGACCTTCTCGACGGCCGCGCCCTCGACGTTCATCGCCACGTCGCAGATCGCGCTCCCGAACCCGTAGACGGCCATGCCCGCGACGACGAGCGCGAAGACGCCGAACACCGAGGTGCCGATGCCGATCACGACGAGCGCGAGGGCGCAGATGAGGAGCGTGATGGCGATCGTGCGGCGTCCTCCGAGCCACTGCATGATGTGGCTCGCGAGCACGAGGCCGACGATCGATCCGATCGAGACGCCCAGGATGAGGTAGCCGACCCACGAGGTGGGCAGCTCGAGCTGGTCGCGGATCGACGGGATGCGGATGGCCCACGTCGCGGCCCCGAGGCCGTTGAGTGCGAACACCGCGAACACGGCGTTGCGCCACGCGGTCGCGTGGGCGGGGCGGGCGGGCGTCGTCGTCATGCTGAGGTCCGGTCGTCGGCGGGCGGTGGTGAGGCTCCGAAGACGGAGTCGAATCGATTCGATCGAATCGTTTCGAGTAGGCTAACGCGCGATGTCCGACTCCGCAAACGCCCGTCCGACGCTCGCCGCCGTCGCGGCGCGCGCGGGGGTGTCGGCGTCGACCGCCTCCCTCGTCTTCAGCGGCTCGGGCCCCGTCGCCGACGCGACGCGCGCGCGCGTGCTCGAGGCCGCCGCCGAGCTCGACTACGCGGGACCCGACCCCACCGCGCGCTCGCTCCGCCGCGGCCGCACGGGGGTCGTCGGCCTCGTCACCGAGGACTCGCTCGGCGACGCCTTCCGCGACCCCATGAACCTCGCCCTCCTCGACGGCCTCGGCGAGGAGCTGAGCGACGACGCCTACGGACTCCTCGTGCTGCCGTGGACCGGCGAGCCCGGTGGCGTCGACCTCGGCGACGTGCCCATGGACGCCGCCATCCTCCTCGGCTGCTCCGCCGACCTCGCGCGCTCCGTCGAGATCCTGCAGCGCCGCCGCATCCCGATCGTCGCGATCGAGGCCCCGCCGCTGCCCGGCGTCGTGCCGATCGACCTCGACAACGCCGAGGCGACGAGCCGCGGTGCCCGCCTGCTCCACGGGCTCGGACACCGCCGGGTGGCGCTCGTGACGCTGCCGCTCGACGTCGCGCGCGAACGCGGTCCGCTCACCCCGGAGCGCGAGGCGGCGGCGTCCGCTTACACGGCCATCGAACGCATCCGCGGTGCGCGCGCCGTGTTCCCGGATGCGGGCGGCGTCACGGCAGGCGGCAGCAGCGTGGCCGAGGGGCACGCGGCGGGCCTCGCGCTCCTCGACGTGCCGGCCGCGGAGCGGCCGACGGCGATCATCGCGCAATCCGACCTGCTCGCGGCGGGCGTCATCCGCGCCGCCGAGGAGCTCGGGATCGCGGTGCCGGGCGAGCTGAGCGTGCTCGGCTTCGACGGCATCCGGCTCGACGGCGTCACCCCGCACCTCCTCACGACGCTCGTGCAGCCCTCGGTGGAGAAGGGGCGCCTCGCGGGCCGCGCGGTGCGCGAGGCGCTCGCCTCCGGCACGGCGCCGGGCGCTGCCGTCACCGCCGAGCTGCGCCGCGGCGACACCGCCGCGCCCCCCTCTCGCTGACCACTCAGCGGCTGGAGAGTCGCGTCGTGCCGGGGCGGGGTCGGGGCGGGTCAGCGGAGCGCGAGACGGTCGAAGGCGGCGTCGAGCTCGGCGTCGACGTGCTGCCGCGCCGGGTCGGCAAGGTACCACTCCGCGATCTCGCGGGCGCCATCGGCAAAGGGGGTCGTCGCGACCCACCCCGGCACGAGCGTCTTGATGCGCGTGTTGTCGAAGAGCACCGAGTGCGCCTTGTCGCCCACGAGTCCCGGGCCGAGCTCCGGGATCTCTCGCGCGATCGCATCCGATGCCACGTGCACGATCTCGGGCTCGACGCCGAGAGCGCGGCCGAGCAGGCGCGCGATCTCGTCCCAGGTGAGCGACTCGTCGCCCGTGATGTGCACGGGCGAGCCGATCGCGTGCGGGTTGCCGAAGAGGCCGACGAAGGCCGCGGCGAAGTCGCGCGCGTGGGTGAGGGTCCACCAGCTCGTGCCGTCGCCGTGCACGATCACGGGCCTGCCGTCGAGCATGCGCTGGAGCGTCGTCCAGCCGCCCTCGAGTGGGATGAGCGTCGGGTCGTAGGTGTGCGAGGGCCGCACGATCGTCATCGGGAAGCCGGTGTCGCGGTAGGCGGCGACGAGCACGTCCTCGCACGCGATCTTGTCGCGCGAGTACTGCCAGAACGGGTTGCGCAACGGCGTCGACTCGACGATCGGCAGCTGCGCGATCGGCTTCTGGTACGCGGATGCCGAGGAGATGAAGAGGTACTGGCCCGTGCGGCCGGCGAAGAGCTCGACGTCCGCGCGCACCTGCTCGGGGCGGAAGGCGCGGAAGTTCGCCACGACGTCGAACTCGCGCGAGCCGACCGCGGCCGCGACGGATGCGGCGTCGTCCGCGTCGCCCACGATCACCTCGGCGCCCTCGACCGGCGGTCGCGTGCTCGAGCGGCCGCGATTGAGCAGCGTCACCTCGAAGCCGCGCGCGACCGCGAGCCGCGAGACCGAGGAGCTGATGATGCCGTTGCCCCCGATGATGAGCACCCGCTGCGCTGCCATGCCCGGAGTCTAGGCTGGCGCGTATGACCGATGCTGTTCCCGCCCGCACCGCATCCGGAATCGCGCTCGACGAGCTCGACCCCGCCGTCCGGCCGCAGGACGACCTGTTCCGGCACGTCAACGGCAAGTGGATCTCTCGCACCGACATCCCCGCCGACAAGGCGCGCTACGGCTCGTTCTACCTGCTCGCCGAGGCCGCCGAGCAGGCGGTGCGGGAGATCATCGAGGAGGCCCAGGGCGCCCCCGCCGGCACCGAGGAGCGCAAGGTCGGCGACCTCTACGCGAGCTTCATGGACGAGGACACGATCGAGGCGCTCGCATGGGAGCCCATCCGCGCGGAGCTCGCCTCCGTCGCCGAGCTCCACGACATCCCGACGTTCCTGCACGCCCTCGGCGCCTTCGAACGCACGGGTGTCGGCGGCTTCTTCGCGGCCTTCGTCGACAACGACCCGGGCGATCCCGAGCGCTACCTCGTCTTCCTCGAGCAGGCGGGTCTCGGCCTCCCCGACGAGTCGTACTACCGCGAGGAGAAGTTCGCCGAGATCCGCGAGGCGTACCTCGCCTACCTCGAGCGCATGCTGACCCTCGCGGGCTTCGACAAGTGCCCCAAGCGCGCCCACCGCATCCTCGAGCTCGAGACCGCCATCGCCGCGCACCATTGGGACAACGTGCGCACGCGCGACAGCCAGGCCACCTACAACCCGATGTCGTGGGCGGATGCGGCCGCGCTCGCGAAGGACGTGCCGCTCGACGTGTGGCTCGACGGCCTCGGGGTGCCCGAGGGCTCGTTCGACACCGTCGTCGTGCGCGAGCCGAGCTTCGTCGAGGGGCTCTCGGAGCTGCTCGTCGAGGACCGCCTCATGGCGTGGCGCGACTGGCTGCGCTTCCAGCTCATCCGCTCGGTCGCCCCCTACCTGCACGCCGAGGTCGTGCAGACGAACTTCGACTTCTACGGCACGACGCTCACCGGTCAGCCCGAGATGCGCGCCCGATGGAAGCGCGGCGTCTCGCTTGTCGAGGGCGCGATGGGGGAGGCCGTCGGCAAGGTCTACGTGGAGCGCCACTTCAGCCCGACCGCGAAGACCGCCATGGACGAGCTCGTCGCGAACCTCGTCGAGGCGTACCGGCGGTCGATCGAGACCCTCGACTGGATGACCGACGAGACGCGGCGGCGCGCCCTCGAGAAGCTCGAGAAGTTCACGCCCAAGATCGGCTACCCCGTGCGGTGGCGCGACTACTCGTCCCTCGCGATCGTGGCATCCGACCTCGTCGCCAACGTGCGCGCGACGGCCGCGTTCGAGTTCGCCCGCGAGCTCGGCAAGATCGGCAAGCCGATCGACCGCGACGAGTGGTTCATGACGCCGCAGACGATCAACGCCTACTACAACCCCGGCTTCAACGAGATCGTGTTCCCGGCCGCGATCCTGCAGTACCCCTTCTTCGACGAGAACCGGGATGCGGCGGCCAACTACGGGGCGATCGGCGCCGTCATCGGGCACGAGATCGGGCACGGCTTCGACGACCAGGGCTCGCGCTTCGACGGCGACGGCCGGCTCACCGACTGGTGGACGGCCGAGGATCGCGCGGCCTTCGAGGAGCGCACCTCGAAGCTCATCGCGCAGTACGACGCGCTCGAGCCGGCCCAGCTGCCCGGTCACCACGTCAACGGGGCGCTCACGATCGGCGAGAACATCGGCGACCTCGGGGGCCTCGGCATCGCCTGGAAGGCCTACCTCATCTCGCTCGGCGGCGAGGAGCCGCCCGTCGTCGACGGGCTGACGGGCGCCGAGCGCTTCTTCCTGAGCTGGGCGCAGGCGTGGCAGATCAAGGTGCGCGACGAGGAGGCCCTGCGGCTGCTCTCGATCGATCCCCATTCGCCGAATGAGTTCCGTTGCAACCAGATCGTCCGTAACCTGGACGTGTTCTCGTCCGCCTTCGCGTTGACACCCGCCGACGCGCTCTGGCTCGATCCCGACGACAGGGTCACCATTTGGTAGATACCCCCGTGCTCCCCGGACGGCGCGCGCGTGTGCAGGAGGCCCACGCGCCGCGCCACCGTTCGGAGCGCTCGGAGCCGAGCTTCGCGGGCGCGTTCCAGTCGCTCGGCGAGCTCGCCTACGGGGGTGCCCAGGTGTCGGCGTCGGTCATCGACCTCGACTCCGACGTGCGCGTGCTCTCGATCGACGACCGCATCGTGCTGCCCACGGCATCCGTCGGCAAGATCCTGTTGCTCATCGAGGTGTCGGCGCGCCTCTCGGAGCAGGCCACCCCGCCCCGCGAGGTGCTCGACAAGACCCCCAAGGACACGGTGGGCGACTCGGGGCTCTGGCGCCACCTCCAGGCGCGGTCGCTGCCCCTCGCCGACGTCGCGACGCTCGTAGGGGCCACGAGCGACAACCTCGCCACGAACGTGCTGCTGCGGGAGGTGGGGCTGGATGCCGTGCGCGCCCGCACGGAGGAGCTCGGCCTCCTGCGCACGGCCCTGCTCGATCTCGTGCGCGACACGCGCGGCCCCGACGACGCGCCGCAGCTCTCCGTCGGGTCGACGGCCGAGCTCGCGTGGCTCTTCGCGGCGCTCGCGCGGGGGCAGGTCGTCGACGCGTTGACCTCCTCGCGCGTGCTCGGCTGGCTCTCGCTCAACACCGACCTCTCGATGGTCGCGAGCGCCTTCGGCGTCGACCCCCTGTCGCATCGCGGGGTCGACCACGGGCTCCAGCTCGTCAACAAGACGGGAACGGACACCGGTGTGCGGTCCGAGGTCGGCATCCTGAGGGGCCCGCGACGCGGCATCGCCTACTCGGTGTCGGTGCAGTTCAGCGACCGCTCGATCGCCTCGCGCCTGCGCGTTCTCGAGGCGTTGCGGGCGGTCGGCTTCGACCTGCTGGAGTACGTGCACTGACGCCGCGCGGCCCCCGTGCCGCCCGTTCTCCCCGTCGTTCTCCCCAGATGCGAATTGGGTATTGCGCCCCCCGTCCGGGGGGCCCTATGTTGAGCATCGCACCGGTTCGAGCCGTACCCGCGGATCCCACCCGCCCGGTGCGATCCACCCGCGTCACTGCACCACCCCCCACATCCCGCTCACCCCCCGATACGTGTGCATCCCACTCCGGCGTGGCCGGCGCGCCCGCATCGCGGGGACCTTGCCCGCGCGCCGCCATACGCGCGGGTCCCCCCTGCAAGGACGTTCACCGTGCTCAAAAGAATCCTCGCGACCCTCGTCGCCACCCTGCTCACGCTCGGCGTCTCGGTCGCAGTCGCCGCCCCCGCGACCGCCGCCCCCGCGTGGCATCCGTCCCCCGCCCCCGCGCCGACACCGCTCTTCGGTGTCGCGCTCTACGTGTACAAGAAGGTCGACGTCGCGAAACCCGCCTCCTGGGCCAACGCGGGGCCGCAGCGCCTCGTGCTCGCGGACGTCGACAACACGAGCCGCGACGCCAACAAGTGGTGGACCTCCCTCGACCCCGCGTCGCTCCCGGGCGACGTGTGCGGTCCCGGGTGGGCCGTGCAGCAGGACAAGGTGTCGTTCACCGGGTCGTTCTCGTTCCCGGCCACGATCACCCCGCCCGTCGACAACATCGGCTGGCCGCCGCTCTACGACGCGAAGCACCAGGAGCTCTCGTCCCTTGTGAAGGTCCCGAACTGCCCGGGTGCGAGCGCCGCCGTCACCGTCACCCCCGCGACGTGCGCCGCGCCCGCATCCGTCGCCCTCGGCGCGATCACCCGGGCGAGCTGGGGACCGCTCTCGCGGTCGACCGGCCCCGGCGCCTACACGGTCACCGCGACGGCCGACCCCGGGTACCGCTTCGACGAGGGCACGACCACGCGCGTCTTCAGCGGCACGCTCGACGACCGCCTCACGGGCGAGGTGTGCGCACCGCCGCCCCAGTGCATCCCCTCGTCGGCCGTGAGCTACACCTACGACCCCGCGAGCAACAGCGGCGTCATCACGGTGACGGCGCCCTCGCGCTCGACGGGCGCGCTGTGCTCGCCGTTCTGGGTCACGGCGACGAGCTGGAAGTACCTCGGCACCTCGACCTGGAGTCAGAAGCTCGACCAGGTGCAGAAGCTCGGACCGATCTCGGCGCCCGGCACCTACCCGTACGCGGCGGCCGTGACGTGCGGTCAGGGTGACATCTACGCGTCGTTCGACGCGAACGATCCCACGCTCGACCCCACCCCCTACCTGCACGGCCCCGACGACCCGTTCGACGAGCACTTCCTGCACGAGATGGGCTTCAGCGGTCCCACGCCCACGTACGTGAACTCGAAGCGCGGCTGCAACGTCATCACCGCCGAGCCCGTGTACACGCCGCCGAGCTGCGCGTCCGACGGCAGCTACACACTGCCCTCCGTCGAGCACGTGCAGTGGTATCGCGATGGGGCGCCCGTGACGCCGGCCGTCTACCCGGCGAAGGCGGGGTCGACCGTGAAGATCACGGCCGTCGCGGAGGAGACGTGGGTGCTGAAGGGCGGCGCCCAGGACGACTCGACGAGGCTGTGGTCGTCGAGCTGGACGTTCGCAGCGCCGATCCCCGACTGTGCGGGGCTCTCGGGCTCGACCGCGACTGGCGTGTGTGACGCCGGCTCGCCCTGGATCTCCTACTCGATCACCCTCACCGACCCCTACGCCCAGGTGACCGGCCGCAGCGCGCAGCTCGTGCTCGCGGCGAGCGGGGAGAGCGTCACGATCCCCCTCGGCACGATCCCCGTGGCCGACCCGGATGCCGAGCCTCCCGTCGCGCCGACCCTCACCGGCAAGGTGCTGTGGCCCGGAGCGAGCGTCGACTCGGGCACGGGCAAGGCGGACGGCTGGCCGGGATGGGAGCGCGTCGGGGCCACATGGCAGCCGACCCCGGGCAACTTCGCCTGGGTCCGCGCGATCACCCAGGCCACCGTCGAGCTGAGCGACCCCGGCGTCGACCCGCTCGTCGTGGCGCTCACCTACCCGACGGCGACGCCCGACTGCGACACGCAGCCGCCGCAGGACCCGCCGACGCTCGGCTCGTTCCCGACCAACGCGCAGCTCGCGAGCGAGTGCCGCAGCGACGGACGCGGCGTGCTGACGCTTGGTCTGGTCGACGGCGTGTCGTTCTTCGAGGACGTGAACTACTTCATCGACGGCGCCCCGGCGCCGAGCGCCACGGTCGCGCTCGACCCGGGCACCTACCGGGTCACGGTCACGAAGAAGAACCCCAGTGACGGGCTCGACGGGCCGACCGCCTGGACCGTCACCGTGACGGGCGGCACCGTCTGCGGTGATCTCGACACGCTCGCGCTCACCGGATTCGACGGCGGATACCTCGTGGCCTTCGCCGCGATGCTCCTCGCCGCCGGCGCCGCGTTGCTCGTGACGGGCCGCAGCCGCAACCGCCCCGCGGAGTGATACCCCGGACCCCGCCCGCTGCAGGGGCGTGCGGGGTCCGGTTCGCCGCACGCCACGCGGCTCAGGCGGTCGAGGCGTCCTCGCCTGCGGATGCCGCAGGCGTCGGCTCGACTCCGTAGACCGCGTCGAGCCCCGCGACGAACTCCGGCAGACGGCCCTCCGCGGCGAGCCGACGGGCCCGCTCCGACGGGCCGTGCACGAGGACGCCCGCGAAGTGCCGCAGGGCGGACTCGACCGCGTCGCCCTCCCCGCGGGCCCGTGCCCGGGCCAGCTCGCTCTCGAGAAGGCGCTCGACATGGCTGCGGAAGGCGACGATCGCGGGGGCGGCCGCCGCATCCGCCGCGAAATCCGCCGCCGCATCCCCCACGGCCGCGCGCGCCGAGCCCGAGAGCTCGGGCAGCGGTGCGTGGAGCGCGAGCAGTTCGAGGTCGATGAGCTCGACGCCCGGCACCGCACCGACGGACGGGTCGACGTTGCGGGGCAACCCGAGGTCGATCACGAGGAGGGGTCGCCCCGAGCGGAGGTGATCGGCCGTGATCGTGTACCTCGTGGTACAGGTCACGACGACGTCCGCATCCGCGAGCGCGGCCACGAGGTCGTGCTCGGCGCGCACGCCGTACTTCGCGGCGAAAACGGCCGCGCGCCCCGTGGCGGAGTAGACGCTCAGCCGCTCGGCCCCGCGTCCGCGGAGCGAGGCGATCGTCGTCGCGGCGTAGCGTCCGGTGCCCACGAGGAGCACGCGCACGCGCGACCAGTCGGCCACGCGCGATGACGCGAGGTCGAGCGCGAGACGCGCCACACCGCGATCCGCCCTGCTCTGGTCGGCGATCCCGCGCACGGCGCGCGAGGTTCGCGCCGCCTGCTGGAACAGTCGGTCGAGCGGTCCCGTGACGGTGCCGGCGCGGCGCGCGTCCTGGGCGGCGCGCTGCACCTGCCCGGCGATCTCCTCCTCGCCGACGACCATCGACTCGAGTCCCGCCGTGACGGCGAACAGGTGCCGCACGGCGCTCTCGCCGAGGTGGGTGTGCGCGATCGCACGCAGACGCGCGGCGTCGTCGGGGGACTCGGCGGCGATCGCGGCGGCCACGGCCTCCGCCGCCACGGCACCGGGCGCCACGAGCGGATCGTCGAGATCGAGGTACGCCTCGAAGCGGTTGCACGTCGAGAGCACGACCGCCCCCCGGACGAACTCGTGGGCGGTGAGTCGTCGTGCTGCCTCGGCGGCCGGGATACGCGACACCCGGTCGAGGAGGTCGAAACCGGCGTTCCCGTGATTCGCCGTCAGACAGAACAGCACCTCCTCATGGTAGGCGCACGGGTCCCGGCGCGGGCCGATGGGAGAGGATGGGACGGTGCTCTCCCCGTCACACCCCCTGACCGACGGCCGCACGGCGGCGTCCGACGTCATCCGCGCCGTGCGCGGCGATCGGCCCGAGCGCACCCCGGTCTGGTTCATGCGACAGGCAGGTCGCTCGCTCCCCGAGTACCGCGAGTCGCGCGCGGGCGTCGACATGCTCGACGCGTGCCTGACCCCCGACCTCGCGGCCGAGCTCACGCTCCAGCCGGTACGGCGGCACGGAGTCGACGCGGCGATCCTGTTCAGCGACATCGTCGTACCGGTGCTGCTCGCGGGCGTCGACGTGCGCATCGTGCCGGGCCGGGGGCCGGTGCTCGACGCACCGATCCGCACGGCGTCCGACGTGCTGCGCCTGCGCCCCATCGACCCCGACGCTCTCGCCCCCATCGCGGAGGCGGTGCGGCTCACGGTCGCGGAGCTCGGCGAGACCCCGCTCATCGCGTTCGGCGGCGCGCCCTTCACCCTCGCGTCGTACCTCGTCGAGGGTGGACCGTCCAAGGACCAGTTGCGTGCCCGCTCGCTCATGTACTCGGACCCGCACGCGTGGGCGGGCCTGCTCAACTGGTGCGCCGACGTGACGGGTGCGTTCCTCCGCGCCCAGGTCGAGGCGGGGGCGAGCGCGGCGCAGCTCTTCGACTCCTGGATCGGGTCGCTCTCGCGCCGCGACTATCAGCGGCGCGTGGCCCCGCACTCCAAGCGCGCCCTCGATGCGCTGCGCGGTCTCGACATACCGAAGCTGCACTTCGGCGTCGGGAGCGCGGAGGTGCTCGACCTGATCCCGGGGCTCGGCGTGGATGCCGTCGGCATCGACTGGCGTCTGCCCCTCGACGAGGCGAGCGTCCGCCTCGGCGGGGGCGTGCCCGTGCAGGGCAACATCGACCCGGCCCTCCTCGGCGCCCCGTGGCCCGTGCTGCACGCCCACGTCGAGGACGTGCTCGACCGGGGCCTCGCGGCGCCCGCCCACGTCGCCAACCTCGGCCACGGTGTGCCCCCCGAAACCGACCCCGACGTCCTCACCCGCATCGTGGAGCTCGTGCATGCCCGCCGCTGAGCGCGTCGTCGTCGTGGGGGGCGGGATCGCCGGCCTCGTCGCCGCCCGCGCCCTCGCGCTCGCCGGCCGAGACGCCGTGGTGCTCGAGAAGAACGATCGGCTGGGCGGTCAGGTCGCCGCGCATTCCGTCGCCGGCATCGAGCTGGATGCGGGGGCCGATGCGTACGCCGTTCGCGGCGGCGAGGTGGCGCGACTGCTGCGGGCGCTCCACCTCGACGACGACATCGTCACACCCGCCGCCACACCCGCGTGGCTCCACCGCGCCGACGGCACCGCCGTGCCGTTGCCCGCGACGAGCCTCCTCGGCATCCCGGGCGTGCCGCTCGCGCGGGATGTGATCGACGCGATCGGCATGCGCGCGGCTCTGCGCGCCCAGCTCGACAACCTCATGCCCGGGCTCGTCGCGTCGAAGGCGTCCACGGTCGGGGAGCTCGTGCGGCGACGCATGGGCCGCGGCGTGCTCGAGGGCCTCGTCGCGCCCGTCGTGCGCGGTGTGCACTCGACGACGCCCGACGAGCTCGACCTCGACGCCACCTCTCCCGGGCTCCGCACGGCGCTGTTGCGCCTCGGCAGCCTCGCCGCCGCCGTGCGCTCGCAGCGCGAGGGCGCCCCGGCAGGGTCGCCCGTCGCCTCCCTCCGGGGTGGGCTGCACCGGATGGTCTCGGCGCTCGCCGCGGACCTCGACCGCTTCGGCGTGCCCGTGCGAACCGGCGTCGAGGTCGTCGCCGCGGATCCGCACGGGGTCGTCACGACGGACGGCGAGCGCATCGCGGGCGAGGTGCTCCTCGCGGCGCCCATCGGGCTCGACGCCGCCCCCTCGCGCGTCACGGTCGTGACGATCGCCGTCGACGCCCCCGAGCTCGGCGCCCCGCGCGGCACGGGCGTGCTCGTCGCACCGAACGCGCCCGGCGTCGCCGCGCGGGCCCTCACGCACCTCACCGCGAAGTGGGAATGGCTCGCCGCGGCGACGCCCCTGCAGCTCCTGCGGCTCTCGTACGACGACGAGGTCGACGTGGGCCCGGAACTCGCTCGTCGCGACGCGGAGGCGCTCCTCGGTCGCTCCCTCCCCGCGCCCGCGGACGTCGCGGTCGTGCGGTGGCAGCGCTTCGGACGGCGCCCCTCCGCCGAACATGCCATTGACGGAATGCTTCGCGTGGGGGAGGCTGAATCCGGGACGGGCCTCGCGAGCGTCGTCCCCTACGCCCTCCAGATCGCGAACGCAATCCCCTCGGGCGGAGCGGGCGCTCCGGACTAGTCTGAGACGCAGCCCTCAATCACCGCGCGAGCGGGTCGCGGAGAACGGAGCACCGCATGAAAGGCAAGATCCTCTTCCTCGCCGGGCTCGGCGTCGGCTACGTGCTCGGCACGCGGGCCGGCCGGGAGCGCTACGAGCAGATCAAGGCGGCCGCCACGAACCTCTGGAACGCGCCCGTCGTGCAGAAGCGCGTCGACGACGTGCAGGAGTTCGTGAGGGACAAGGCGCCGGATGTGGCCGAGTTCGTCTCCGACAGCGCCAAGAAGGTCGTCGCTTCGGTGTCGGGTCGGTCCTCGGGCACCAAGAAGACGACGTCGCGTTCCCGTTCGGGATCGAGCGCGGCGAGCACGAAGAAGTCGTCGGGCGGCTCAAGCAGCTCGAGCAGCACCCGCAAGCCGGCTTCCGGCTCCGGCTCCAGCTCCTGAGGCGGGGGTCATGACCGACCCGCGTTCTTCCGTGCCGCCGCGCAAGCGGTCGCTCGTCGAGCTGCTCACGAGCCTGCCCGAGCAGGTCCAGTCGCTCGTGCAGCGCGAGATCGACCTCGTCAAGACGGAGATCATCGAGAAGCTCAAAGCGCTCGGTGTCGGTGCCGGCCTGCTGCTCGGCGCCCTCGTGACCGTCCTCTTCTTCATCGGCGTGCTCCTGACGCTCGCGATCATCGGCCTGAGCTACGTCATGCCCGACTGGGCGGCCGCGCTCGTCGTCGCCGGTGTGCTGCTCGTGATCGCCGTCATCCTGGGACTCGTGGGCTACCGCGTGCTCCAGAAGGGCATCCCGCCCGTGCCGAGCGAGGCCATCGCATCCATCCAGAAGGACATCCTCGCCATCAAGGGCGAGGGGAGACGAGGAACTGATGAGTGACGCCACCGCCTCCGCCAAGGCCGCCGCGACGCAGGCGCGTCGTCAGTTGGCCGACACCCTCGACGAGATCGAGGACAAGTTCAACGTGCCCAAGCGCACGGCGGAGCTGGCCGAGAAGGCCAAGACCGCGTACGAGAAGAACCCCGTCCCGTGGATCGTCGGCGGCGCTGCCGTCGCGATCATCGCGGTGGGCCTCGTCGCCTGGGCGATCTTCGGCCCCGACGACGACTGACGGAGCGATTCGCTGGTTCTGCGGTTGAGGGGGAGGATGGGACGGTGACGTCCGCGACTCCCGTCTCGTCCGACAACCCCGAGCAGCCCGAACAGCCCGAGGGGTTCGCGCTGTGGGCCGTGTGGCGCCGTGATCCCGCGGCGCGGGGGCAGGTGGAGCTCGCGGGCCTCGCCGAGGCCGTGGGGCGGGTCGAGGCCGACGGCGTGACCGTGCGCGGGTTCTACGACGTCTCGGGCCTCCGGGCCGACGCCGACCTCATGGTGTGGCTCACGGGAGCGAGCGCTTCGGCACTCCAGTCCGCCCTCCGCGGGCTCCGCCGGGTGCCGGCGCTCGCCGCGCTCCTCCCCACCTGGAACGCCCTCGGCGTGCACCGCGAGGCGGAGTTCAGCCGAGCCCACGCGCCCGCCTTCCTCCGGGGCCTCCCTCCGCGGGAGTGGCTCACCGTCTACCCGTTCGTGCGCAGCTACGACTGGTACCTGCTTCCGGAGGACGAGCGCCGGGCGATGCTCGCCGATCACGGGCGCAAGGGGTCCGAGTACCCCGGTGTCCAGGCGAACACGGTCGCCGCCTTCGCCCTCGGCGACTACGAGTGGATCCTCGCCCTCGAGGCGGCCGAGGTCACCGAGCTCGTCGACCTCATGCGGCACCTGCGCAAGACGGAGGCGAGGCTCCACATCCGCGAGGAGGTGCCGTTCTTCACGGGGCGGCGCGTGGAGCTCGACGAGATCGCGGAGGTGCTGTCGTGACGATCACGAATGGCGAGCTCGCCAAGACCGTGCTCGCGGCGAGCCCCGCCGCGGAGGCCGGACCCGAGCATGTCGAGGTGCCGGTCGTATACGACGCGATCGTGCTCGCCGGCTTCGGCGGGCCGGAGGGCCAGGACGACGTCATCCCGTTCCTGCGCAACGTCACGCGCGGTCGCGGCATCCCCGAGGAGCGCCTCGAGGAGGTGGCGCACCACTACCGCCACTTCGGCGGGGTGAGCCCCATCAACGCGCAGAACCGTGCGCTCAAAACGGCGCTCGAGGAGGAGCTCGCGGCACGCGGGGTCGACCTGCCGGTGCTCTGGGGCAACCGCAACTGGAGCCCCTATCTGCCCGACGCGCTCCGCGACGCGCACGAGCGCGGCTACCGCACCCTCATCGGGCTCGCGACGAGCGCCTACTCGAGCTTCTCGAGCTGCCGCCAGTACCGCGAGGACTTCGCCATGGCCCTCGACGAGACCGGCCTCGCCGACGAGGTGCGCGTCGACAAGGTGCGCCAGTTCTTCGACCACCCCGGCTTCGTCACGCCGTTCGTCGAGGGGGTGCGCGACGCGCTCGTGGAACTCGTCGAACGCGGCTTCGCCGACGACGAGATCCGGGTGCTCTTCGCCACCCACTCGATCCCGACCGACGACGCCCTCCGCTCGGGCGACCGCACGACCGACTACGGGCCGGGCGGCGCCTACGCGGCGCAGCATCTCGCCGTGGCCGAGGTCGTCATGCGCGAGGTCGGATCGCACGTCGCGTGGCAGCTCGTCTACCAGAGCCGTTCGGGGCCGCCGACGCAGCCGTGGCTCGAACCGGATGTCAACGACGTCATCGAGGCGCTCCCTGCACAGGGGGTGGGGGCGGTCGTGATCGTGCCGCTCGGCTTCGTCTCCGATCACATGGAGGTGCTCTGGGACCTCGACACGGAGGCCGTCGAGACCGCCGAGGAGCAGGGGCTCGTCGCGATCCGCACCCCGACGCCCGGCACGCATCCGGCCTACGTCGCGGGGCTCGTCGATCTCGTGCTCGAGCGGGTGAACGGTACGCCGACCGACGCGCGTCCCGCGCTCACGCCCTACGGTCCGTGGTTCGACGTGTGTCGGCCGGGGTGCTGCGAGAACGTGCGGGCCGGCTTCAAGCCCGCGATCGCGGGAGTGGCGCCATGACGCTGCGACTGGGAACCCGCGGGAGCGCCCTCGCGCTCGCGCAGGCCGGAGCGGTCGCGACGCGACTCGGGGCCGAGCTCGTCGTCATCGAGAGCGAGGGCGACCGCACGAGCGCGCCGCTCGCCGACCTCGGCGGCGCGGGGGTCTTCGCCGCCGCCCTGCGCGAAGCGCTCCTCGCGGGGGAGGTCGACGCCGTCGTGCACTCGTACAAGGACCTGCCGACCGCGCCCCTGCCGGGCCTCGCGGTCGCAGCGGTGCCGAAGCGGGCGGATGCGCGCGACGTCGTGTGCGCCGTCGGGGGCCGCGACCTCGACACGCTCCCCGCGGGGGCCCGCGTGGGCACGGGGTCTCCCCGTCGCCGTGCACAGCTCCTGCGTCGCCGCCCCGATCTCGACGTCGTCGACATCCGCGGCAACATCGACACGCGCCTCGAGCGGATCGGCTCGGACGACCCGGAGCGTCGCCTCGACGCCGTCGTGCTCGCGGCCGCGGGGCTCGACCGCGTCGGCCGCACGGACGCCGTCACGGAGTGGTTGAGCCTCACCTCCTGGCCCACGGCGCCCGCGCAGGGCGCGCTCGCGGTGGAGACCCGCACGGCCGATCGGTCGAGCGTCGCGAAACTCGAGCACCGGCCGAGCCGCCTCACGGCGGAGGCGGAACGGGGCGTGCTCGCCCGGCTGGAGGCCGGATGCGCGGCGCCGCTCGGCGCGTCCGCCATCTTCGAAGACGGACTGCTGCTGCTCTCGGCCCGCGTCTATGCGCTCGACGGCGCCGAGCACCTCACGGCGTCGCACGCGCTCTACCCGGAGGACGCGCGCGATCCGGCGGGCGAGCTCGCGGCGCGCGTCGCCGACGAGTTGCTCGAGGCGGGCGCCGCCGACCTCGCCCCGCTCGGAGGGAGGGGCCGGTGAGCGGACCCGAGGCGCGGCCGGCGAAGCCGCTCGCCGGCTGGCGCGTGCTCGTGCCGCGCGGCGGCAACTGGGGTGACTCGGTGGCCGCGACCCTGCGCGGGTACGGCGGCGTGCCGGTCATCGCGCCGCTCATCAACTTCGCCTCGACCGACGACCCGACGACTCTCGCGAACGCCCTGCACGAGCTGGAGGACGGCCAGTACGCGTGGCTCGTGGTGACGAGTGCGACGACGGTCGACGTGCTCAACGCGCAGCGGGTCAAGGTGCCCGCCGTGACGCGCGTCGCGGCGGTCGGTGAGACGACGGCCGCGGCTTTGCAGCTCGCGGGCTACCGGGTGGACTTCGTGCCGGGCTCCGACAACTCCGCGCGGGGCCTCGTGAAGGAGTGGCCCGACTCGGAGATCCGCGGGCGCGTGCTCATCCCGCAGTCGGATGTCGCCGAGCCGACGCTCGTCGCGGGCCTGCAGAAGCTCGGCTTCGACGTCGAGTTCGTGACGGCCTATCGCACGGTCGGCGTCACCGTGTCGCCCGAGGTGGCGCGCGACGTGGCATCCGGTCGGATCGGCGCGATCCTCGTGACCTCGGGATCGGTGGCGCGCCAGGTCGCCGCCCAGCTCGCGCCCCTGCCCGAGCAGACGGTCATCGCCTGCATCGGCCCGCGCACGGCCTTCGACGCGCGGGCCGCGGGCCTCACGGTGCACGTCATCGCCGAGGAGCGCAGCGCCGACTCCCTCATCGAGGCGCTCGTCGAGTATGCGGAGGCGGGATGAGCGGCCGCCTCGTGGTCCGTCCGCGCCGACTGCGGCAGAGCCCGGCGTGGCGGCGGCTCGCGCGCGAGACGCACCTCGCGCCTTCCCAGCTCGTGCTGCCGATGTTCGTCGCCGAGGGGGTGGAGGAGCCGCGCCCGATCGCGTCGATGCCGGGCGTCGTGCAGCACTCGCTCGACTCCTTGCGCGCCGAATTGCAGCGCGCCGCAGCGGCGGGCGTGGGGGGCGTCATGCTCTTCGGCGTTCCGCGGGAGAAGGACGCGACCGGCTCGGGCGCGACCGACCCGGACGGCATCCTCAACGTCGCGACGCGCATCGCGGCCGCGGAGGTGGGCGACGCGCTCGTCGTGCAGACCGACCTGTGCCTCGACGAGTTCACCGATCACGGTCACTGCGGCGTGCTCGACGTGGACGGCCGTGTCGACAACGACGCGACCCTCGTGCGCTACCGCGAGATGGCGCTCGCGCAGGCGCGGGCGGGGTCGCAGCTCGTGGGCCTCTCGGGCATGATGGACGGCCAGGTCGCCGCGGTGAGGGCGGCGCTCGACGCCGACGGCGCGCACGACGTGCCGATCCTCGCCTACGCGGCCAAGTACGCCTCGGCGTTCTACGGGCCATTCCGCGAGGCGGTGCAGTCGTCGCTCGTGGGGGATCGCCGCAGCTACCAGCTCGATCCGGCGAACCGCCGCGAGGGGGCCCGCGAGGTGGCGCTCGACGTCGCGGAGGGCGCCGACGTCGTCATGGTGAAACCCGCCATGAGCTACCTCGACGTGCTCGCGGACGCCGCGGCCGCCTCACCCGTGCCCGTGTGGGCGTACCAGGTGTCGGGCGAGTACGCCATGATCGCGGCCGCCGCCGCCAACGGCTGGATCGATCGCGATCGAGCGATCGACGAGTCCCTCGTGTCGATCGTGCGCGCGGGTGCGGACGCCGTGCTGAGCTACTTCGCGCTTGAGGCGGCGGAGCGCTGGGCGAGGGCGTGAGCGACGCGAACGACGCCGCCTTCGCGCGGGCGCAGGCGGCGCTTCCGGGCGGCGTCAACTCGCCCGTGCGCGCCTTCGGGGCGGTCGGCGGCACGCCGCGCTTCCTCGTGCGCGCGCGGGGCGCGTATGTGACGGATGTCGCGGGCCGCGAGTACGTCGACCTCGTCGCGTCGTGGGGGCCCGCGCTCCTCGGCCACGCGCATCCGGAGGTCGTGAGAGCCGTGCAGGAGGCCGCCGCGCGCGGGCTGTCGTTCGGCGCCTCGACGCCCGCGGAGACCGAGCTCGCGGAGCTCGTGCGCGACCGGCTCGGCACGGCGAGCGGCGTCGACCGGGTGCGGCTCGTCTCGACCGGCACCGAGGCGACGATGACGGCTATCCGCCTCGCCCGCGGCGCGACGGGCCGCGATCTCGTCGTGAAGTTCGCGGGGCACTACCACGGCCACTCCGACGGGCTGCTCGCCGAGGCCGGCTCGGGCGTCGCGACGCAGGGCCTTCCCGGGTCGGCCGGCGTTCCGGGCGCCGTCGCGGAGCAGACGCTCGTGCTGCCCTACAACGACCTCGGCGCCGTGCGGGCGGCCTTCGACGCGCATCCGGGGCGCATCGCCGCCGTCATCACGGAGGCGGCGGGCGCCAACGCGGGGGTGCTCGCCCCCGAGCCCGGGTTCAACCGCGCGCTCACGGAGCTCGTGCGCGCCGAGGGGGCGCTGCTCGTGCTCGACGAGGTGCTCACGGGCTTCCGCGTCGGCCCCGCCGGGTGGTGGGGCCTCGAGGGTGCGCGCGAGGGCTGGTCGCCCGACCTCTTCACCTTCGGCAAGGTCGTGGGCGGCGGGATGCCGCTCGCGGCGCTCGCCGGACGATCCGAGCTCACGGACCTGCTCGCGCCCGTCGGCCCCGTGTATCAGGCGGGCACGCTCTCCGGGAACCCGCTCGCGGTGGCCGCGGGCCTCGCGACCCTGCGGCTCGCCGACGCCGAGGTGTACGCGCGCGTCGACGCCGCAGCGGACGCCGTGGCCGGCTGGGTCGCCGAGGCGCTCGCCGCGGAGGGTGTCCCGCACGTCATCTCGCGCGCGGGAAGCCTCTTCTCGATCGCGTTCCGCGAGGCGCCGGTGCGCGACTATGCCGATGCGAAGGCGCAGGAGGCGTGGCGCTACCCGGCCTTCTTCCACGCGCTGCTGGACGCGGGCGTGTCCGCGCCGCCGAGCGTCTTCGAGGCGTGGTTCCTCACGGCCGCGCACGACGACGCAGCGCTCGACCGCATCCGCGCCGCCCTTCCCGCCGCGGCGCGCGCGGCGGCGGCCGCGCGTCCCTAGGCCGTCGCGAAGCGCTGCTGGGCGCGGTTCCAGTACTCGACCGAGGACATGATCGAGGTGCGCATCGCGGTCGGTCCGGCCGTGCGCACCTCCTTCGCCCAGAAGGTCTGCTCGGAGAGGCTCGCCGTGCGACCGAGCAGCGCGACGTAGGCATCCGCGACCCGCTTTCGCGAGGTCTCGTCGGCCATCCAGATGCCGTCGACGACGGCGGTGCGGCCGTCGGCCGCGAGCACGTCCGACCAGAAGCGCACGCCGTTCGCGTCGGGCGCGCGGTCGAGGATGTCGTCGTAGAGGGCGGCGATGAAGCCCGTCGGCGTGCCGCCCGCGACGACGGTGTAGAACTCCTCCGTCGTGAGGAAGGTCCGGTGGGCGTCGTCGGGCTGCACGAGCCCCGCGCGCATCGCGTCGAGCCACCAGGTGCGTCCGTTGGGCTCGGCCGCGCGTCCCAGCACCTCGCTGTAGGCCGCGTCGATCATGAGGAGGCGGTACTCGTCGCTTCCCGTGAAGCCGCCCGCCACGGCGCTGCGCGGCGTCCCCGAGGCGAGGGCCGAGCGCCAGAAGGTCACCTCGGAGCCCGTGCGGCTCGGGGTGCGTCCGAGCACGTCGGTGTAACAGGCGAGCACGAACGCGGTCGCACCCGTGTCGGTCGTCGGGTACTTCGCGAACACCTGCGTGAAGTAGCGGCCGTTGGGGCCCTCGTAGTAGCCGACGCCGATGTCGGTGTAGTCGCCGACCATGTTGGCGTAGTGGCCGGACGAATTGCGCCACGCCTCGACGACGGTCGTGTAGGCATAGCCGTACGCGACGTTCTCGCCCGCGCGGCGCCAGCCCGAGGGGATCTCCGACGAGTACGAGGGGTTGTGGGACATCCCGGGGGCGTCGTGCTGCTTCTTCGACCAGGCCATGGCGACGGCGTCCATGCTCGCGTTGCGCACGAGCGGGATCTGTCCGGCGCTCGCGCGCACGGCGTTGGTGTCGCTGAAGATGCGCGCGGTCGCGACCGCAGGGTCCGCGGCCGCGAACGCGGGACTCGGCAGCAGGGCGGCGACGAGCCCCGCGACGAGAGCCAGGACGGCCGCGATGCGGCGTGGTGCCGGTGCGCGCCGACGCCCGGCGACGGACGGATCGGTCCCCATGATCGCTTCTCCCCCCGGTCGGCGACTGCTGAGACGTTACCTCACTCGCGCGCCGAGGGGGAGGGGTGCGATGTCAGCCGAGCTGCGTGAGCACGTAGGCGAGCAGGACGACCGCCACGAGCGGAGCCGCACCCTGCACGAGCGCGGCGCGCCGCATCCGGGAGTCGGCGGTCAGCAGCACGAGAGCCGCGAGCACCATGCACGCGCACGCGAAGAGGGTCAGCACGAGGCCGGCGACGTCGACGCCCGACCACAACAGCACGAGCCCGACGACGACGCCGAGCGCGAGGAAGAGGTTGTAGAAGCCCTGGTTGTAGGCCATGACGCGGAGGGTGTCGGCGTCCTCGGCCGATCTGACGCCGAAGGTGCGCCGGGTCGACTCGCGCGTCCAGAGCACGCTCTCGAGCACCCAGATGTAGACGTGGATCGCGGCGGCGATGCCCGCGAAGACGGATCCGGCGATGGCGACGGCGGTGGCGTCCATGCCGGTCAGTCTGCCACGCGCACCGCGATTCGCCCTCGGGTGTCGCCCGACAGGATGCGACTCGCGTACGAGGGCACGTCGGCGAGCGCGATCTCGGTCGTGAGGCTGTCGAGCAGCCCGAGGTCGAGGTCGCGCTCGAGCCGGTCCCACACGCGGGCGCGTGTCACGAGCGGGGCCTCGACCGAGTTGATGCCGAGCAGCCGCACGCCGCGCAGGATGAAGGGCATGACGGTCGTCACGAGCTCGGGGCTCTCGACGAGGCCGCACGCGGCGACCGCGCCGCCGTAGCGGGCCTGCGCGAGGAGCGTCGCGAGGGTCGTGCCGCCGACGACGTCGATCGCGCCCGCCCACCGGCTCGCCTGAAGCGGCTTGCCGGTGGTCTGCAGCTCCGCGCGGTCGAGCAGCCCGGCGGCGCCGAGCCGCTCGAGGTAGCCGCGGTCGTGGGGGTGACCCGTCGCGGCGACGACGTGGTGGCCGGATGCGGCGAGCAGCATGACGGCGATCGACCCGAGTCCGCCCGTCGCTCCCGTCACGACGATCTCGCCGTCGGGGATGTCGGCCTGCTCGAGGGCGAGCACCGCCTGGGCGGCGGTGAAGCCGGCCGTGCCGATCGCGGCGACCCGGCGCATCCCGAGCCGCTCGGGCACGCGCACGAGGTCGGCGGCGGGCACCCGCGCGCGCGTGCTGTAACCGCCGTTGCGGGTCTCACCGAGCCCGGCGCCCGTGAGCACGACCTCGTCGCCCGCGCGCCAGCGGCCGTCGCTCGACTCGACGACCGTGCCGACGACGTCGATGCCGGGTACGAGCGGTGAGACGCGCACGACGCCTCGGTCGCCCCGCAGCGCGAGGCCGTCCTTGAAGTTGAGGCTCGAGTAGGCGACGTCGAGCAGCACCTCGCCGTCGCCGAGGTCGCCCTCCTCGAGCTCCACGAAGCGGGCGCCCGCGCCCGTGTCCTCTCGAGTCACCTGCAGCGCACGCACCATGCTCCGAGCCTAGGGGGAGGGCGAGACGTCGAGCTTCTGCACGCGGGGCTCCGCGAGCGGCGTCATGAGGATGCGGCAGCGCAGCGTCCCGCGGGGGCCGCGCAGCTCCCACGCGGCGTGCGCGGGCGTCTCGTGCTCGAGCTCGCCGAGCTCGTCGACGCCGCCGATCTCGTCGAGCAGCGCGCGCAGCCGCGCCTCGCGTTCGGCGAACGGCAGGTCGAGCTCGACGCACGCGTCGAAGAGCGAGCGGTCTCCGAGCGAGCCCGCCGGCAGCGATGCCCGCAGCCCGTCGGCGGCCGCGACCGTCTCCGGCCACGGCTCGGCCGTCCCGCGCTCGCGCGGCGCAGGGGTCTCCTCCTCGGCCGCGAAGGCGGCATCCATGACGGCCTCGACCGCGGGCGTGAGGGCCGTGTAGGTCGCGTTCTCGAAGACGACGACGCCGAGGCGCGACGCCTGCTCCCACTCCATGCGCGTCGTGAAACCGGGGTAGCCGCCGCTGTGGCCGACGAAGAGGCGGCCGTCGGCATCCGCGCGCACCGTGAGGCCGAGACCGTAGGCGCGCCACGGACCGGGGCCGCCCGGGTCGCCCGTGACGGGGGTGTGCGGATGCCGCATCCGCTCGGCGAGGTGGGCGGGCAGCACGTCGCCCGCCTCGACCGCGCCTGCGAGCACGCCGCACCAGCGTGCGAGGTCGGGGGCCGTGCTGAACAGGCCGCCGATCGGCGAGAACGCGCCGGGCCCGCTGAACGGCAGCGGCTCCCAGCCGTCGGCGGCGGGTCGCACGCCCGTGATCGCCCCGCCGATCGATGCGTCGAAGCCCGTACCGGCGAGGCCGAGCGGCTCGATCAGCCGCGACTCGACGAGGCGGCGGAACGGCATCCCCGCGCGAGCCGACAGGATGCGGCCGACGATCGCGTACCCCAGGTTCGAGTACTCGAAGCGCGTGCCCGCCGGGAAGATCGTGCGCACCCCCTCGGCGAGGAGCGCGGCGAAACGATCGTCGGGAAGCGACTCCTGCCGGTCCGCCCACGGGTCGTCGGTCGGGAAGCCCGCGCGCATCGAGAGCGCGTCGAGCACGGTCGGCGGCGGGCCGTCCGGACCCACGACGCGCAGGGGGGTGTCGAGCGCGTCCGCGAGGGGCTCGTCGAGGTCGAGCACGCCGTCCGCCTCGAGCAGGAGCGCGGCGGCCGCCGTGAAGCTCTTCGTGCACGACGCGATGCGGAAGGCCGTGCGTGCCGCCTCGCCCGGCAGCTCGCCCAGGCCGTCGAGCCGGTCGAGCCGCCCGTCGGCGACGACGCCCCTCACCTGCGTCGGCGCCATCGTGCCCACACGCGCGTCGAGCTGCGCGAGCGACTCGACGAGTCGCGACGTCGACACCACGGTCAGCCGAAGAGGATGGCGGCCTCGTCGTAGCGAGACTGCGGCACCGTCTTGAGGCGCCCGAGGGCGTCCTCGAACGGCACGGTCACGATCTGGGTGCCGCGGAGCGCGACCATCTTGCCCCACTGCTCCTCGAGCACGATGTCGACGACCGCCATGCCGTAGCGGGTCGCGAGCACGCGGTCGTACGCCGTCGGGGTGCCGCCGCGCTGGATGTGGCCGAGGGTCGTCGAGCGGGTCTCGATGCCCGTGCGGTCCTCGATCTCGGGGGCGAGCATGTCGCCGATGCCGCCGAGGCGCGGGCGCCCGAAGGCGTCGAGGCCGCGCTCCGAGTGGGCGTCGTCCATCGTGTCGAGCTGGAAGCCCTCGGCGACGACGACGAGCGGGGCGCGACCGCGGGCGCGGGCGGAGTCCACCCACGTGCAGATCTCGTCCATGCTCGTCTTGCGCTCCGGGATGAGGATCGCGTGCGCGCCCGACGCCATGCCCGAGTGCAGGGCGATCCAGCCGACGTGCCGACCCATGACCTCCGCGACCATGCATCGTCCGTGCGAGTCGCCCGTCGTGCGCAGCCGGTCCATCGCCTCGGTGGCGATCTGCACGGCCGTGTCGAAGCCGAAGGTGTAGTCGGTCGCGGAGAGGTCGTTGTCGACGGTCTTCGGAACGCCGACGATCTGCAGGCCCTCGTCCGTGAGGCGTTTCGCCGCCGCGAGGGTGCCCTCGCCGCCGATCGCGATGACGGCGTCCATGCCCGTGTCTGCCATGACGTCCCGGACGCGCTCCACACCGCCGTACTCGAACGGGTTCGTGCGGGAGGTTCCGAGGATCGTGCCGCCCTGTTTCGAGATGCCCATGACCTGGGGGCGCCCGAGCGGGTGCACGTCGGCCTCGACGAGGCCCTTCCAGCCGTCGCGGATGCCGACGAACTCGATGTCGTCGTGCTGGGTGAGGCCCTTCAGCACGGCACCGCGGATGACGGCGTTGAGTCCTGGGCAGTCGCCGCCGCTGGTGAGGATTCCGATCTTCACCCGCCCATCATGCCTTGTTTCGTCGTCTGCCTCCCATCCGAGTCGGGGATCGATCGCTAGAGTTCCTCTGTTCGGCGTGTCCGAACATCCACCACCACCGCAAGGAGCGTCATGACCGACCCCAACGTCCCCGACCCCGCCGCCCAGCCGGCCCCCGCGGCTCCCGCAGCCCCCGCTGCCGCACCCGCCGCGACCGACCCGGGCAAGACCCTCGGCATCGTGGGACTCATCCTCAGCATCCTCGTCGCGATCGTCGGCCTCATCGTGAGCATCGTCGCGCTGCGCAAGTCGAAGAAGGCGGGCTACGGCAACGTGCCGGCCGTCGTCGGCATCGTGATCGGCGTGCTCGGCACGATCGGCTGGATCATCTTCTGGGCCATCATCATCGCGGGCCTCGTCGCCGCGACGAGCCTGTGCGCCGAGCTCGGCCCGGGCGTGCACGACTACAACGGCGTCACCGTCACCTGCGGCTGAGCAGGGCATCCTCGACGGGCCGCGCGGGACGAACCGCGCGGCCCGTCGTCATGCGGCGAGATGGGACGTTCTTCCCTCTCCGGGCGTGCCGCTGTCGCTAGGCTCTCCCGGTGGCCCGATCGGGCCGACCACCTCACAAGGAGCATCATGACCAACCTCCAGACCGCACCGGCCGGCACGGACTACCCCGGCAAGACCCTCGGCATCGTCGGCCTCGTGCTGGTGTTCTTCACGGGCATCGTCGGCCTCATCCTGAGCGCCGTCGCTCTCAACCAGTCGAAGAAGGCCGGCTACACCAACACGCCCGCGAAGGTGGGGCTCATCCTCGGCATCGTCTTCGTCGCTCTCGGCCTGCTGTTCACGATCCTGTGGTTCGGGCTCTTCGCGACCTTGATCGCCAACGGCACCGTCACCAACTACTGAGCCAGGTCGAGGGGCCCGCGCGGTTCGTCCGTGCGGGCCCCTCGTGTGCGTGCGGCCGGGGTCGGCGCGCGGGGTTACCCTGGCCGGGATGGACCCGCTCGTCGCCTGCTACGCGCCGCAGCGTCGCGTCGACGTGCGGCACTCCCTCGCCCCCCTCGCCCAGGGGCGCACCGATCCGACCATCCGCCGCGACGCCGACGGATGGTGGCTCACCCTGCGGCTCGCCTCGGGCACGGCGACCCTGCTGCTGCGGGAGCGCGCGGATGCCGTCGAGGCGCGCGCGTGGGGTGACGGCGCCGAGGAGGCGCTCGCCGGGGTGCCCGCGCTGCTCGGCGGCGACGACGACGACGCCGGCTTCGAGCCGCGGCGACACCCGCTCGTCGCGCGGCTGCACCACGAGACCCCGGGACTGCGGCTCGCGCGCACGGGGCGCATCCTGCCGGCGCTCGTGCCGAGCGTGCTCGGGCAGAAGGTGACGGGCATCGAGGCGAAGGCCGCGTGGCGTCAGCTCGTGACCCGGCACGGCGAGCCGGCCCCCGGCCCCGCACCGCTCGGCATGCGGGTCGTGCCGACGGCGGCGGTGTGGCGACGCATCCCGTCGTGGGAGTGGCACCGCGCGGGTGTCGGGCCGCAGCGGTCGGACACCCTCATGCGGGTGTTCGCGGTGGCCGACGCGCTCGAGCGGTGCGCGGGGCTCGCCTCCCCGGAGGCGGCCCGGCGACTGCGCACCGTCGTCGGGATCGGCCCGTGGACGGTCGCCGAGACGCTCCAGCGCAGCCACGGCGATCCCGACGCGGTGAGCGTGGGCGACCTGCACCTGTGCAAGCGCGTCGGCACGGCACTCGTCGGGCGTCGCGTCGACGACGACGGCATGCTCGAGCTGCTCGAGCCCTGGCGCGGCCACCGCCAGCGGGTCGTGCGGCTCATCGAGGCGGCGGGCATCGGGTACGAGCGTCACGCTCCGCGGCTGGCGATCCCCGCGCATCGCACGCGCTGACTCGCCCCCGGGGTTTGTCGGCGCGCGACAACGGATCCCTCCTCGCGCGCACGGCAGGTCTAACGTGCCCGCGTGGGATTCATCCGTCGCTCCGCTCGTCTCCTCTGGCTCGCCACGCGCGCGCCGAAGCTGCCCCCGCTCGGCATCTACGACGTGTGCCGCTCGCCGCGGCGCGTCACGATCGGCGACCTCGACGAGCTGCGCCACATGAACAACGGCGCGTACCTCTCGAACCTCGACCACGCACGACAGGAGCTCGTCGTGCGCACCGGGCTGTGGAAGCGCGTCCGCGACGCCGGGGTGTATCCCGTGGTCTCGGCGCAGTCGATCGCCTACCGCAAGTCGCTCAAGCTCGGGCAGCGGTACGTGATCGAATCGCGGCTCCTCGGCATCGACGAGCGCTCGGTCTACCTCGAGCAGCGTTTCGTCGCCGACGGCGAGGTGTACGCGCGCGCCTACATCCAGGCGCGGTTCCTCTACGACGCGGGGGGCACCGTGCCGATCGAGGAGCTCGGGCGCATCACGGGCATGGACCCGGCTGCGCACCCCATCCCCACCTGGCTGCACGACTGGGCGGCCGAGGTGCGCCTGCCCGCGACGCGCCAACCGGCGCCGTCCGTGTGGGAGTGAGCGCTCCGCAATTCATAGGTTCAATATAAAAGTGCACTCGGTATACTCTCGGCCATGAGAGTAGCGAAATGGGTCGTGGGCGTCGTCGTCGCGGCGGTCGTGGTCGGATGCTTCATCGTCAACGCGGGAGTGACCGCGCTCGTGCTCGGCGGCGTCGTGCTCGTGGGCGCCGCCTACCTGTACTTCGTCCATTTCGGGCGACCTCGACGTGCGTCCCGGCTCGACACGATGCCCGTGGGTTCGTGGCGCACGGTCGAGCTCGGGCCGCGGACGATGAGCGCTGACGGGTCGCCCTACGCGCTGTACGTGCGCCGCGGCGGCTCGGCCAACCTCGTCATCCACTTCTCGGGCGGCGGGGCGTGCTGGGACGGCGAGACCGCCTCGCGGCCGATCACTCTCCTCCGGATGCTGCGCGGCTACACGCGCCGGCTGACCGCGTTCTACTTCGCTGCGCTGTCGCGCCTGTTCCCGGCGGCGCTCACGGGGCTCGCGAACCGTCGTGACCCGAAGAACCCGTTCCGCGACTGGACCTTCGTCTTCATCCCCTACACGACGGGCGACATGCACGTCGGGGACACCGTCGCCACGTACGCCCACGACGGGCGTGAGCTGCGCGTGCATCACAACGGGCGCTCCAACGTCACGACGGCGCTCGCGTGGGTCTTCGAGAACTGCCGGGATGTCGGCACGGTGCTCGTCTCGGGGGAGAGCTCGGGAGCGTGGGCGTCGGCGTTCTACGCGCCGACGGTCGCCGACCACTACGAGGGAGCGCGGGTCTGCTGCCTCTCCGACGGCGCCGGGATCGTGTCCCCCCGGTGGCCCGAGCTGTTCGATCGCGTCTGGCAGGCCGACACCGCCGAGCGGCTCGGCTTCCGGGTCGGCGACGACGTCTACCGGGATGCGCTCCTCCATCGGGTGGACGCGCGACGGCGGAACATCACGTACCTGCACGCCAACACGCTCTACGACGACACGCTCCCGCGGTTCGCCGCCGCTCTCGACGGTCGGCCGACCACGACGGACGCGTTCATCGACGAGTGGGCGTCGACGACGGCGGAGACCATGAGGTCGCTCGAGGAGTCCGGGCTCGACTACCGCTTCTTCCTGACCGACTGGGGGCACGATCCGCGCCGGCACACGACCGCGCACACGCTCACGACGAACGAGCTGTTCCACGCGTGCGAGGCCGAGGGCGTCGCGTATTCGGAGTGGCTCGCGCGGAACGTCATCCACGGCGAGCGCGTCTCGCTCGGCACCGAGCTGGTCCGGCGGGCGCGGGCGACGTGACCGTCCGCGGAGGGCTTCGGCGGGCGATCGGCGGGATGATGAGGTCATGACGGATTCCCCGACGCCCGGCCGACGCGAGAGGAAGAAGGCGGCGACGCGCACCTCGATCCTCGACGCGGCGATCCCGCTCTTCCTGGAGCGCGGGTTCGACGCCGTCACCGTGCGGGAGATTGCGGACAGCGCCGACGTGACGCCGCGAACCGTCTTCATGCACTTCCCGCAGAAGGAGGCGCTGCTCTTCGCCGACGAGGACCTCCAGCACGAGCGCCTCGTCGCGGCGGTGCGCGATCGTGCTCCGGGGACCCCGATCTCCGCGGCTCTCGCGCGGCACTACCTCGCGGAGATCGACGAGATGAACTCCGAGGCGTCCCGCCGGCTGCTCGCGATCATGGAGGCGGCGCCCTCTGTGCTCGACTACGCCGAGAAGATGTGGATCCGCCACGAGCACGCGCTCGTCGACGAGATCACCCGCGAACTCGGGCTCGACTCCCCGAGCGACGAGGTGCGCCTCTACGTGAGATTCGCGCTCCAGATCCAGCTCGTCGCACGACGGGCCCCCGAGCCCGAGGCCACGATCGCGGCTGGGTTCGCGCTGCTCGACGACGGATGGAACCGCTACTGCCGCGAGCTCGGCGCCTCGTCGCGCTGACCCGGTCAGCCCTCGAGCGCCGCCATCGCGGCGTGGTAGCCCCCGAGCCCCGAGACCGCGCCCCCACGCCGCGAGCCCGAGCCGCACACGAGGATGCGGTCGTGCTCGGTCGCGACACCCCAGCGCTCGGCCGCCGTCGCGAGCGGCTCGTCGTCCTCCGCCCACGGCCACGCGAGCGGCCCGTGGAAGATGTTGCCCCCCGGCATGTTGAGACTGTGCTCGAGGTCGCGCGTCGTGGCCGTCTCGATGCACGGGCGCCCGTCGGCATCCCGCAGCAGCACGCTCTCGATCGGTTCGGCGAGCACCGAGTCGAGCGAGCGCAGCACCGCCGCCTGCAGCTCGGCGCGCGCGGCATCCGGATCGCGCCCCTCGAGCAGACGGTCGGGAGCCTGCAGCGCGAAGACCGTGAGCGTCTGCGCGCCGGCGGCGCGCAGCTCGGGCGAGAGGATGCCCGGGTCGGTGAGCGAGTGGCAGTAGCTCTCGAGCGGCAGCGGGTCGGGGATGCGGCCCGCTGCGGCGTCGGCGTGCGCCCGGTCGAGTGCGGCGAAGCCCTCGTGCACGTGGAAGGTGCCCGCGAAGGCCGCGGCCGGATCGGCGCTCGTGTCGCGCAGCCGGGGGAGGCGCTCGAGCAGCAGGTTGACCTTTACCTGCGCGCCCTCGGGGCGCGTGCCCTCTGCGCCGAGGAGGCGGTCGAGCACGTACGGTGCGACGCCCGAGAGCACGACGTCGCCGACGATCCGGTGCTCCTCGTCGCCGCGGCGGTAGACGACCTCCCCGTCGGGGGTGACCGAGGTGACCTCGGCATCCGTGAGCAGCTCGGCGCCCGCGAGGCGCGCGGCCCGCGCGAGCGCCCCGCTCACCGCGCCCATCCCGCCGACCGGAACATCCCAGTGCCCGGTCCCCCCGCCGATGACGTGGTACAGGAAGCACCGGTTCGCGGCGAGCGTCTCGTCGACGGCGGGCGCGAAGGTGCCGATGAGGGCGTCGGTGAGCACGACGCCGCGCACGAGGTCGTCGGCGAAGCGCGTCTCGACGGTGCGTCCGATGGGCGCGTCGACGAGCTCGGACCACACGCGGTCGTCGCCGACCGCGCGGCGGGCCTCGGCGCGCGTGAGGAGCGGATCCGTCACGGTCGGCCAGATGGCCTCGGCGAGCCGCGCGGTGTCGTCGCCGAACGCCCGCCAGGCCGCCACATCGGAGGCGGCGCCGATGCTCGCGAAGCTCGCCGCCGTGGCCTCCGCGTCACCCGTGTCGACGAGCAGGCCGCGGTCGGTGCCGGGCAGCGGCGTGTACGAGGAGTAGCGGCGGCGCGCGAGCTCGACGTCGAGACCGAGGTCGCGACGGATGCGCGCGGGGAGCAGGCTCACGAGGTACGAGTAGCGCGACAGGCGGGCCTCGACGCCGGGGAAGACCTCGGCGGAGATCGCCGCGCCTCCCACGTGCGGCTGGCGTTCGAGCAGCGTGACGCTGCGGCCCGCGCGGGCGAGGTAGGCGGCCGCGACGAGCGCGTTGTGACCGCCGCCGATGATGACGACGTCGTGTCTGCGGGTCATCAGGTCAGTATGCCGGGCCGTCAGAGCCTGATGCGGGCGCCGTTGACCTCGGCCGCGGGGGCGTCCAGCCACGCGGCGAACCGCTCGGCGAGGAGCGCCGCGGGCGTGCCGCTCTCGCCGATCGAGCGGACCGCGAAGACGGTCGCGGCGGCGTCGGACGCGGCGAGCCGGTCGGCGAGCTCGGCGACGAGCTCCTCGGCCGCGAGCTTCGCTCGCGCGTACGAGCTCGTGGGCTCGGCCTCCGGGTCGATGGCGGCCGAGCTCACGATCGCGAGCCGCCCCTCGGATGCCGCGAGCTCGGGCTCGAACGCCGCGATCACGTTGTCGAGGGTGCCGACGACGCGGGGACGCAGCCAGGCGTCCGCCTCCGGGGTGTCGCCCGGCTTCCAGCCGCCGACGAGGTGCAGCACGGCGTCGACGCGTCGATGCGCGGAGGCCACCTCCGCGGCGAGAGCGCGTGCCGCACCGGCGTCGGTGAGGTCCGCCACCCGGCGGTCGGAGGCCTGCACGCTCGCGAGCCGCCCCGCATCCGTGCCGACCGCCACGACGTCGTCGCCCCGCTCACGGAGCCGGGCGCAGACGGCCCTGCCGGCCGCGCCCGTGGCACCCGTGACGACGATGATCACCCGGTGATGCCCTTGGTGGACTCGATCACATCGGTCATCTTCTTGCCGAGCGCCTCGTAGAACATCGAGAGCGGGAACTCGTCGTCGAGCACCGCGTCGGTGTAGCCCTTCGGCGGGCCGGCGAGCACCTCGTTCGGCAGGCCACGCGCCCACGCGGATGCGGGGTGCGGCTCGAGCGTGCCGCGCACGAGCTCGTACGCGGCGAGCCAGTGCGCGGTCTTCGGGCGGTCGATCGAGCGCCAGTAGAGCTCGTCGATCGCGTCGGAGAGCTCGATGACGGCCGCGGGCACGTCGTCCCAGTCGAAGGCGAGCTGCGTGTCGGTCCAGTGCAGCACGTCGCGCTGGTGCAGCCACGCGAACAGGAGCTGCCCGCCGAGCCCGTCGTAGTTGCGCACGCGCGAGCCCGTGAGGGGGAAGCGGAAGAGACGGTCGAACAGGATGGCGTGTTGCACGTGCACGGCGCGGTCGCGCGTGTGCTCGTCGCTCGACTCGTCGGCGGCGAGCGCCACGCACTCCCGGTACGCCGTGAGGTCGCAGCGCAGCTCCTCGAGCGAGTAGAGGAAGTACGGCATCCGCTGCTTGATCATGAACGGGTCGAACGGCAGGTCGCCGCGCATGTGGGAGCGGTCGTGGATGAGGTCCCACATCACGAAGACCTCCTCGGCGAGGTGCTGATCGCCGATGAGGAGCTGCTGCGAGGGCAGCAGCTCGAGCTTCGTGATCTCGGCGGCCGCCTCGGTGACGACGCGGAAGCGTGCTGCTTCCCGATCCTGGAAGATGGCGCCCCACGTGAACGGCGGGATCTCGCGCATGGCGACCGTCTCGGGGAACAGCACCGCGGAGTTGGTGTCGTAGCCGGGGGTGAAGTCGACGAGCCGCAGCGAGAGGAACAGCTCGTTGGAGTAGCGCTCCTCGAGACGGGCGATGAACTCGGGCCAGATGACCTCGACGATGAGGGCCTCGACATGGCGGTCGGGCGACCCGTTCTGCGTGTACATCGGGAACACGACGAGGTGGCGGAGCCCGTCGACGCGGTGGCGCGCGGGGTCGAAGGCCACGAGGGAGTCGAGGAAGTCGGGTACGCCGAAGCCGCCCTTCTCCCACGCCGCGAAGTCGGCGGGCAGCGCCGCGAGGTAGGCGGCGTCGTGGGGGAAGGCGGGCGCGAGGGCGCGGATCGCGGCGACGATCGCGGCGACGTGGTGGCTCGCCGCGGTGTGGTTCGCCGGATCCGGGATCGACCCGTCCTTCTCCTGCAGCGCCTGGATGGCCGTCGCGGCCTCCTTGAGCTGCTTCCACGCGGCGCTCTGCTCGGCGGTGGAGGCGTCCTCGACGACCTCCGGTTCTCCGATGATGGACGGGGACTGGGCGAGCGTGGTCATGGCGCCTCCTTTCGGGTTCGAGCCTAGGAAGGAACGTTGTGCGCAAGGATGCAAACCGCGCTCGTTTATTGCGTGGACGCACGATTCCGCGCACGTCTGAGCCGTTTCACCCGGTCACGGGGCGGGGAGGGCGATCGCCCGGCGGGCGCTCAGCCGTCGGCGCGCCACACGACGTCGAAGCGCTCGAAGACGATGTCCATCTCCTCGGTCCAGGTGAAGCCCATCCGCTCGCCCGCGCGCGTCCAGTAGCGGCGGTGGGCGTCCTGCCACCAGGCGAGCGAGAGGTCGCCCTCGCCCTCGTCGCGGGCGAACGCATCGTCGACGCTCGTGAACGGGCCGACCCGCAGCTCCACCGAGCGCAGGATGGCGCGCGGTGCGCCCGTCGAGTCGCACGCGATCCAGTGGCTGCCGACGCGGGGGAGTGGTTGGCCCTCCGCGAGGTACTCGGCGACGAGGCCCGCGGTGGCGCGCTTCGGCCCGTGGAGCACGAGGTCGAGGAGCTCGTCGGTGAGTTCGGGGTGGTCGCCGAACCGCTCCACCGAGGGCGGTTCGGTGTCGAGCGCCGTCTCCGGATGCGCGGCGGCGTACGCCTCCCACATCGCTGCGGCTGCGGCGTGGTCGAGGGGGGCGTTCTCGGCGGGCACGAGGGGAAGCGTACCCGCGCGTCCGCCGCGTCGCGGAACCCTAGGCTGACGGGGTGGGTGGTGTGCTGATCGGGTTCGCGATCATCGCCGTCGTCATCCTCACGGGCTACCTCGTCGCGCGCTTCCGCGTGATCGGCCCCGAGGCGCACCAGGTGCTCAGCCGGCTCGCGTTCTTCGTGCTCTCCCCGGCCCTGCTCTTCACCGTGCTCGCGGAGGCCGACCTGCACGCGCTCTTCTCCCAGCACCTCCCGGTCGCGGCGGTGGCGGCGGTCGTGCCCATGGCGCTCTTCCTCGTCGTGGCGCTCGCCGTGTGGCGCCGGAAGGCGCCCGAGGCGACGATCGGCGCTCTCTCGTCCGGCTACGTCAACGCCAACAACATCGGCATCCCGGTGGCGGCGTACGTCGTCGGCGACGCCGCGGCGTCGGCGCCCGTCATCCTGCTGCAGCTCATCGTGTTCGCGCCCATCGCGCTCACGGTGCTCGACGTGTCGACCGCGGGCACGGCATCCGTCGGCCGCATCCTCTCCCAGCCGGTCCGGAATCCGCTCATCATCGGCTCGGTGCTGGGGCTCGTCGTCGCCCTTGCGGGCATCGAGCTGCCGGAGCCGGTGCTCGCCCCCTTCGAGCTCGTGGGGGCCGCGGCGGTGCCGGTGGTCCTGCTCAACTTCGGGATGTCGCTGCACGGTCGCAAGCTCATGGACGCGCCCGGCTCACGCCGGGACGTCGTGCTCGCGGTCGCGCTCAAGGTCGTCGTGATGCCGGTCGTCGCGTGGGCCGCCGCGCGCTTCCTGTTCGGGCTCGAGGGGCACGCGCTCTTCGTCGCGGTCGTGCTCGCCGCCCTGCCCACCGGGCAGAACGTCTTCAACTACACGCAGCGCTACCGGCGGGGTGAGGTGCTCGCGCGCGACGCGGTGCTGCTGTCGACGCTGCTGTCGCTGCCCGGGATCGTCGTCGTCGCGGCGCTCCTCGCCGCCTGACCCGGGTCAGAGGCCGTGACGCGCGAGGAAGTCGCGCAGAACCGTCGTGAAGCGCTCGGGGTGCTCGACGCTCGGCAGGTGCGCCGAGTCGGGGAAGCGCGCCTGCTCGGCGCGCGGGATCCCCGCGACGAGCAGCTCGGCCGCAACTCGCGCATCTGTGACGTCGTGGTCGCCGATGACGACGAGCGCGGGCACCGCGACCTCGCCGAGACGGTCGACCGCGGGACGGTGCGGCGGGATCGCGACGCCGGCGAAGTCCCAGTGCGCCGCGCCCACGTTGAGCTCGATGGCCCGCTCGACGAAGGCGGGGTCGACGTCGTCGGTGTCGCGGTCGGGACCGAGGTCCCACAGCTGCACCTCGATGCGCACGAGCGCGTCCACGTCCTTCGCGGCCTCCGCCTCGTCCATGGCGCGCTCGAGCGCGAGCTCGCCCGCGGTGTGCGGGATGCGCTCGTCGCTCATCCCGCTCGGGCGGGTGCCGATCGTCACGAGCCCCGTCACGCGATCCGGGTGGGCGAGCGCGGTGTCGAGCGCGAAGCGCCCGCCGCGCGAGGAGCCCACGAGCACGGCCCGCTCGACCTCCGCGGCGTCGAGCACCCGCAGCATGTCGTCGGTCTCGGAGTACTCGACCGCCTCGCCGGGGGAGTCGCCGTAACCTCGGGTGTCGTAGCGCACGACGCGGTGGTCGCTCGCGAGATCGTCGAACTGCGGGTCCCACATGGCGCGCGTCGCGACGCCCGCGTGCACGAACACGATCGCGGGCGCAGAGGTCGGCCCGGCGACGTCGTACGCGAGCGTCGCACCCGGAACCGTCACGGCGGGGGGCACGCCGCCAGACTAGGTGACGCGCCCCCCGGAGGCCAGAGCGAGATCAGTCGAGCGCGGAGCCCTTCCGCAGCCGCCCGACGATCGGGCCGGCTGCGAACGCGAGTGCGAGCAGCACGAGAACGCCGACGGAGAACGGGCCGTAGCCCTCCTCGCCGACGAGCACCGGCAGGTTGAGCAGGATGACCGCGAAGAAGCCGAGCAGGCCGACGAGCGCGAGCACGGGGGCGACGAGCCGACGCCACACGCTCACGTCGTGCGACTCCCTGCGGAAGATGCCGATGACCGACGCCGTCGTGAGCACGAGCAGCAGGACGAAACCGACCGACGAGACGCCGCCGAGCCACGTGTAGAACTGCGTGATCGGGTCGAGCTGCAGCACGACCGCGGCGACGGTGAGCACGCCCACGATCGCGGCCGTCACGATCGACGCACGAGACGGCGATCCGTAGCGCGCGTGCGCGATCCCGAGCGGTCGCGCGAGCACCCCCTTGCGGGCGAGCGAGTAGAAGTAGCGCGTCGAGATGTTGTGGAACGACAGGATGCACGCGAACAGGCTCGTGACGAACAGCACCTGGATGATGTGGCCGCCCACGGTGCCGAGGTACCGCTCGGTGGTGTCGGCGAGGATGCCACCGGGGTTGCCCGCGGCCGCTTCGACGACGGCGCTCTGGCCGACGCCGCTGATGAGGGCCCAGCTCGACAGCGCGTAGAAGACGCCGATCGAGATGAGCGCGATGTAGGTGGCGCGCGGGATCGTGCGATCCGGGTCCTTCGCCTCGTCGCGGAACACCGCGGTCGCCTCGAAGCCGATGAAGCTCAGGATGGCGAAGAGGATCGCGAAGCCGGGCGCGCCCGACACGATCTCGGCGGGGGTGAGGAGGCCGTTCGAGAACCCCTCCGGGCCGCCGCCCGAGAAGATCACGGCGGCATCGAGGGCGAGCACGATGAGCACCTCGCCGATGAGCAGCACGGCGAGCACGCGGCCGGAGAGCTCGATGTTGAAGTAGGCGAGGGCGGAGACGACGACGAAGCCGACGGCCGCGTACGCCCACCACGGCACCGCGGGCAGCCCGTAGGACTGCAGGAGGCTGTCGAGGCCCGGGCCGAAGAGGCCGAAGACCCCCGCCTCGAGCACGAGGTACGACAGCAGGGCCGAGAACGCCGTGCCGAGACCGGCGCCCCGTCCGATGCCCTTGTCGACGTAGGCGTAGAACGCACCAGCGCTGCGGACGTACGGCGTCGCGGCCGTGAAGCCCACCGCGAAAAGCAGCAGCACGCCCGTGACGACGAGGTAGGTCGCAGGGAAGCCCGCCCCGTTGCCGAACGCGATGCCGAGCGGCACGGGACCGCCGATGACGCCGAGCGGCGAGGCCGCCGCGACGACGATGAAGACGATGCTGGCGACGCCGAGCGAGCCGCGCAGCTTGCCGACGGATGCGCGTTCCGGCGCGCCCTCGCCGTCGGAGGTGGAGGACTCGGCGGGGGCCGTTGTGGTCGTGGTCATGGGTGGTCCTTCGGGGGGTTCAGATCGGGGGGGTGTGCGGTTCTCCGCGACGCGGATGCGGCACGCTATCGCGGCGACCAGGCCCCGCGGATGCTGTGTGACGGGCCGCGACGCGGCGTTACGGACGGTGTCGTCTGTGTGACGCCGTATGGCGGAATGCGGCGTTCAGGACGCCTTCGGCGGCACGCCCACGTACCACTCGTAGGGCGGCTCGGCGTCGTTGACGACGGCGTCGCCCACGATGCGTGCCTTGAAGGCGACGGGGTTGTGCGACGCGACGGTGCGGGCGTTGCGCCAGTGCCGGTCGAGGTCGCGGGCGCTGCTCGTGGCGGATGCGCCGAGCACGTCGAAGAGCGCGGTCGCCTGCCGCAGGGCGAGCTCGGTGACGCTCACCTGGGCGCGGGACACGGCGAGCTCGGCATCCCGCTTTCGGGCGGCGATCGTCTCGGGGTCGGCACCGCGCGCATCCGCCGCGAGCTGCACGACACGGGCGGCGTCGAGCGTGATCGCGCGCGTGGCGGCGGTCGTGGCCGAGAGGCGCCCGACGATCTCGAGCAGCTGCGGGTCGCGGCGGCTCTCGGATGCGGCGCCGTGGCTGTACACGCGGGCGCGCGTGCGCAGCTCGTGCACGGCGTCACGCTCGGCCTCCTGCGCGATGCCCGCGAGCACGGCGACGAGCACGAGCTGGTAGAGCGCGGTCTGGTACGGGAAGCGGGTGGCGAAATCGAAGACGTCGGCGGCCGCCACGCGCGCGCCGTCGAAGACGGTCGTGCCGCTGCCGGTGAGGCGCTGGCCGAAGCCGTCCCAGTCGTCCGTGACGGTCACCCCCGGCTGGTCGCGCCGCACGAGCGCGGCGACCTCGACGCCGTCCGGGCGCAGGGCGTTGGCGTCGATCCAGTCCGCGAAGATGCTGCCCGTCGTGTAGTACTTGGTGCCGGTGATCGTGTAACCGCCCTCGGGGGTCGCCTCCAGCCGCGTCGACACGGCGCCGAGGGTCACGTTGCCGATCTCGGTCACGGCGTTGCCCACGAGCTCGCCCGCCGTGAAGCGCGCGAGCCAGCGGTCCCGATCCGGGCCGTCGGGCGCCCACAGGCGGTCCTCCACGAACGCGACGTGCCCACGCAGCGCCTGCGGCACGTTGGGGTCGGCTGCCGCGAGGTCGACGAGCGTGCCCGCGAGGGCCACGAGGTCCTCCCCGGCTCCGCCCGCCTCTGCCGGCACGCGCAAGGCGGGGAGGCCCGCCTCGCGCAGCAGATCGAGCTGCTCGAAGGGCAGCACCCGGTCGCGTTCGCGGTCGACGGCACCCTCGCGGATGCGCGCGATCGCCTCCTGGACCCCGCCCATCAGGTGTAGAGGGAGACGGGCTGGAGGCGGCCGTCGAGGTAGTGCGCACCGACCTCGATCGACTTGTAGTCGACGGGATCGTGCAGCGTGTAGGTGCGCACGTTCCGCCAGAACAGGTCGAGTCCGACGCGGTTCGCGGTGGCGGAGGCGCCCGTCACCTCGAAGACGCGCGAGGTGACCTCGAGCGCCGCACGGGTCGACGCCACCTTGAGGGCGGCGATCTCGACCTCGATGCGGCCACGGTCCTCGGCCGTCGTGTCCGCGCCGCGGGCGACCGCCTCGTCGAACCGCCGCGCGAGACGGTCGGCGAGCGCCTCGACCGCGACCGTCTGGGCGACGAGCTCGCCGAGCACGCGGTGCACCGTGGGGTCGTCGGCGTAGCGGTCGACGCCCGCGAGAAACCACGCGTTGGGGCGGGCGAGCACGATCTCGCGCGCCCTCTCGAGCGCGGCCTGGGCGCCCGCGAGGTAGACGTTCGCGAGCAGCAGCTGCACGCCGGGCGTCACGAGCGAGGCGAAGGGCTCGTCGTGGTCGACGCCGATGACGTCGTCGTCGGCGATCCGCACGTCCGTGAAGCGGATGGAGCCGCTCGCCGAAGCCCGCTGACCCAGGTGGTCCCAATCGTCGGGGTGCTCGACGCCCGGCCGGCGCGACTCGAACGCGAAGACGACGAGTTCGCCGTCGGAGGGGCCGCCCTCGGCGATCGCGCCCGAGATGACGACGTCGGTCGCGGCCGCCCCGGTCGCGAAGCGCTTGACGCCGTTCAGCAGGTAGCCGTCGCCGTCGGCGACCAACGACAACTCGGGGCTCACGGGGTTGAACGCGTCGCTCCAGAACAGGTTCCTCTCGGCCGAGGCGCGATACCAGCGCTCGCGTCGCGCCGGTTCGCCGTAGAAGGCCACGCACGCCTGGTTGAGGTAGTGGTAGCCGAGGATCTGGCCGAGCGACGCGTCGGCGCGCGACACCGCGCGGACGACGTCGAAGGCCGTCTCCCAGTGGGCGCCGTGGCCGCCGTACTCCAGGGGCACCGCGAGGTTGGCGAGCCCGGATGCCCGCAGCGCCTCGAGGGCCGCGCGCGGGTCTCCTGTGCGGTCGCGCTCGAGTGCGCCGGGCCGCAGTTCGTCGGCGACCTGCTCGGCGACGGCGCGCCAGTGCGTGAGCTCGTCGGCGGATGCGGTGCCCGCCCACGGTGCGCGGGGGAGGACGGATGGGCTGGTCGTGCTGCTCATGGTGGGGCTCTCGGGGTCGACGACGGGTTCGCCCCGTCATGCTCCCCGGTCACGCCGGTCCCGTCGATGCGCGGTGCAATACGACGACACGGGATGCAACATCCCGTCATCCGGCGATGCGGGTCCCCGGGACGGCGCGCCGGGCGAGCGCCGGGTCAGCCGGCCGCGAAGTTCTGCGTGCCGATCACCGCGAGCAGGGCGAGCTTCTCGGCGTCGGGGCTGCCGGGAGCGGCCGTGAAGACGAGCAGCCGCTGGCCCGTGTCGGTGTCGAGCAGGGTCTGGCAGTCGAGCGTCATCACCCCGAGCTCCGGGTGGGCGAAGCGCTTCGTGCGCGGGTGCTTCGCCGCGACCTCGAGCTCGGCCCATCGCGCCGCGAACTGCGGGCTCGCCGCGAGCAGTGCCCGCACGACCTCGGCCGCGCGGGAACCCTCGTCCGTTCGGGCGGATGCCGCCCGCAGCTCGGCCACGAAGACGCGTTCGTGAACCGGGTGGTCCTCGGCGACGTAGATGTCGCGCGAGGCCGGGTCGGCGAACCAGCGGTAGACGGTGAAGCGCTCGAGGCCCGCGCGCGCCTCCATGTCGCCCAGCAGGGCCTTCGCGGGCGCGGTCTGCGCGAGGGTCTCGCCCAAGTCGCTCACGACCTGGGCGGGGGTGTCGGCGAGGCGGTCGAGGATGCGCAGGAGGGCGGGCGAGACGTGCGTGCTGCCCGGTCCGCGCTCGGGGGCGGGGTAGCCGGCCAGCCGGAACAGATGGTCGCGTTCATCCGTGCCGAGTCGGAGGGCGCGGGCGAGGGCGCCCAGCACCTGCGTGGAGGGCTGCGGTCCGCGCGCCTGCTCGAGGCGGCCCAGGTAGTCGGTCGAGATGCCCGCAAGCTGCGCGACCTCCTCGCGGCGCAGCCCGGGGGTGCGGCGGCGGGGGCCGTGCGTGAGTCCGACGTCCTCGGGGCGCAGCGCCTCGCGGCGGTGCCGCAGGAACTCGGCGAGCCGTTCGCGATCCATGCGGCCATCCTCCCCCCGTGCCCTCCCGCGAGCCAGGGATCGTCGATCCCCCGATGAGCGGGGCCTGGATGCCCTTCCGCGCTCCGCCGAGCCTGGAGGCATGAACGAACGCATCACTCTCATCACGGGCGGCTCGCGCGGCATCGGCCGCTCCGCCGCCCTCGCCCTCACCGAGGCCGGCTCCGACGTCGTCCTCACCTACCGCGCCGAGGCGGATGCCGCGGCCGCGGTCGTCGACGAGGTCGCATCCCGCGGCCGCACGGCCGTCGCCCTGCAGCTCGACACGAGCGAGCCGGACGGCTTCCCCGCCTTCGTCGAGCGGCTGCGTTCCGTGCTGCGCGAGACGTGGGGCCGCGACGACGTCGACGCCCTCGTCAACAACGCGGGCTTCTCGGGCTCGACGACTCTCGCCACGGTCGATCGCGCCACGATCGACGCGCTCGTCGCCGTTCACTTCACGGGCGTCGTGCTGCTCACCCAGCAGCTCGCCCCGCTGCTCGCCGACGGCGGCGCGATCCTCAACGTGTCGACGGGCCTCACGCGCTTCATCGCGAACCCCACGGCATCCGTGTACGCGTCGATGAAGGGCGCGATCGAGGTGTGGACCAGGTACCTCGCCGAGGAGCTCGGGCCGCGCGGCATCCGCGTCAACGCGATCGCCCCCGGCGCCACGGCCACCGACTTCTCGGGCGGCGTCGTGCGCGACAACCCGCAGATGCGGGCCCACATCGGAGAGACCGTCGCGCTCGGCCGGGTCGGCGAGCCCGACGACATCGGGGCGGCGATGGCCGGCATCCTCGACCCGCGGATGGCGTGGGTCACCGGTCAGCGCATCGAGGCGTCGGGCGGCCAGCGGCTCTGAGCACTCGCGGCGGCCATCCTGTCGACGGGGGGTGGACGGTGTCGGCGGGCGGGAGCAGACTGCCCCGCATGACCGACACCGTGATCCCCGTCGACCCTCCGGACATCCCCACGAGCCCCGCGTTCGCGCAGGGCATGATCCTTCCCCCCGGCCCCGTGCTCTACGTGGGCGGCCAGAACGGCATCGATGCCGAGGGCACCCTGCTCGAGGGCCTCGGGGCGCAGACCACCCAGGCCCTCCGCAACGTGAAGGCCGTGCTCGCGGCGGCCGGCACGGGTCCCGAGAACGTCGCGAGACTCACGATCTACCTCACGACGGGCGTCGACCCGAACGAGGCGTACGCGGCATCCGCCGCCGAGTGGAGCGCGCGTACCGCCGTCACCGTCATCGCGGTGCCTCCGTCGCGCCCGGGAGTGCTCGTCGAGATCGAGGCGATCGCCGCGATCCCCGCCCCCTGACGGCGTCAGAAGATCATCGGGCGGTCGTCGTCGTCGGTCTCGCCGAGGTCGAGGTCGACGACGACCGGCACGTGGTCGCTCGGGCCGTCGCCCTTGCGCTCCTCGCGGTGGATGGAGGCGTCGACGACGCGGTCGGCGAACGTCTTCGACCCGAGGATGAAGTCGATGCGCAGGCCCTCGTTGCGCGGGAAGCGCAACTGCTTGTAGTCCCAGTACGTGTAGCCCTCCGGTCGGATGGGACGCACGACGTCCGTGAGGCCCGCTGCCTCGAGCGCCGCGAAGGCCTCGCGCTCGGGGGGCGAGATGTGGGTCGAGACGCCCGGGACGAACGACGGGTCGCCGACGTCCGAGTCGAGGGGGGCGATGTTGAAGTCGCCCATGAGGGCGAGCGGGAGCTCGGGATCGGCGGCGAGCCAGTCGCGGGTGTCGGCGGCGAGGGTCGCGAGCCAGTCGAGCTTGTAGGCGTAGTGCGGGTCGCCGAGGGCGCGCCCGTTCGGCACGTACAGGCTCCACAGGCGCAGGCCCTGCACGGTCGCGCCGATCGCGCGCGCCTCGATCGGCACGTCCGTGCCCTCGTGACCCTTGAGGAAGCCGGGCTGACCGGGGAAGCCGATCTCGACATCCTCGATCGCGTGCCGCGCGGCGATCGCGACCCCGTTCCACTGGTTGAGGCCGTGCAGCACGACCTCGTAGCCGGCGTCCTGGAAGGCGGCGAACGGGAACTGGGCCTCGGTGCACTTGATCTCCTGGAACGCGACGACGTCGACGTCCTCGCGCAGCATCCAGTCGATCGCCCGCGCGTGACGGCTGCGGATCGAGTTGATGTTCCAGGTCGCGATGCGCATGCTGCAACGCTAGCGGGGACGTCCGATCGTCACACCGCGCCCTAGGCTGGAGGCCGTGACCGACGCCCGCACCCAGCTCATCGAGCACATCAGGAACGAAGCCGTCTTCCACGGCGACTTCACGCTCACGAGCGGCAAGAAGGCCAGCTACTACATCGACCTGCGCAAGGTGAGCCTCGACCACCGGGTCGCGCCGCTCATCGGGCAGGTCATGGTCGACCTCATCGCCGAGATCCCGGATGTGGACGCCGTCGGCGGCCTCACGATGGGCGCCGACCCGATCGCGGCCGCCGTGCTGCACCAGGGCGCCGCGCGCGGTCTCTCGTACGACGCCTTCGTCGTGCGCAAGGAGCCGAAGGACCACGGACGCGGCCGCCAGGTCGAGGGGCCCGACCTCGAGGGCAAGCGCGTCATCGTGCTCGAGGACACCTCCACGACGGGCGGCTCCCCCCTCAAGGCGATCGAGGCGCTCGAGAAGGTCGGGGCCGAGATCGCGGCCGTCGCCGTCGTCGTCGATCGGGCCACCGAAGCGCAGGAGCGCATCGAGGCCGCCGGCTATCCGTATCTCGCCGCCATCCGTCTCGCCGACCTCGGACTCGAACCCCAGTAGCGCATCCGACCATGAACGACCGACCCCGAGACGACGACGCCGAGCGGTCCGCGAGCGACTGGCTCGCGGCGCAGTTCGACGCGCCAGAATCCGAACCGACCTCTCCCCCTGCGCCCGCGCCGGTTCCCCCCGCGACGGCACCGCCTGCGGCCGCTCCGCCTGCGCCGCCCGCGGCCTCGACACCCCCGGCACCGACCTCGGGCGAGCCGGGGTCCGGGTCGGGCTTCGCCTGGGGGCTGAAGCCGGGTGCGTCGGACGCGCCCGTGACGCCGCCCGCGCCTGCCGCGCCGCCTGCGCCTGCCGCGCCGCCTCAGCCGGCCGCGCCCGCGTCGCCCCTCACGCCCGCGTGGATGCCGGGAGCGGGGTCCGCCGTGCCGCCGCAGACCGGTGTGCCTCCGCAGTCCGGTGCGCCCGTGCCGCCGCCCACGCCGCCCGTGCCGGCGATGTCGACACCGGCCGTCGCGGTGCCTCCCCCGCTCGTCGAGCCGCCCACCCCGGGTCCGACCGCGCCCCCGGCGGCGACGGGCGCTTGGACGCCTCCCACGATGCCACCGCCTCCGAGCGAGCCGCCGCGACCCGCGGTCGACCGCCCCACGGCGTCGTGGGAGCAGCCGACGCAGATGATGGACACCGTTCCTCCGCCGGTCGCGGCCGCCCCCGTCGCCCCCCAGGCCTCCATCCCGCCCGAGGCGGCGACCGACCTCGCGAACACCGAGATGCTCGGCTCGGCGGCGATCGCCCACGACGCGTCGACGACGTCGGCACTCGAGGCCCTCTTCGGCGAGGACAACTTCCGCGACTACGCGGCAGAGCCGGGCCCCTCCCAGTCGCCGTTCGCGCGCAAGCCCGAGGGGACCGAACAGCCGGAGGCGGCGGAGGCCGGCACGCGCGCCGCCGGCAAGGGCGAGATCAGCCGCACGCAGAAGATCCTCCTCGCCGTCGCGGGTGGACTCGTCGCGCTCCTCGCACTCTTCGCGCTCTTCCTGCTGGGTACGCGCCTCGGGGCGATCGCGGCGCCCGCGCCCACGCCGACCCCGAGCGCATCGTCGAGCCCGGCCCCCAGCCCGAGCGCCACGGCGCTCCCCGCCGGGCCCGTCGAGCCGGGCGTGTGGTTGTGGAACGAGCTCCTCGGCGGTGAGTGCCTGGACCCCTACGACGGCGCCTGGTCCGCTCAGTTCACCGTCGTCGACTGCGCCGACGAGCACCCCGCGCAGCTCGCCTCCCGCGGCACCCTCCCGCCGGCCGCCGAGGGCGCGACGGACGAGCCGTACCCGGGCGCCGAGGCGCTCGACACCCAGGTGCAGCAGCTGTGCCGCGCGGCAGGGGTCGTCGACCTCGCCGCCGCAGGCCAGTACAGCGACCTGCAGGTGGAGGGCACGTACCCGGCGGATGCGGAGCAGTGGGCCGCGGGCGACCGCAGCTACTTCTGCTTCGTGACGCGCTCCTCGGGCGACCCGCTCACGGGGTCCGTCGCGGTCACGCAGGCGCCCGCCGCCTGACCCGGCGGGATCCGCCTACGGGAGCAGCTCGTCGACCCCCGCGAGGATCTCGTCGGGGCGGAACGGGTACCGCTCGACCTCGGCGCGATCGCTGATGCCGGTGAGTACGAGCACGGTGTGCAGCCCCGCCTCGATGCCCGCGACGATATCGGTGTCCATGCGGTCGCCGATCATCGCCGTCGTCTCCGAGTGGGCGCCGATCTTGTTCATCGCCGAGCGGAACATCATCGGGTTCGGCTTGCCGACGACGTAGGGGTCCTTGCCGGTCGCCTTTGTGATGAGCGCCGCGATGGCGCCCGTCGCGGGCAGTACGCCGTCGGCCGAGGGGCCCGTGGCATCCGGGTTCGTCGCGATGAACCGTGAGCCGTTGTTGATGAGCCGGATCGCCTTGGTGATCGCCTCGAAGGAGTAGTTGCGCGTCTCACCCACGACGACGAAGTCGGGGGCCGTCTCGGTCATGACGAAGCCCGCCTCGTGGAGGGCCGTCGTGAGACCGGCCTCGCCGATCACGAACGCGGAGCCTCCGGGGATCTGGCTCTTGCAGAACTCGGCGGTCGCGAGGGCGGAGGTCCAGATGCGCTCCTCCGGCACCTCGAGCCCCGATGCGTGCAGCCGCGCCGCGAGGTCGCGCGGCGTGAAGATCGAGTTGTTGGTGAGCACGAGGAACGGCGTGCCCGACTCGACCCAGTGGTGGATGAGCTCGGGCCCTCCCGGGAGGGGGCTGTTCTCGTGGACGAGCACGCCGTCCATGTCGGTGAGCCAGCACTCGATGTGGGGGCGGGCGTCGTGGCGCGGAGTCATGCCCTCAGCGTATCGACGCCGCCGCGGGACGGCGCTCGCCGCGACTCAGCCGAAGAGGCGGTCGGAGGCGATGCGGGCGCCCTCGGTGAGCGCCTCGAGCTTCGCCCACGCGATCTGCGGGTGCACACGGCCACCGAGGCCGCAATCCGTCGACGCGATGACGTTCTCGGGGCCCACGAGCGACGCGAACGCCTCGATGCGGTCGGCGACGAGCTCGGGGTGCTCGACGACGTTCGTGGAGTGCCCGACGACACCGGGCAGGATCTTCTTGCCCGCGGGCAGTTCGACGTCGCGCCAGAGCTTCCACTCGTGCTCGTGCCGCGCGTTGGCCGCCTCGAACGAGTAGGCGCCCGCGTTCACCGACAGCATGAGGTCGATGATGTGGCGGAACTCGAGGTCGGTCGTGTGGGGGCCGTGCCAGCTGCCCCAACACAGGTGGTAGCGGATGCGGTCCTGCGGCAGGTCACGCAGCGCCCAGTTGAGCGCCTCGATGTTCTCCCGTGAGAACGCGCGGTAGTCCTCGACGCTCGGCTCGGGGTTGATCTGGTCCCAGTTCTCGGCGAGCGACGGGTCGTCGATCTGCAGCACGAGGCCGGCGTCGATGATCGCGCGGTACTCCTCGCGCAGCGCCTCGGCCCACGCCCACACGTAGTCCTTCTCGGTGGGGTAGTGCTGGTTGAGCACGCGCGCGGCCGAACCGGGCGCGATGCTCGTGATGAAGCCCGTCTGCAGCCCGTTCGCCGCGAGGGCGGCCGTGAGGTTCGCGACGTCGGCGGCGACCGCGTCCTGGCCGCGGTAGCTCAGCGGGCCCGTCGCGCTCGGGAACGGGGTGGCGACGCGTCCCGTGGGGATCGTCTCGGCGTCCGCATATGCCTCGGCGAACGCGTGGCGGTCGCGGCGGTCGGTGAACGCGGTGAGGCGGATGTGCCCGGGCTCGGACCGCACGGGCTGCTGGTTGAGGGCGTTCTCCTCGGTGAGCGAGAGGCCCGCGACGCGCTGGAACGAGTACGACCACCACGCGCCGTAGTCGACAGCGCTCGACATGGCCTTGCCGAACTCGCCGTCGCCCACGTGGGTGAGGCCGACCTCCTTCTGGCGTGCCACGAGCCCGCCCACGGCGTCGGCGACGAGCGCGTCGAACTCGGGGGTGCGCAGCAGGGTGAAGCCGTCGTCGGCGAAGGTGCGGGCGCGGTTGGCGGCGATGAGCTCGGGCGTGCGGGGAAGGCTGCCTGCGGTCGTGGTCTCGATGCGCCCGGTCATGAGCGACTCCTTTTCGTGTGCGGCCGATGCCGTGTCGGTGGGGAATCGCAGGCGGTGTCCGGTTTGGGCCCGGACGCGAGGCTTCGCTGGATGCTCTGCGGTGCCTCCATCCTGCGCCTCGACCGCGTCGGCTGTCACATCGATGACGCCGCGCTACACCGCTCCCGCGGCGGACTGCGCGGATGCCGCGGGCTCGGCACGCAGGAACCGCGCGCCGAGCAGTCGCGTGCGCATGACGGCTACCGCATCCGGGTTCGCGTCGACGAGCAGGAAGCGACGCCCGAGCGCGGAGGCGACGGCCCCCGTCGTGCCCGACCCCGCGAAGAGGTCGAGCACCGCGTCGCCCGGCGCGCTCGAGGCCTGCACGATGCGGCGCAGGATGCCCTCGGGTTTCTGGGTGGGGTAGCCCGTGCGCTCCGCGCCGCCCGTCGCGACGATCGTGTGCCACCACACGTCGGTCGGGAGCTTGCCGCGCTCGACCTTCTCGGGCGTCACGAGCCCGGGGGCCATGTAGGGCTCGCGGTCGACGGCGGCGTTGTCGAAGTGGTACTTCGCGGGGTCCTTGACGTAGACGAGGATCGTGTCGTGCTTGGCCGGCCACCGGCGGTTGGACTTGCCGCCGTAGTCGTAGGCCCAGATGAGCTCGTTGAGGAAGCACTCGCGCCCGAACAGCGCGTCGAGCGCGACCTTCGCGTAGTGCGCCTCGCGGTAGTCGAGGTGCAGGTAGAGCGTGCCGCGCTCGTCGAGCAGCCGCCACGCCTCGCCGAGCCGTGGCTCGAGGAACGCCCAGTAGTCCTCGAAGCGGTCGTCGTAGCCGTAGAGCGACCGCACGACCGTGCGGTAGCGTTCGCCGCCGAAGCCCGCGCGGTCGCCCTCCGGGTCGCGCACGGTCTGCACCGCGCGGTGCCGCTGTGTGCGGCCCGTGTTGAACGGCGGGTCGAGGTAGACGAGGCGGAAGGAGCCGTCGGGCAGCTCGCGGGCGACCTCGAGGTTGTCGCCGAGCACGACGGTGTCCGGGCTCGCTGCATCCCACGATCCCGGTCCCCAGCTGTCGGCGGCGGCCATGGGCCGAGGTTAACAGCCGGGCGCCCGTACGAGGACCGGCGCTCGGGTCAGAGCTTGCCGAGCCCCGCCTCGCGCGCCACGACGACCGCGCCGCCGCGATCGTCCACGTGGAGCTTCGTGAAGATCATCGAGACGTGGTTGCGCACCGTCTTCGGCGACAGGAAGAGCGCCTGCGCGATCTGGGGGTTGGTGCGCCCCGCGGCGATGAGGTCGAGGATCTCGCGCTCGCGCGGGGTGAGCTGGGGGAACGGCGTCGCGGATGCGGGCGCCGAGGCGCGCGCGAAGAACTCGCCGATGCGCGACGCGAGGCTCGCGCCGAAGATGACGCCGCCGCCCGCGACGGAGCGGATCGCCTGCGCGATGTCCTCCTGGCTCGCGGCCTTGAGCAGGTAGCCGCGGGCGCCCGCGCGCATCGCCTGGAAGACCGACTCGTCGTCCTCCGACATCGTGAGCACGATGATGCCCGCCGAGCCGTCCTCCGCGACGATGCGCTTGGTGGCCTCGATGCCGTCCATGACGGGCATCTGGATGTCCATGACGATGACGTCGGGCCGGTGCTCGCTCGCCGCCGTGATCGCCTCGGCGCCGTCGCCGACCGCGGCGACGACCTCGAACCCGGGGATGGAGCCGAGCAGCAGCTCGAGACCGTCGCGGTAGATCGGATGGTCGTCGACGAGGAGGATGCGCACGCGCTGCGCGGGCGTGCGGGTGGTCTCGGTGTCAGACATGGGTCGCCTCCTTCGCGACGCGCGGCAGGGGGAGGGTCGCACGAAGCGTGGTGCCCTCCCTGCCGCTCGAGACGGCGAGTTCGCCGCCGAGTTCGTTGGCGCGTTCGCGCATCGACCGCAGTCCGACGCCGCGCGGCGCGGTCGGGTCGATCCCCGCGCCGTCGTCCGACACCTCGACCACGATCGCGCGGTCCGTCTCCGAGACGGCGACGCGCACGGCGCGCGCCGCCGCGTGGCGCCGCGCGTTGTTGACCGCCTCGCTCGCGATGCGGTAGACGGCCACCTCGATCGCGGGCGGCGGCGTCCCCTCGAGGGTGTAGTCGAGCGTCACCGCGGGGCCCGTCGCCTCCCACGAGTCGCAGACGCGCTCGAGGGCGCTCCGGAGGCCGAGGTCGTCGAGCGTGGGGGGTCGCAGGTCGTGCACGATCCGGCGGATGTCGCCCACGGCATCCGTCACGGTGCGCGAGGCGATCTCGAGGATGCGGTCGGCCTTCTCGGGGTCGGAGGCGGCCACGTTGCGCGCGGCGTCGATGCGCACCTTGACGGCTGCGAGGGCGGGCCCGAGTCCGTCGTGCACGTCGCGGCGGAGTCGGCTGCGCTCCTCCTCGCGCGCGAGCACGAGCTCCTCGCGGCTGTGCTGCAGCTCGGCGTTGAGCACGGTGGCGCGCACGGCGGCCGCCGCTTGGCGCACGACGTCGGCGAGCAGGCGCTCGTCGCGGCGCGACAGCCGCGTGCGGCGCGCGGGTGCCATCTCGAGCTCGCCGATCGTCTCGCCACGGTAGCTGAGCGGCATGACGACCGCGTCGGGGCGGGGCGTCCCGTGGGTCGCGGTCAGGCGCGTGCCGTCGGGCTGGTCGACCCGCACGGCCGCGTAGGGTGTCGCGAATGCGCGGGCGACGGAGCGCACGACGTGGTCGAGCTGGTCGTCGGCGTCGTCGGAGTGCTCGAGGCTGTCGGCGAGCCCCGCGACGACGCCGTACGGGTCTCCTCGGCGGCCGTAGACGACGCGCGAGATCCACGCGAGCATGGGCTCACGCAGCGGGGCGAACGCGATGAGCACGACGATCGCCGCGACGAGGGCCGTGGTGTTCTCGCCGAGGACCCCGCCCACGATCGCGAGCAGCATGATGTCGAGCAGCACGACCGCGACGACGAGCACGCCGTAGAGGATCGTCCACCCGATGAGGCGGTCGATGCTCTCGAGGCGGTAGCGCATGACCGCGATCGAGACGGCGATGCACATCGTCGTCACGGCGGCGATGATCGAGATCGACCAGAGCGTCCAGTCGAGGGCGAAGGGCACGGCCACGAGCACGACGATGAAGAGCGCTCCCGCCCACGCGATCCACCGGAGCTGGCGGCGCAGCTCCTCGTTCGCGCCGAAGCGCCGCCCGATGAGCACGCCGACCGCGATCACGGGTGCCGCCGTACCGCACACGTCGAGCACGCGGTCGATCGCCGTCCAGAGCGCGGGGTCGAGGGGCAGGCCCCAGCCCGGCCGATACCACGGACGCACGCTCGGGTCGGGGGCGCCGTCGGTCGCCGCGAGCACCTCCCAGGGCTTCAGCAGGGTGCCGACGATGGGCGCGATCCCGAGGGCGATGCTCGCGATGGCGGGCACGCGCAGCACGCGTCGGGTCGGGAGCCGGCCGTCCGGAAAGAGCACCAGGACGAGAGGCACGGCGAGCCGCGCGGCGTCGAAGAGCCGCTGGTTGACGACGAGGGCGGCCTCGCCCAAGGGCGCGCCCGGCCAGAGGACGAGCGCGAGCCCCACCCAGGCGGAGGCGAGCGCGGCGAAGGTGCCGAACGCGCCGAAGGCCAGGAGCACGACGGCGATCGGGTGCCAGGAGATGCGCAGCAGCAGTACCGCTCCGCTGACCGCCATGGCCAGGTGGGAGAGGCCCGACCAGCCGGGGGCGACGGGTCCGTGCGCACCGACGCCGGCGAGGGCGACGTCGATGCTGATGCCCCCCGCGAGGAACGCGATCGACAGGGTCAGCCCGACGATCCCCGTCACACGGGCGGCGGCGCGGGCGGTCATGGGGTACATGGTGGCAGAGGGGTGTCCCACACGCCCCGCGACGAACGTCCCGAATCGACCGGGACACCTCGCGGGCGAGTTCATGACGGGGGCCCTTCGCATCCGGGACGGCCCCCCGGGAGTGTCGAGATGCCGGAGAAGCCGGCCGACTGACACAAGGAAATGACATGACCACCACCACCACCGCGCCGGCGGCGCTGTCCGCGCCCTCGCCGAGCGGCGTGATCCGCGCCCTCGGAGCCGGGTCCGCTCTGCTCGTCGGCGCCCACGCCGCCATCGCGATCATGTACGTGCCCCGCTGGCCGGGATCCCTCGACCTCGTGTCGTGGTCGGCGCTCGCCGTGCCCCTCGCGATGCTCGCGCTGACCGCGGCGATGTGGCTGACCCGCGCCGCCTCCCGCGCCCTCCTGGGTCTGCAGTTCGCGACCGCCGCCCTCGTCACGGTCGTCTACACGCTGACCGCCGTGACGCGCGATGCGCTCATCTCCGGGGACCTCGAACTGGGGTTCACGATGGCCGCGCTCATCGCCCAGTACCTCGTGGCGCTCGGCGTGCTCGCGCGCGGCACCTGGCGCGGACCGCAGCGCGTGCTGCCCATCGCCGCCGCGAGCTGGGCCGTCGTCGTGCTTCCGCTCGTCCTGCTGCTCGGCGACACCGAAGCGGCGTGGACGCCGTTCATCGTGTACCTCTACGCGGGGCTCATCGCCAACGGCCTGTCCCTCGCGATCCGTCCGAGCGGCGGAGCGGTCGAGGTGACCGCATGATGCGCGGGATGCCTCGCACGGCGCTCGCGGGCCTCGTGGGCCTCGCGCTCGTCGGCGGCTCCTCTGCCGCTGCCGTCGCGGCCGACGCGGGCGACGACGCCGACGTGACGCCGCCTGTCGTGCGGGTCGGCGGCCTCGAGCCCGGCGGAGTCTACGAGCTCGGGGCGGAGTTCACGCTCGAGTTCTCGTGCGAGGACCCGGAGTCGGGCATCGTGAACTGCACCGAGTCGCACGGCTACTCGTCGGGCGACACCGTGCGCCTCGACGTCGACGGTCCCAACGTCTTCCGTGTGACGGGCGTCAACGGGGCGGGTCTGGAGAAGGAGGCGTCGCTCGAGGTGTGGGCGCAGGTCGCCGAGATCCAGGGAATCCAGGTGGTCTTCGACGGCAACCGTCCGTCGTTCAACGGCTGGTACAACGCACCTCTCGCCGCCACGATCCGCGCGTGGCGCGACGACGAGCTGCCGATCCGCGAGATCCGGTACCGCATCGACGGCGGGGAGTGGCAGATCGTCCCGGGATCCGAGGCCGCCGTGCCGTTCGAGGAGGAGGGCCGCTTCCTGCTCGAGTACATCGCCTACGACAGCGACATGGGCATCTCGACGCAGCGACGTCACTGGGTGAACCTCGACCTCACCGCCCCCGACATCTCCTACCCGGAGGGCGTCGACGGGGGCGTGTTCCCCCAGTGGTTCGAGCGTGCGCTGAGCGCCGAGTGCGGCGACGAGCTCTCCGGCGTCGACGTGTGCGCGTTCGACGAGGGCGCATGGCTCCCGACCGACGAGCCGGGCGAGCACACCGTGACCGCGCGCGGCGTCGACGATGCGGGCAACGTCGTCACGCGCGTACTGCACTACACCGTCGTCGCCGCAGACATGGAGCCGGGGGGCTCCGGGGATCCGGGCGAGACGCCGTCCGACGCTCCGGCCGCGCCGCCGGCTCCGACATCCGCCCCCGGCAGCCTCGCCCGCACGGGCGCGGACTCCCCGGGCGTCGTGACCCTGCTGATCGGCGGCCTCGGGCTCGTCGCGGTGGGCACCGCGGCCGCCATGCTCACCCGTCGGAGGCGGTCGTGCTCCTGACGCCGACGGGATGAGGGGAGGGAGGCGGTGTGGAGGCCGCCTCCCTCTTCGTCGCGTGCGACATCCCCGCGCGTGCGGGAGCATGGGCGGGTGGATGCGCGAGAGGATGCCGCGGACGACGACCGCGCCGACCGCGCGCCCGTCGGCGTCGGGCCGTGGCCCGGCGGCCGTGCCGCGTGGCCGGACGATCCCCGGTACGACCCCGAGCTGCTCGAGCTGGGCGACGCCCGCAACGTCGTCGACCGGTACCGCTACTGGCGGATCGAGGCGATCGTCGCCGACCTCGACGCGCGCCGCCATCCCTTCCACGTCGCGATCGAGAACTGGCAGCACGACCTCAACATCGGGTCGATCGTGCGCAGCGCGAACGCCTTCGGCGCGGAGGCGGTGCACATCGTCGGCAACCGCCGCTGGAACCGGCGCGGCGCGATGGTGACCGACCGCTATCAGCACGTGCTCCAGCATCCGAGCGTCGACGACCTCGTCGCCTGGGCGCGCGAGCGCACGCTGCCGATCATCGCGGTCGACAACACCGCGGGCGCTGTTCCCGTCGAGGCGGCCGAACTGCCACGGCGCTGCGTGCTGCTCTTCGGCCAGGAGGGGCCGGGCCTCACGGATGCGGCGCTCGCCGCCGCGGACGCCCACGTCGAGATCCGCCAGTTCGGCTCGACGCGCTCCATCAACGCGGCGGCGGCCGCCGCCGTCGTCATGCACGAGTGGGTTCGGCAGCACGTGCCCTACGGGTCGGGGTAACGCGGCGTCTACCCCCCTCCGCGGGCCCTTTCGGGCGCGACCGTGGACAGCGGGTGCGGCTACGGCAATAGTCGAGTGCACCTGCACCGACCCGTCGTCGGCGCGCGTGCGGCGCCCGTGACCCGTCCGGGTGCCGATGATCTCGAAACCCGACCCTCGAGAGGCCCGTCATGGCATCCCGTTCGCCGCGCCTTCAGCGCGCCCGGAGCGCTGCCGCGGCGACCCTCGCCCTCGCCCTCTGCTTCACCGGGCTGTCCGTCACGGCCGGTCCCGCCGCCCCTGCGGATGCCGCCCCCGCCCCCGCCTTCGACTGCAGCGTGCCGCGCTTCTTCGCGCAGAGCGAGAGCTCCAGTACGGTGCGCCTCTACACGGGGAGCTACGACGCGGACGGCGACTCGGTCTGGGACCCGATCTCGGGCGGGCAGACGACGTCGCTCTACAACGCCCTCGCGTTCAACCCGGTCGACGAGTACCTCTACGGAACCCGCTACGGCAGCGGGGTCAACGGCCAGCTCGTGCGGATCGACCGCAACGGCACCATGACGGCGCTCGGCGAGTCGAACCCCGCGCTCGGGAACACGGGGATGTCGACGCTGTGGGATTCGGGCGAGTTCGACGCGAGCGGCACGTACTACGTGGCCTCCGGTAACGCCGGCACGACCACGATCCACAAGATCACCGGGCTCGCCGCGACGACGGGCACAGGCGGCACGCGACCGGTGCGCACCTCGGTGACCCTCTCGACGAGCGCGCGCTTCGCCGACATCACCTTCATGGACGGGCTGCTCTGGGCGCCGAACTACAACCAGAGCCGCACCATCTACCGCATCGACATCAACAACGTGCTCGGCGGTGGCGCCGGGAAGGTGACCGCCTTCACCGTGCCCGAGAGCGTCATCCCGACGAACTCCTACGGCTCGGCGTTCACGCTCACGAACGGCAACCTCGCCTTCATCGGCACGAACGGCTACATGTACCAGGTGTCGGTGGCCAACCCGCGCTCGGCGAGCCCCACCTTCGAGCTCGTGAGCCGCGTCGCCGCGCCCGACAACGCCCGCAGCAACGCCACCAACTGCAGCACGGCGCTCCCGTCGATCCTCGACGTCGAGAAGACCGGCCCCGCGACGGTCGTCGTCGGCGGCACGATCACGTGGGAGATCACCGTCACGAACGAGGGCCCCGGCATCACCTCGGGCTTCGTGCTCACGGATGTGCTTCCGAGCGGCCTGCGAGACGTGCAGGTGACGAGCACGCAGACCGCCTGCCAGCTCAACGAGGCGAAGACGCGCGCCACGTGCAACGGCGGTCGGCTCGACGTGGACGAGACGGCGACCGTCTACGTCACCGCGACGGCGCCCGACACGACGGGCCCGATCACCAACCGCGCCACGGTCGTCGGCAACGAGGGCCCCCCGAGCTCGGCCTCCCAGGACACGGAGGTCGTCGTCGCGACGACCGTCGACCGCCCGACCGCCGTCACCGACCCGGATGCGACCTCGTGGCCCGAGTTCACGGCCGAAGGCGGACGGATCACGCGCGACGGCGACCGCTTCGTGTACACACCGCCTGCCGGGTACTCCGGCCTCGACTCCTTCAGCTACTCGGTCGACGGCGGCGTGGTGACCGTGAACATCCGGGTGCTGCCGCTCGCCGAGCCCGAGACCCTCGAGACGACGGTCGGGGTGCCGGTGTCGATCCCCGTCGCCGACCTCGTCGCCCTCGGCTCCGGAACCGAGCTCACCCTCGAGACGGTCGGGTCGCCCGTGAACGGCTCCGTGGCGATCGTCGACGACGACGTCGTGTTCACGCCCGCGGGCGGGTTCTCGGGCACCGCGAGCTACACGTACACCCTCGTCGACCCCGACGGCCTCACCGTGACGGAGACGGTCACGGTCGTCGTGCGCAACGTGTTCTCCGACGGGTCCGCCGCCGAGGACGGCGTCGTGACACCGCACCGCACGGCGAAGTCGATCGCGCTCGCCGAGCTCGCGACGGCATCCGGCGCCGCGCTCACGGCGTCGGGCGTGTCCGTCGAGTCGGGGCCCGCGCACGGCACCACGAACGTCGACGCGACGACCGGCGCCGTCACCTACACCCCCACCGGCGGGTACGCGGGGTCGGACTCCTTCTCGGTCGAGCTGTGCGACGGCAACGGCGACTGCACGGTCGTGACGATCGCCGTCACCGTGCAGCCCAACACCGTCACCGCCACGGGTGAGACGGTGTCGACGGATGCGGGCGAGCCGACGGACCCCGTCGACGTCCGCGTCAACGATGTCTCGGCATCCGGGCAGAGCTTCGCGGCGCCGGAGGTCGTGACGGAGCCTCTCCACGGCGAGACCTCGGTGGGGGCGGACGGTCGCATCACCTACACGCCGGACGCCGGTTTCTCGGGCGTCGACGAGTTCGCCTATCGGGTGTGCGACACCTCGACGCCGACCCCCGTGTGCGACACGGCCGTCGTCGAGGTCGAGGTCGCGAACGTCTTCACGCCGGGGAAGGCGGCCCGCGACGGCGTCACCACCCCGCACAACACGCCCGCCGAGATCGCGCTCGACGACATCGTCACGACGGACGGTCTGCCCATCGCCGGCGGCGGGATCACCGAGACCGACGCCCCCGCGCACGGCAAGCTCTCGTTCGATCCCGACACGGGCGTCACCTACACGCCCGAGACGGGCTACGCGGGCACCGACGAGTTCGAACTCGAGCTGTGCGACGCGAACGGCGAGTGCACGACCGTCACGATCTCCGTCGAGGTCAGCCGCAACACCGTCGCGGCGGGGGCGGACACGCCGGAAACCGAGTATGGCAAGCCGGTCGATATCGACGTGACCGAGAACGACACGAGCGCATCCGGGCAACCCCTGGGCGACCCGGTCATCGTGACGGGCGCCGCGCACGGCACCGCCGTGCCCGGCGACGACGGCGTCATCGTCTACACGCCTGCCGCGGGCTTCTCGGGCGAGGACACGTTCACGTACCGCGTGTGCGACACCTCGACGCCGACCCCGGTGTGCGACTCCGCGACCGTGACGGTCGATGTCGCGAATGCATTCACCGCCGGGGATGCGGCGATCGAGGGCGTCACGACGCCTCACAACGCGGACGTGACCATCCCGCTCGATGACATCGTCACGGCGGCGGGCGCACCTCTGGACCCCGAGTCGGTGACGGTCACGCGAGATGCGACCCACGGCGAACCCGAGGTCGACCCTGACACGGGCGAGATCACGTACACCCCCGACGCGGGTTACGCGGGCACCGACGTGATCGAGGTCGAGGTGTGCGACGTCAACGGCGACTGCACGTCGGTCACGATCGTCATCACGGTGCTCGAGAACACCGTGAGGGCGACCGACGACTCGGTCTCCACGCCCGCGGGTGAGACCCGCGTGTTCCCCGTCACGGACGACGACGAGTCGGCGTCCGGCCAGGAACTCGCGAACCCGACCATCGTCTCCGATCCCACGCACGGCACCCCCACGGTCGACGACGACGGACAGATCCGCTATGTGCCCGACGCCGGATTCTCGGGAGAGGACGAGCTCGAGTACCAGGTGTGCGACACCTCGCACCCCGAGCCCGTGTGCGACACGGCGACGGTCATCATCACCGTGACCAACGTCTTCGTCGCCGGCCCCGCCCTCGACGGCGTCGCGACGCCGCACAACACGCCCGCCGAGATCGCGCTCGACGACATCGTGACGACCCTGGGCCTTCCCGTCGAGCCCGACGAGATCACGGTGACCGACGCCCCCGCGCACGGCACGCTCTCGTTCGACCCCGACACGGGAGTCACCTACACGCCCGAGACGGGCTACGCGGGCACCGACGAGTTCGAACTCGAGCTGTGCGACGCGAACGGCGAGTGCACGACCGTCACGATCGCGGTCGAGGTGTCGGAGAACTCCGTCGCCGCGGGTGCCGACGCCGCGGAGACGGATGTCGACGAATCGGTGACCGTCGACGTGCGCGCCGACGACACCTCGGCATCCGGCCAGCCGCTCGCGTTCCCCACGGTGGCGAGAGACCCGTTGCACGGCACGGCGACCGTCAACGAGTCCGGCCTGGTCCTGTACACGCCGGAGGCCGGCTTCAGCGGCGAGGACGACTTCGAGTACGAGGTGTGCGACACCTCGCACCCCGAGCCCGTCTGCGACACGGCGACCGTGACGGTCACGGTTCGGAACGTCTTCGACGAGGGCCCCGCGCTCGGCGTCGGAGGGGCCGAGGCCGGGCAGGACGAGCCGCTCCCGATCGACCTCGACGACGTGCTCACCCCGCGTGGCGCCCCGCTCGACCCGAGCACGGTGCTCGTGACGGTCGACCCGGTCGAGGGCGAGGTCGACTACGACCCCGAGACGGGCGAATTCGTCTACACGCCCGGCGACGGCTACTCGGGCACCGACCAGTTCACCTTCGTCGTATGCGACGAGTCGGTGCCGACGCAGTGCACCGAAGCCACCGTGCGGGTCGGTGTCGGCGTCAACGTCGTGACGGCGGTCGACGACGCGGTGCGCGCGGGCTACGGCGAGCCGGTGGTGATCGACGTCGCGCGCAACGACACCTCCGCGACCGGCCGCCCGCTCGGCGCCCCGGTGATCGTGGCCACGCCGCGGCACGGCACCGTCGAGGTGCTCGACGACGGCACCGTGCGCTACACGCCGCGTGAGGGCTACTCGGGCGACGACACCTTCGAGTACGAGCGCTGCGACGATTCGCGGCCGACGCCCGTGTGCGACGTGGCGACCGTCTCGGTGACGGTGGCCGCCGCCCCGCTCCCGATGACGGGGGCCGCGGTCGCGGTGCCCGGGCTCGCGGCGGCCGCCGCCGTGTTCGCGGGGCTCGCGCTCGTGCTGCTCGGGGCGCGGCGTCGTCGCGCCGCGGGGTGACCTGTGGGGTGACCCCGCGCTGCCCCGTTCCCGGCCGGGGTCGATAGGCTGGGGTGTAATCCCCAACGACCCAAGGGAGAAGAGCTATGCCCGCGATCGTGCTCGTCGGCGCCCAGTGGGGCGATGAAGGCAAGGGCAAGGCGACCGACCTCCTCGGCGACCGCGTCGACTTCGTCGTCAAGTTCAACGGCGGCAACAACGCCGGTCACACCGTCGTCGTGGGCGACCAGAAGTACGCGCTCCACCTGCTGCCCTCCGGCATCCTGAGCCCCGGCGTCGTGCCCGTCATCGCGAACGGCGTCGTCGTCGACATCGAGGTGCTCTTCAGCGAGCTCGAGGCGCTCAGCGCGCGCGGCGTCGACGTGTCGCGGCTGCTCGTGTCGGCGAACGCCCACGTCATCACGCAGTACCACCGCACGATGGACAAGGTCACCGAGCGCTTCCTCGGCAAGCGGCAGATCGGCACCACAGGGCGCGGCATCGGGCCCGCGTACGCCGACAAGATCAACCGTGTCGGCATCCGGATCCAGGACCTCTTCGACGAGAACATCCTGCGCCAGAAGGTCGAGGGCGCCCTCGACCAGAAGAACCACCTGCTCGTGAAGATCTACAACCGGCGCGCGATCTCGGCCGACGAGGTCGTCGACGACCTGCTGTCGTACGTCGAGCGGCTGCGGCCCATGGTGGCCGACACGAGCCTCGTGCTCAACCGGGCGCTCGACGAAGGCAAGACCGTGCTCTTCGAGGGCGGGCAGGCCACGATGCTCGACGTCGACCACGGCACCTACCCGTTCGTCACGTCGTCGAACGCGACCTCCGGCGGGGCCGCGACCGGCTCGGGCGTCGCGCCCAACCGCTTCGATCGCGTCATCGCGGTCGTCAAGGCCTACACGACGCGCGTCGGCTCGGGCCCCTTCCCCACCGAGCTGTTCGACGAGTCGGGCGAGTTCCTGCGCTCCGCGGGCTTCGAGTTCGGCACCACGACGGGCCGCCCGCGGCGCACGGGGTGGTACGACGCGCCCATCGCGCGCTACGCGGCGCGGATCAACGGCGTCACCGACTTCGTGCTCACGAAGCTCGACGTGCTCACGGGCCTCGAGCGCATCCCGGTGTGCGTCGCCTACGACGTCGACGGGGTGCGATTCGACGAGATGCCCGTCAACCAGTCCGACTTCCACCACGCGAAGCCCATCTACGAGGAGCTGCCCGGCTGGTCGGAGGACATCACCGGGGTGCGGGAGTTCTCGGAGCTGCCGCGCGCCGCTCAGGAGTACGTGCTCGCGCTCGAGGAGATGTCGGGCTCGCGCATGTCGGCGATCGGCGTCGGCCCCGGCCGCGACGCGATCGTCGTGCGCCACGACCTGTTGTAGGAGCGCCGCCGCGCCGCTACGGTTCACGGCATGACGCAACTCACACGCCGCCGCGTCGTCGTGGCGGGCGTCGTGCAGGGGGTCGGCTTCCGCTGGGCGACGGCGTCCGAGGCGGAGCGCCTCGGCCTGGTCGGCCACGTGCGCAACCTCCCCGACGGCACCGTCGAGGCGGAGATCGAGGGGGCGCCGGATGCCGTGGCGCGCATGGCCGAATGGCTCGCGGAGGGGCCGCCCTCGGCATCCGTGGTCCGCTGCGACGTGACGGAGCTCGACCCGGAGGGCGCCCGAGGGTTCTCGATCCTCGGCTAGCCGCCCGTGGGGGCGCTACCGCTCGGGCACGTGCAGGCGGGCGAGGAACCGGTCCGTGCCGCGGGGTGCCCCGCGGCGGTCGAGCCGCGAGACGAGCACCATCGTGAGGGTCGCGAGGGGAACGGTCCACGCGGCCGGCTGCTCGATGAGCGCGCTCGCGACGCCCGCATCCCGCACGAGGCCGCCGAGCATGATGGCGCTCCCGCACGCGACCGCGCCCACCGCCATCCCGGCGACGGCGCCGCGGGCCGTGAGACCGCGCCACCAGATGCCGAGCAGGAGCGCGGGGCACAGTGTCGAGGCGGTGAACGCGAAGACGAGCCCGACCGATCCCGCGAGACCGGCCGACTCCGTCGCGGCCGCGATGAGGAGCGGCGCGATGACCGACAGCACCGCGGCGATGCGGAATCCGCGCACGGAGCCCGCGAAGAGCTCCTGCGAGACGACGCCCGCGAGCGAGACGACGAGGCCGGAGGAGGTCGACAGGAACGCCCCGAAGGCGCCCGCGATCACGAGCGCGGTGACGGCCTCCGCCCACGGGCTCGGGAGCACCTCGTGCGGCAGCAGCAGGAGCAGCGCGTCGGGGTCGCCGGCCGCGAGCTCCGGCAGGAACACCCGCCCGAGCATGCCGATCGCCACCGGGAACACGTAGAACGCCGACAGCAGGCACAGCACGATGAGCGTCGTGCGCCGGGCGGCGGGACCGTCGGGGTTCGTGTAGAACCGCACGAGCACGTGGGGCAGCCCGAGCGTGCCGAGCAGGAGCGCGACGAGCAGCGAGACGGCGCGGTACACGGTGTCGGGATCGGCGACCGCGAAGGGCGGGAAAGCCTCCTCGATCGCGACGGCCGCATTCGGCACGCCGCCCGGCTGCTGCAGCAGCAGCACGAACACGACGGGCGCGGCGACCGCCGTGAGCTTGAGCCAGTACTGGAACGCCTGCACGAAGGTGATCGAGCGCATCCCGCCCGCGGCGACGACGACGCCCACGATGACCGCGACCCCGACCGCACCCACCCAGCGCGGCAGGCCGGTCGTGATCCCCACCGTGAGGGCGGCGCCCTGCAGCTGCGGCACGATGTACAGCCAGCCGATGAGGATCACGAGCACCGAGGTGACCCGCCGCACGCTCCGCGACTCGAGCCGCGCCTCGGTGAAGTCGGGCACCGTGTAGGCGCCCGAGCGCCGCAGGGGCGCCGCCACGAACAGCAGCAGCATGAGGTAGCCGGCCGTGTAGCCGATCGGGAACCACAGCGCGCGCTCGCCCTGCAGCAGGATGAGCCCCGCGATGCCGAGCACGCTCGCGGCCGACAGGTACTCGCCGCCGATCGCGGAGGCGTTGAGCCAGGGCCGCACGGTGCGCGAGGCCACGTAGAAGTCGCTCGTGGTGCGCGAGATCCGCACGCCGAAGAACCCGATGAGCACGGTGACGACCGTCACCGCCGCGATGGAGGCGTAGCCGATCGCCGGCGTCATGCGTCGTCCGCGAGCGAGCGGTAGCGCGACTCGTTGCGGCTCGCGGTGCGCACGTAGAGGGCCGCGATCGTGATGATCACGGGGAACAGCCCCGCACCGAGCACGATCCACGACACGGGCACCCCGCTCACCGACGCCCCGTCGAGCCCCGGCACGAGGGCGAACACGAGCGGCACCGCGACGAGCACGACGACGAACGCGAACGTGCACACGATCCCGAGCCGCAGCTGCGAGCGGATGAGCGAGCGGATGTAGAGGCCGGCCGGGTCGGCGCCCGCCGCCCCCGCGGGTGGGCGCCCGGCGCTCTCGTCGCGGCGCGGTGCGGTGACCCGTACCCGCGGCGGAGGCCCCGCCGTCATCCGCCCGCCCGCAGTCGGCGCGCGTCGAGCGCCTCGCGCAGGGCGGGCTGCAGCCGACGTGACACGGGCAGCTCCACCTGCCCGATCGTGACGGTGGCGTGCCCCGGTCCCCCGCGCACGCGCGACACGTGGTCGAGCTGCACGAGGTAGGAGCGGTGCACGCGCAGGAACCCGGCATCCGACCACTGCCGCTCGAGATCGGAGAGCGGGATGCGCACGAGGTAGCTCGACTCCTCGGTGTGCAGGCGCGCGTAGTCGCCCTGCGCCTGCACGTAGCGCACGTCATCGCGGCGGATCATGCGGGTCGTGCCGCCGAGCGTCACCGCGACGAGCTCGGGCCGGGGCACGGGGCCCGTCGCGGGACCCGCGCGCATGCCGTCGATCACGCGGTCGAGGGTGCGCTCGAGCCGCTCGAACCGCACGGGCTTGAGAAGGTAGTCGACGGCCGCGAACTCGAAGGCCTCGAGCGCCTGGTCCTCGTCGGCGGTGACGAACACGAGGGCCGGGCGATGCTCGAAGCGCCCGAGCGCGCGCGCGAGGTCGAAGCCCGAGAGGCCCGGCATGTGGATGTCGAGGAACGCCGCGTCGACGCTCCGCTCCGAGAGCAGCCGCACGGCCTCCGCGCCCGACGACGCCCGGTGCACGGCCGCGACGCGCCCATCCCGTCCGAGCAGATAGGCGAGCTCGTCGAGCGCGGGCGGCTCGTCGTCGGCGATGAGCACGCTGATGCCGCGGGTCTCCGTCATCCGGCGAGCCTCCCCTCGCTCGCGCGCAGCGGCTGCGACTTGGGCACGCGCATCGTGACGAGCGTTCCCGCCCCCACGTTCGTCTCGACGACGAGACCGAAGTCGTCGCCGTACACCTGGCGCAGCCGCGCGTCGACGTTGCGGAGGCCCACGTGCTCGCCCCCCGCGCGCCCCGCGAGCACCTCGCGGGCGAGCTCGGGGTCGATGCCGACACCGTCGTCCTCGACCGTGATGAGCGCGCACGCGCCGGCATCCGTCGCCGTGATCGTGACCCGCCCGCCGCGTTCGGCCGACTCGAGACCGTGTCGCACGGCGTTCTCGACGAGCGGCTGCACCGAGAGGAAGGGGATGACGGTCGCGAGCAGCTCCGGCGCGATCTGCAGGGTCACCTCGAGCCGGTCGCCGAAGCGCGCGCGCTCGAGGCGCAGGTAGCCGTCGACGCTGCGCAGCTCCTCCGCGACCGTCGTGAAGTCGCCGTGGCGGCGGAACGAGTAGCGCGTGAAGTCGGCGAACTCGACGACGAGTTCGCGCGCCTTCGCGGGGTCGGTGTGGATGAAGGACGCGATCGCGGTGAGGGCGTTGTAGATGAAGTGCGGGCTGATCTGCGCCCGCAGCGCCTTGACCTCGGCCTCCGCGAGTGCGGCACGGGATGCGTCGAGCTCGGCGAGCTCGAGCTGCGTCGACACCCAGCGCGCTGCCTCGCCCGTCGCGCGCACGAGGCCGGGCCGCGCCGAGCGGGCGAAGGCGACGAGCGTGCCCGCCCGCACGCCGCTGCGCAGGATGGGCGCCGAGACGGCGTCTACGGCGTCGCGCCCCTGGCCGACGATCGCGCGATGGAGCTGCGGCCTCGCGCCCGAGCGCGTCGCGATTGCGCGTGCCGCCGCCTCCCGGTAGGCGTCTGCGCCGTCGACCGCGAGCACGCCGTCGACGCCCGCGATCGCGAGCCCGTCGCAGTCGAGCATCGCCCGCAGGTCGCGTGCGGCGCGGACGGTGTCGCCCTCCTCGAGCCCCGCACGCAGGTGCTCGGCGGCGCGCGTGGCGAGGTGGAGGGTCGTGAACCGCGCGCGCTCCGCCTCCGTGCCGAGCTCGCGCGGCCCGCGGGCGAGCCGGCGTGCGATCAGGTACCCCGCGAGGGCGAGCAGCGCGACGGCTGCGGCGATCGCGAGGCCGCTCCACAGCGACTCGGCCATGCACGTCAGGTTAACGGCTCGCTCGTCGTGGGCACAGTGCCGCTCGTCGCACGCTGACCGCCGCCCGGCGACGACGAACGGCATCCGGGCGCCGCGACCGGCGGCAGGTCCCAGAGTGATGCGCAACATCGAGACGGGCGCGCGACGGTGCGCGCCCGGGATGAGGAGAGATGATGGGCGACGAAGCCCCCACCTCGGTCGCGCAGACGGATGTCGACTACCCCGCCATCCAGGCCTCCCCGGAGTTCCGGGAGCTCAAGAAGCGCCACCGCGGATTCGTGTTCCCCGTGCTCGGTCTGGCGCTCGTCTGGTACTTCGCCTACGTGCTCCTGGCCGGCTACGCACCCGAGTTCATGTCCACGCCCGTCTTCGGGCACGTCAACGTGGGCCTCCTGATCGGGCTCGGGCAGGTCGCCACGACCTTCATCGTGACGATGCTCTACGTCTGGTACGCCAACAAGAAGCTCGACCCGATCGCGGAGGAGATCCGCGACGAGGTCAAGGGAGGTGCCCGCTGATGATCCCCACCGCGCTGCTCGAGACGAGCACCTCTCCGGGCGACCCGCTGCTCAACATCGCCATCTTCGGCCTGTTCGTGCTCGTGACGATGGTCATCGTCTTCCGTGCGAGTCGGAACAACAAGACGGCCGCCGACTACTACGCGGCCGGTCGCTCGTTCTCCGGCCCCCAGAACGGCACGGCGATCGCGGGCGACTACCTCTCGGCCGCATCCTTCCTCGGCATCTGCGGCGCCATCGCGCTCACCGGCTACGACGGGTTCCTCTACTCGATCGGCTTCCTCGTGGCGTGGCTCGTCGCCCTGCTGCTCGTGGCCGAACTCCTGCGCAACACGGGTCGCTTCACGATGGCCGACGTGCTCTCGTTCCGCCTCAAGCAGCGTCCCGTGCGCATCGCCGCGGCGACCACGACCCTCGTCGTGTGCTTCTTCTATCTGCTCGCGCAGATGGCGGGCGCGGGCGGCCTCGTGTCGCTCCTGCTGGGCATCCCCGACAAGGTGGGCCAGGCGGTCGTCATCGCGGTCGTCGGCGCGCTCATGATCATCTACGTGCTCGTCGGCGGCATGAAGGGCACGACGTGGGTGCAGATCATCAAGGCCGGTCTGCTCATCGTGGGCGCCGGCATCATGACGGTCTGGGTGCTCGCGATCAACGGCTTCAACCTGTCGACGCTGCTCGAGCACGCCGTGGAGACGGCAGGCACGACCGACATCCTCAACCCCGGTATGAAGTACGGGGTCTCGGATGTCGCGCGTCTCGACTTCCTGTCGCTCGGCCTCGCGCTCGTGCTGGGCACGGCGGCCCTCCCGCACGTGCTCATGCGCTTCTACACGGTGCCGACGGCGAAGGAGGCCCGGCGCAGCGTCGTGTGGGCGATCTGGCTCATCGGCATCTTCTACGTGTTCACGCTCGTGCTCGGCTACGGCGCGGCGGCCCTCATCGGGCCGGAGACGATCGCGGCGGCGCCCGGCGGCGCCAACTCCGCGGCCCCGCTGCTCGCGTTCGAGCTCGGCGGACCGATCCTGCTCGGCCTGATCTCCGCGATCGCGTTCGCGACGATCCTCGCGGTCGTCGCGGGCCTCACGATCACGGCGGCCGCGTCCTTCGCGCACGACATCTACGCGAGCGTCATGAAGAAGGGCAAGGCCGAGCCGGGCAGCGAGGTCAAGGTCGCGCGTCGCACGGTCATCGTGATCGGCATCGTGGCGATCGCGGGCGGCATCCTCGCCAACGGTCAGAACGTCGCGTTCCTCGTGGCGCTCGCGTTCGCGGTGGCGGCGGCGGCGAACCTGCCGACGATCGTCTACTCGCTGTTCTGGAAGCGCTTCAACACGCGCGGCGCGCTGTGGAGCATGTACACGGGCCTCGTCTCGTCGATCGTGCTCATCGTGTTCTCGCCCGTCGTGTCGGGCGGCCCGACCGCGATGATCCCGACGGCCGACTTCGACCTCTGGCCGTTGTCGAACCCGGGCATCGTCTCGATCCCGCTCGCGTTCCTCGTGGGCTGGCTCGCCTCGCTCACGCAGCGCACGCCGGAGGACCCGGCCAAGCAGTCCGAGATGGAGGTGCGCTCCCTCACCGGAATCGGTGCGGAGGGGGCCACCCAGCACTGAGGCTCGGCGGGGTCGGGCTCGTGCCTGGCCCGACCCCGCCGGAACACCTCACGCGAGCGTCGACGCGACGATCGCCGAGAGGATCGCGGATGCGGTCCACCAGCCGAGGACGGCGGCCCCGATCGGCACGCCGAGGGCGACGATCCAGTCGAGCGGACCCGGGGCCACGGGCTCGCCCGTGGCCGAGAGCGGCCGCCGCGTCGCCGGCAGGTTCACGATCGTCGAGCGGCCGGCATCCTCGCCCACGGTGAACGGCCGGTCGTCGGCGCGCGTCCAGCCGAGGAACAGCACGCGCGGGGCGGCGCGGAGCGTGAGCACGAGCGGCACGCCGCCCATCACGACGAAGAGCACCGCGAGGAACGCGTTCGTGACGCCGCCATCCACCGTGAAGGCGGCGATCGCGAAGGCCAGCCCGAGGCCGACGAAGAGGATGGGCCACGCCCAGGCGAGCAGCGGCGCGGCGAAACCGCGAGCGAGGGCGAGCGCGATGCCGGCGGCCGCGAAACCGCCGAAGATCGACAGGGGAACGGTCGCGACCACCTCGGGCGGGCACTCGACCTCGATGGCGTACGGGCCGCCCGAGGCGCAGAAGCCGCCGAGGCCCATGACGGTCCGGGCACCGTGGTACAGGAGCGTGAAGCACAGCACGAAGAGCCACCACGAGAGCACCGCTCCGAGGTAGCGCCACCCGGGTCCGACGAGACGCATGGCGAAAAGGTAGCGGATGGGAGGATAGAAGCGTGAGCGCTACTCGACCGCCCCGTGAGTCCCTCGTCGGCCGCTACGTGCGCCTGGATCCCCTGACCCCCGACGATCACTCGGGCCTCTGGCACGCGATCGGCCGCCCCGAGGTGTTCGCGGGCGGCTACGGGGGCGGCCTCGCGGGCCTCCCTGCAGACGAGGCCGCGTTCGCCGCGTGGGCGCCGGGCTACTTCCCCCACGAACGCGGCATCACCTACGTCGTGCGCGTCGCATCCGGCCCGCACACGGGCGAGATCGTGGGCACCTCGAGCATGGCCGACTTCGACGAGGTGAAGGAGGCCGCCCACATCGGCTGGACGGCCTACGACCCGCGCGTGTGGGGCACCCAGGTGAACGTCGAGGCGAAGCTCCTCATGCTCGGCCGGCTCTTCGACCACGGCTACGGCCGCGTGAAGCTGCAGGCGGACGCCGTGAACGCCCGATCGCGCGCCGCGATCACCAAGCTCGGCGCCCGCTTCGAGGGCGTCGAGCGCCGCGCCCAGCAGCGCGCCGACGGTACGTGGCGCGACACGGCGGTGTACTCGGTGCTCGCCGAGGAGTGGCCCGAGGTGCGGGCGGGACTCGAGGCCCGACTCGCGGAGTGGGGCGAACGCCCCGTGCTCTTCCGCTCCGTGCCCTCCGCCTGAGCCGCCCGCCGGAATCCCGGGGGGTTCGGGACACCCGCCCCTCCCGCGCGGGACGGGCGGCCTGTCAGCGTGGGCGCATGGACTGGAGACCCGACGTTCTCGGCGGCTTCGAGCAGCTGCCCCTCCGCCTTCCCGACGACGAGGAGGGCGCCGTCGTCGCGACCCTCGTCCGGCCCACCGCGGCGCGCACGACCGCGTGGGGTCGCGAGCCGCACGGCTTCGCGCACGGCGTCGACGTGCTCTACGTGCACGGATGGTCGGACTACTTCTTCCAGTCGGAGCACGCGCTCTTCTGGACGCGCGCCGGCGCCCGCTTCCACGCGCTCGACCTGCGCAAGTACGGCCGCAGCCTCCTGCCGCATCAGACCCCCGGATACACCGAGGACCTCGCGGGCTACGACGCCGACATCGCGGCGGCGCTCGCGGCGATGGGACGAGACGAGAGCACGCGACGCCCGCTCGTCGTGATCGGCCACTCGACGGGGGGCCTCATCCTCTCGCTCTGGGCGGCCCGGCATCCGGACGCGGTCGACGCGCTCATCCTCAACAGCCCCTGGCTCGAGTTCCAGGCGGATGAGCTCGGTCGCCGCGCGATCGCACCGCTCGTCGCGCTCGGTGCGCGCCTCGGGCCCCGCGCGGCGCTGCCCGGCATCGATCGGGGCTTCAACACGCAGGCGAGCTCGCGCCTCTTCGATGGCGAGTGGGACTACGACCTGCGCTGGCGGCCGGAGCGCGGCTTCCCCGTTCACAGCGGGTGGCTCGACGCGATCCTCGACGGCCACGCGCGGGTCGCCGCGGGCCTCGACATCGGCGTCCCCGTGCTCGTGATGCTCTCGGCCCGGAGCTGGCTGCAGCAGTCGTGGTCGGCGCGCATCTACGACTCGGATGTCGCCCTCGACGTCGACGGGGTCGCGGAGCGCGCGACGCGCCTCGGGCACCACGTGTCGGTCGTGCGCCTCGAGGGCGCGCTGCACGACGTGCTGCTCTCGCGGCGCTCGGTGCGCGCCTCGGCCTACGACGTCATGGCGCGCTGGACGCGGGCGTACCTTCCCGAGACGACGTCCGTCGACCAGCTCCTGGGCTCCCTCCGAGGCTGATCGTCGCGAGCAGGCCCGCCACGAGGAACCCGGCCGCCGTGTAGGTCGCGGCGCGCGTGGCCTCGCTGAACGCGGCGCGCGCCGCATCCGCCGCCTCGGGCGACTGCTTCTCGAGCGCGGGGATCGCGGCGCCGGCCGAGTCGACGGCGACGTCGATGATCTGCTGGCGCGTGTCGCTCGGGAGCTGCGCGGGCAGGCGGTCGTCGAGCTGCCCGGCGAACGACGTGAAGAGCACCGTGCCGAGGATCGCGATGCCGAGCGCGGAGCCGATCTGGCGCGAGGTGGACTGCGTGCCCGAGGCCTGCCCGCTCGCGGCGACCGGCACGTCCGTCAGCACGACGCCCGTGAGCTGGGCGGTCGCGAGGCCCACGCCGAAACCGTAGATCGCGAGGCCGATGGCGATCTGCCACCAGGGGGTGTCGGTGCCGATGACGAGGGCGAGCACGATGAGGCCCGCGAGCTCGGCGACGAGTCCCGCGCGCACGACCCACACGGCCGCGACCCGGCCGCTGAGCGAACCCGCGACGCCCGACGCGAGGAACGAGCCGCCCGCGAGCGAGAGCAGCAGCAGTCCCGTCTGAAGGGCGTCGTAGGAGAGCACGTTCTGCAGCCACAGCGGGAGCGCGAGGATCACGCCGAACTCGCCGAGCGACACGATGAGCGCCGCGATGTTGCCGTTGCGGAACGAGGGGATCGAGAAGAGCGAGAACGCGATGAGGGTCGAGCGGCCCTGCCGCTCCCGGTGCACGCCCCACGCGATGAACGCCACGAGCGCGACGAGCGTGAGCGCGAACACGAACGGGATGGGCGACACCTCGAGCGTCCAGAAGTCGGGGGCGCCCTTCTCGGTCGCCCACCATCCGAAGTTGCGGCCCTCGATGAGGCCGAACACGAGGCTCGTGAAGAGCACGACCGACAGCGCGGCGCCCACGAGGTCGACGCGCTGCACGTGATCCGAGCGCGATTCCCGCACGAAGAGGATCGCGCCGACGATGATGAGCACGCCGAGCGGGAGGTTGATGCCGAACGCCCAGCGCCAGGAGAAGTCGGCCGTGAGCCAGCCGCCGAGGAGCGGGCCGACGGCCGCCATGCCGCCGATCGTCGAACCCCACACCGCGAACGCGATGCCGCGCTCGCGGCCCGTGAAGGTCGCGTTGAGCAGCGAGAGGGTCGCGGGGAGGATCATCGCGCCGCCCACGCCCTGCACGACGCGGGATGCGATGAGCAGCTCGCCGGAGGGTGCGAGGGCCGCGACGACGCTCGAGAGCGCGAAGAGCACGACACCGATCATGAGCACGCGTCGTCGGCCGAACCGGTCGGCGAGCGTGCCGAAGACCAGCAGCAGCGCGGCGAAGACGAGGGTGTAGGACTCCTGCACCCACTGCACCTGCGTCGAGTTGATGCCGAGGTCGTCGACGACGGAGGGGATCGCGACGTTGACGATGGTCGAGTCGACGATGATGAGCGAGACGGCGATCGAGATGACGACGAGGCCGAGCCAGCGGCGCCGGTCAGGGGCGGAAGCGGGGTTCACGCGGACTCCTCATTAGTAAGCGTGCTGAGTATCATACGCTTGGCGGGGAGGCATCCGCATGAGCGACGAACTCGAGACCTGGCCGACGGGCCGCCTCCTGTCCGTGGCATCCCGGCTCGTCGAGCAACGCTGGCGCGAGCGTCTCGACGCGGAAGGCCTCACGCATGCCGGGCTCATCGTGCTGCACCTGCTCGGCGAGCGGGCGCTGAGCCTCGGCGAGCTCGCGCGCGAGGCCCGCGTGACCGCCCAGACCATGGGACGCACGGTCGACACCCTCGCGCGCGACGGTCGCGTGCGGATCGTCGTCGACCCCGCGGACCGTCGCCGTCGCGTCGTGGAGCGCACCCCCGCCGGCGCCCGCACGCTCGAGGCCCTCGGCGGGCTCGAGGCGAGCATGTTCCCCGAACTCGACGACGCCCGCGCCTTCCGCGCCCAGCTGCTCGACATCATCCGTGATGTGGGCGGCGACCCCGACATCCGCTACGGCGACGCCCGGTAACCTCGGAATATGACCTCCGACGCGCTCGAGGAGCCGCAGGCCGAACTGCTCCGCTACCGCCAGAGCATCGACAACATCGACGCGGCGCTCATCCATCTGCTCGCCGAGCGCTTCAAGGCGACGCAGGCGGTCGGCAGGCTCAAGGCCGCGAGCGGGATGCCGGCATCGGACCCCGCCCGCGAACGGGAGCAGATCGCGCGGCTGCGGGCGCTCGCCTCCGAGTCGCACCTCGACCCCGAGTTCGCCGAGAAGTGGTTCACCTTCGTGGTGGCGGAGGTCATCCACCACCACGAGCGACTCGCCTCGGGCGACGGCGCGCGGGGCGCGTGAACGCCGCGAGCGACTGGAACCCGCGCGCGCTGCCGCGCCTCGACGGCCGCACCTTCGTGGTGACGGGCGGCAACGCCGGCATCGGTTACTTCGTCTCGGAGCAGCTCGCATCCGCGGGGGCGCGGGTCGTCATCGCGGCGCGCTCGCCCGAGAAGGCGGAGCTCGCGATGGCGTCGATCCGCGACCGCGTGGCGGGCGCCCAGCTCGCGCACGTGCGACTCGACCTCGCCTCGCTCGACTCCGTCCGGGAGGCGGCCGAGGCGCTCGCCGAGTTCCGCCCCCTCGACGGGCTCGTCAACAACGCGGGACGCGTCGTCGCGTCGCGTCACCGGATGCTCACCGAGGACGGCTACGAGCTCACCGTCGGCGGCAACTTCCTCGGGCACTTCGCGCTCACCACGCTGCTCTTCCCGGCGCTCGCCGCGGGGGCGCACGTCGTCGGGCTCGGGAGCGATTCGACGCGCATGGTGCGGCTCGAGGCCGACGACCTGTGGTCCGAGCGGCGCTACGGGGCGTTCCGCGCCTACGCGTTCTCGAAGCACGCCGTGCAGGGATTCCACCTCGAGCTCGCGCGGCGAATCGACGCGGCGGGCGACCCGCGGCGTTCCCTCCTCGCGCATCCGGGCTGGGCGACGAGCGCATACGCCTCGCGCCGCCCCGGGATCACCGACCGCGACCCGCGCGCCGGGCGCGTCTTCGAGACGCTCACCGGCTGGGTCGGTCAGGGCAAGGACCGCGGCGCCTGGTCGGTCGTGCGCGCCGCCGCCGATCCGGATGCCGCGAACGGCATATACTTCGGCCCGCGGCGCGAGCTCCTGGGGCTGCCCGTGCCCGTGCGGCCGGTCGCGTCGTCCGCCGACCCCGCTTTCGGCGCGTGGCTGTGGGCCGACGCGGAGGCCAAGACCGGCATCCGCTTCCCAGTCTGACCCGGGGGGTCGCTCCGGGCGGGCCGACGCGCTCGGCTGTCGCTCAGGCGAAGCGGGCGCGCAGCGGCTCGCGGAACGTCGTCGCGAGCTCGTCGACGGATGCCGCGAAGAGCCCCTGCACCTCGAGCGCGGGCTCCGAGTCGGTCACGCCGATGCGGATCACCGGGTAGCCGCGGCCCTCGCACAGGCGCGTGAACTTCACGTCCTCCTCGCGCGGCACGGCGACGAGCACGCGGCCGGTCGACTCCGAGAAGAGCGCCGTCGCGATGTCGATGCCGTCGCGCTCGAGCAGCTCGTCGAGGAACACGCGCGCACCGACGCCGAACCGCAGCACGCCCTCCGCGAGGGCGATCGCGAGACCGCCGTCGGCGAGGTCGTGCGCGGCCGCGAGGAGCCCCTCGTGCGCCGCGGCGGCGAGCAGGCCCGCGAGCGCCTTCTCGCGCTCGAGGTCGACCGCGGGCGGGCGCCCGCCGAGGTGCCCGTGGATCACGCCGGCCCACGCCGAGCCGTCGAGCTCGCGCGCCGTCGTGCCGAGGAGGTATAGGTTGTCGCCGGCGTCCTGCCACCCGGAGGGCACCCGCCGCCCGACGTCGTCGATCGTGCCGAGCACCGCGACGACGGGCGTCGGGTGGATGGGCACGTCGCCCGTCTGGTTGTAGAACGACACGTTGCCGCCCGTGACCGGGATGCCGAGCTCCAGGCAGCCGTCGGCGAGCCCCTCCACGGCGCGCGAGAACTGCCACATGACCTCGGGGTTCTCGGGGGACCCGAAGTTGAGGCAGTCGGAGACCGCCGCGGGCACGGCGCCCGTGACGGCGACGTTGCGGTACGCCTCCGCGAGCGCGAGCTGGGCGCCCTGATACGGGTCGAGGTAGCAGTAGCGGCCGTTGGCATCCGTCGCGAGGGCGAAGCCGAGCCCGGAGGTCTCGTCGACGCGCACCATCCCGCCGTCGTCGGGGTAGCTGAGGGCCGTGTTGCCGAGCACGTACTTGTCGTACTGCGAGGTGATCCAGCTCTTGTCGGCGAGGTTCGCCGAGCCGAGCAGGCGCAGCGCCTGGTCCTTGAGCTCGCCGCCCTCGGTCGGCCGCGCGAGCGCGGATGCCGTGTCCTCGTTCACGTGGTCGATCCACGTCGGGTAGGCGACCGGGCGCTCGTACACGGGCCCGTCGACCGCGACCGTGCGCGGGTCGACGTCGACGATGCGCTCCCCCTTCCACTCGATCACGAGGCGGCCCGTGTCGGTGACCTCGCCGAGCACGCTCGCCTCGACATCCCACTTGCGGATCACGGCGAGGAACGCGTCGAGCTTCTCGGGCGCGACGACCGCCATCATGCGCTCCTGGCTCTCCGACATGAGGATCTCCTCGGCCGTGAGCGAGGGGTCGCGCAGCAGCACCTCGTCGAGCACGATGTGCATGCCGCCGTCGCCGTTGGAGGCGAGCTCCGAGGTCGCGCACGAGATGCCGGCGGCGCCGAGATCCTGGATGCCCTCCACGAGGCCCTCGCGGTAGAGCTCGAGGCAGCACTCGATGAGCACCTTCTCCATGAAGGGGTCGCCCACCTGCACGGCCGGGCGCTTGCGGCCCGATCCCTCGTCGAAGGACTCCGAGGCGAGGATGGAGGCGCCGCCGATGCCGTCGCCGCCCGTGCGGGCGCCGAACAGCACGACCTTGTTGCCGACGCCCCGCGCGTTCGCGAGGTGCAGGTCCTCGTGGCGGAGCACGCCCACCGCGAGCGCGTTGACGAGCGGGTTCGCCTGGTAGATCGGATCGAACCACGTCTCGCCGCCGATGTTCGGCAGGCCGAGGCAGTTGCCGTAGAAGCTGATGCCCGAGACGACGCCCGGCACGACGCGGGCGGTGTCGGGGTGGTCGAGGGCGCCGAAGCGCAGGGCGTCCATGACGGCGACGGGCCGCGCCCCCATCGAGATGATGTCGCGCACAATGCCGCCGACGCCCGTCGCGGCGCCCTGGAACGGCTCGACGTAGCTCGGGTGGTTGTGGCTCTCGATCTTGAAGGTGACGGCCCAGCCCTCGCCGATGTCGACGACGCCCGCGTTCTCGCCCATGCCGACCATGAGGTTCTTCGTCATCTCCGGGCTGACCTTCTGCCCGAACTGCCGCAGCCACACCTTGGAGCTCTTGTAGGAGCAGTGCTCGCTCCACATGACCGAGTACATGGCGAGCTCGCCGCTCGTGGGGCGGCGGCCGAGGATCTCGCGGATGCGCTGGTACTCGTCGGTCTTGAGTCCGAGCGCCGCGTAGGGTTGCTCCTTCTCGGGCGTCGCGGCGGCGTTCTCGACGGTGTCGACGACATGCGTCGAGGGGGTGCTCACGGGGGATTGCTCCTCAGAACGGGGCGAGCGGGAACGAGGCCATCCTACCGGCGCGCGCATGCGCGGGACCCGGGCAGGATGTCGTGCATCCGTGGCAGCGCACGCGCGGCGCCCGGCCCCGGCATCCGGCACTCTGAGTGGCATGAGCCTCCGCCGCGTCGTCGTCCTGCACGGCTACACCGCCCACCCGGGCAAGCACTGGTTCGGGTGGCTGCGCGAGCAGCTGGCCCCGCTCGGGGTCGTGACCGAGGTGCCCGCGCTGCCGGACACCGAGCACCCGGAGGCGGGCGCCTGGACGGATGCCGCCGCCGCCGCGATCGGCCGGGTGGACGCCGAGACGGCGGTCGTCGGCCACAGCCTCGGCACCATCACGGCCATCCGCGCGCTCGGTCGCGTCTTCGCGGAGCGTCCGGAGGCGCGCCTCGGCGGCCTTGCTCTCGTCGCTCCGTTCGTCGACCCGGTGCCGATCTACCCCGAGCTCGACCCGTTCACGGTGGGCGTGCCCGAACTCGGGGAGCTCGCCGCACGCATCGACCGTCGGCTCGTCGTCCGCTCGGATTTCGACCCCGAGGTGCCGATCGAGCTCGCCGCGCCCGTCGTCGCGGGGCTCTCCGCGCGTGAGATCGTCGTACCGGGCGCGGCCCACTTCTGCGAGTCGCAGGGCGTCACCCGGCTGCCGGAGCTCGCCCGATGGCTGGGGGAGTCGAGCGCTCCGCGCCGCGGATGAGCTCGTCGAGAGTCGCGAGCGTCTCCTCGGCCCACGCGATCGCGGCGCGAGCCGTGTGCTCGCCGGCCGAGATCGTCATGACGCAGTACATCTGAGAAAGGAATGACGTGCCTGATCCCGCAGTCCTCGCGAGCGTCGCCTCCATCGTGGCCGCCGTGCTCTCCCTCGTCCTCGCGGCCTTCCAGGCCGCGCTCGCGCTCGGCGCACCGTGGGGTCGGGCGGCCTACGGCGGCGGCGTCGCCGAACTCCCGCCGCGGCTGCGCGCGTCGAGCGCTGTCGCGGTCGTCGTGTGGGTGGGGGCGGCTCTCGTGGTCCTGCGTCGCGCGGGGCACGGCGTCTGGGCGCCGGTTTCCGACGCCTGGCTGCCCGTCGTCGTGTGGGTGCTCGTTGGTCTCGGGGTGGTCGGGGTCCTGCTCAACGCCATCACGCGGAGTCCGCTCGAGCGCGCCATCTGGCTCCCGGTGTCGATCGTCCTGCTCGCGTCGACCCTGACGGTCGCGCTCGTGGCCTGATCTGGCAGTAATCTTTCGCACGCTGGCGTTCCGGCCACTGTCGCGCCCCCGCGGCATCCGGGAGCCTGGACTCGCCGCAGGCACGACAGGAACGGAGGCGGCATGCGTCGACACCGAGTCGTCGTGCTCGTGCTCGACGGGGCGCAGCCGCTCGACGTCGGCATCCCCGCGCAGACCTTCCAGGCGCGCGACGAACTGCCCTACGACGTGCTCATGTGCGGCGTCGAGGCGGGGCTCGTGCGTTCGGGCGAGGGGATGTCGTACCTCCTCGACCACGGAATCGACGCGCTCGAGCGCGCCGACACGGTCATCGTGCCCGGCTATCGGGACCCCGTGCGCCCGGTCGACCCGCGCGCGCTCGACGCTCTGCGCTCCGCCCACGCGCGCGGCGCGCGCATCGCCGCCATCTGCACGGGCGTCTTCGCGGTCGCGGAGGCCGGCCTCCTCGACGGTCGCCGCGCCACGACGCACTGGCGTCACGCATCCGACCTCGCCCGGCTGCACCCCGAGGTCGACGTCGACGGCACCGTGCTCTTCATCGACGAGGGCGACGTGCTCACCTCGGCGGGCGTCGCATCCGGCATCGACTTGTGCCTGCACCTCATGCGCGCCGATCACGGCGTTCGGGTGGCGAACGTCGCGGCCCGGCGCCTCGTCGCCGCGCCCTACCGCAGCGGCGGGCAGTCGCAGTACGTGCCGCGCTCGGTGCCCGAGGAGCTCGGCGACCGCTTCGCGGCGACGCGCGCGTGGGCGCTCGAGCGCCTCGGCGAGCCCCTCACGGTCGCGGATCTCGCGCGGCACGCGGCCGTCTCGACGCGCACCTTCTCCCGCCGGTTCCTCGAGGACACCGGCTACACGCCGCTGCAGTGGATCCTCCGGGCGCGCGTCGACCTCGCCCGCGAGCTGCTCGAGCGCACGGAGCTCGGTGTCGACCGCATCGCGGCCGAGGCCGGACTCGGCACCGGCGCCAACCTGAGGCTCCACTTCCAGCGCATCCTCGGCACGAGCCCGAGCGAGTACCGCCACATCTTCGCCCGCGCCTCCTGACCGCCCCCGCGGCGCGAGCCTGGCGCGAAGCTCGCGCACCGTGGCGGTCGCACCCCTGGCGCATCCGCCGGGACGGAGAGACCCTGGATGCGTCACAACCGTCACCGGGAAGGAAGACCCATGACCACGCGCATCGCCATCAACGGCTTCGGGCGCATCGGACGCAACGTGCTCCGAGCTCTCCTCGATCGCGGCGCGGACGTCGACGTCGTCGCCGTGAACGACCTCACCTCGCCCGCCACGCTCGCGCAACTGCTGCGCTACGACTCGACGCTCGGCCGACTCGGCAGGCCCGTCAGCTCGGGCGACGACCACCTCGTCGTCGACGGCCACCGCATCGCCGTGCTCGCCGAGCGCGACCCCGCCGCGCTGCCCTGGGCCGACCTCGGCGTCGAGGTCGTGCTCGAGTCGACGGGGCGCTTCACCTCGGCGGAGGCCGCATCCGCGCACCTCGAGGCGGGCGCCCAGCGCGTGCTCGTGAGCGCCGCATCCAAGGGGGCGGACGTCACGATCGCCTACGGCATCAACCAGGACCTCTACGACCCGGAGCGCGACCGCATCGTGTCGAACGCGTCGTGCACGACCAACGCCCTCGCCCCGCTCGCGCAGGTGCTGCACCAGACGGCCGGCATCGAGGCGGGCTTCATGACGACCGTGCACGCCTACACGCAGGAGCAGAACCTGCAGGACGGACCGCACCGCGACCTCCGGAGGGCCCGCGCGGCGGCCATCAACATCGTGCCCACCACGACGAACGCCGCGGCCGCGATCGGGCGCGTGCTGCCCGAGCTCGAGGGGCGGCTCGACGGCTACGCCATCCGCGTCCCCGTCGCGGTGGGCTCGCTCGTCGAGCTCAACGTGACCGTCGAGCGCGAGGTGACGATCGAGCAGTTGCACGCCGCCTACCGGGAGGCCGCCGAGGGGCGCCTCGCGGGTGTGCTCACCTACACCGAGGACCCCATCGTCTCGACCGACATCGTGGGCGACCCCGCCTCGTCGATCTTCGACGCGGGGCTCACGAAGATCATCGGCCGCCACGTGAAGGTGGCGTCGTGGTACGACAACGAGTGGGGGTACTCCAACCGGATCGTCGACACCCTCGAGCTGCTCGCGGGCTGACGGCCGTCGGCGGCGTCAGACGCGCGCGAGCACCGCGTCGATCGCGGACTGGAAGAACTTCAGGCCGTCGACGCCGGAGCGCATCGCCTCGGGCGTGTCGGGTCCGAAGCCCGGCTCGGTGGCGTGCTCCGGATGCGGCATGAGGCCCACGACGTTGCCGCGCTCGTTCGTGAGGCCCGCGATGTCGCGCAGCGAGCCGTTGGGGTTCACATCGAGATAGCGGAAGGCCACGAGGCCCTCGCCCTCCAAGCGGTCGAGGGTCTCGTCGGTGGCGATGTAGCCGCCCTCGCCGTTCTTGAGCGGCACGGTGATCTCGTCGCCGACCTCGAACGCGCTCGTCCACGCGGTCGACGCGTTCTCGACGCGCAGGCGCTGGTCGCGGCACACGAAGTCGCCGTGGTCGTTGCGGATGAGGCCGCCGGGCAGCAGTTGCGCCTCGACGAGGATCTGGAAGCCGTTGCAGATGCCGAGCACCGGGACGCCGGAGTTCGCGGCATCGATGACCTCGGCCATGATCGGCGAGTGCGCGGCGATCGCGCCGCAGCGCAGGTAGTCGCCGTAGCTGAAGCCGCCGGGGAGCACGATCGCGTCGACACCCTGGAGGTCGTGGTCGCCGTGCCAGAGTGCGACGGATTCGGCGCCCGCGAGGCGCACGGCGCGCTGTGCGTCGCGGTCGTCGAGCGACCCGGGGAAGGTGACGACGCCGATGCGCACGGCCATCAGGCCACCTCGACCTTGACGACGTCCTCGATGACCTGATTCGACAGGAACTCCTCGGCGAGCCGCTGCGCCTCGGCGAGCACGGCATCCGTGACCTCGCCGTCGACCGTCAGCTCGAAGCGCTTGCCGATGCGCACCCCGCTGAAGGTGGTCGAGCCCTGCTTCGCGATGGCACCCGCCGTGGCCTTGCCCGCCGGGTCGAGCAGTTCGGGCTTCGGCATGACCTCGACGACGATGGTGGGCACGGGCGACTCCCGGGGATTCGAGGGGGCGGGGAACGCCCTCAGTCTACGACGCGCGCGTCGGCGATCTCCGCGAGCCCGCGCGGCCACGCCTCGTCGATCGCCCAGCGCGCCCAGTCGGCGTAGCCGGACGGTGACGGGTGGAAGCTGTCGCTCGCGAAGAAGTCCGGGCCGTACGGCGGCGGCACCGCCTCGGTGATCATCCAGCGCGGGTCGCGCGCGACGACGCGACGCGCCGCACGCTCGAGGGCCAGCGAGTGCCGGTAGAGGGTCGTGCGCAGCGGCTCAGGGAGCAGCTCGAAGCGCCCGAAGATCGGGAGGTTCGAGACGAGGATGCGCGCGTGCGGGTGACGGTCGCTGATCGTCTCGAGCAGGGTGCGCAGGTCGCGCGCGAAGGCCGCGGTGGAGCGGGCGTGGATCGCGTCGTTGGCGCCGAGGCTCACGAAAACGAGGTCGACGGGCCGGGCGACCGCGTCGGTGAGGTGCCGCTCGAGGAACTGACCGGTGTCGGCCCCGTTCTCGCCCACGGCGCGCCAGATGACACCGCGGCCCGTGCGGGCGTGCAGCTCCCGCGCGAGCGAGCCGGGCAGCGCCTCCTCCTGCGTCGCGGCCCCCGTGCCCGCCGCCGTCGAGTCGCCGACCACGACGAGGCGCAGGGGGTCCGGACCCTCGAGCTTGCCCTCCCACGGCCGCGCGGCATCCGGCAGCCGTTCGGCGGTCGCCTCGAGCTGCCGCTTCTGGCTCAGGATGCGCGGCGCGTGCAGCACGAGATACGCGCGGCTCGCGCGCAGTCCACGGGGGTGGACAGGTTCGTTCACCCTGTGAGTGTAGGTCTGCGCGCCGACCGGCGCGATCAACCCCGGCCCGGCGTCGTCACGAGGATCCGGTTGGCCCACGGGTCCTCGAGCTCGACCGTCCGCCCGTCGTCGCGTGTCTCGATGCCGAAGTGCGCGAGGCGCTCGCCGAGTTCGCCGAGCGCGTCGGCATCCGGCACCTCGATGTCGACGCGTCCGAGACCGAGCGTCTGCTGCCGCCGGCCCGCGCCGCGGGTGTTCCACACGTTCATCGCCATGTGGTGGTGGTAGCCGCCGGCCGAGACGAAGACCGCCTGGTCGGGGATGCTGATGGTCTCGTCGAAGCCGAGGCGGTCGACGTAGAAGGCGCGCGCCGTCTCGGTGTCGCCGACCGAGAGGTGCACGTGGCCGACGCGCGCGTCGCCGTCGAGGGGGCCCGTGAGCCCCTCCTCGGTGAGGTTCTCGGCGAGGAAGCGGTTGGGGTCGAGGTAGACGGTGCCCATCTCGATCGTGCCGTGCACCCAGCTCCACTCGGTGCGCTCGCGGTCCCAGTACAACTCGACGCCGTTGCCCTCCGGGTCGTCGAAGTAGAAAGCGTTCGAGACGATGTGGTCGGAGGAGCCCGTGAAGGTGCCGGGGTGCTTCTGCGCGACCGAGTAGACGGCGGCGGCGAGGGCCGCCTTCGTGTCGAAGAGGATGGCCGTGTGGAAGAGGCCCGCCTCGCGGGGGCCCGCGTGGCGCAGTTCGGGCGTGTGCTCGAGGATTACGACCGCGCGGGCCGCGGATGCGCGCCCCAGTGTGACGCGCGGACCGAGTGCGCCCAGCACGTCGAGCCCGACCGCGTCGCGGTAGTAGCGCGTCATCCCGTCGAGGTCGGCCACGTTGAGGGTGACGGCACCCATGGCGGTGTCGGCGGCGAGGCGGGCGTCGGTCATGATGAGATCAACATAATTGACGCGACAACTATTCCGCGAATCGGGAGGCCCTTGCCGGCGGGCTGTGCCGGAGCGCCGCTACGCCGTCAGGCGCTCGATGAGCTCGCGGTAGCGCGCGGCCGTGCGCTCCACGATCTCCACCGGCAGCATCGGCGGGGTGCCCGCCTTGTCCCAGTTGGCCGCGAGCCAGTCGCGCACGATCTGCTTGTCGAAGCTGTCGAGGCGATGCGGGCCGCTCGCCGCGTAGAGGCCGGCGTCCCAGTACCGCGAGGAGTCGGAGGTGAGCACCTCGTCGGCGAGCGTGATCTCGCCGGTGGCGGGGTCGCGTCCGAACTCGAACTTCGTGTCGGCGAGGATCACGCCGCGCGCGAGGGCGATCGTCGACGCCTCCTCGAACACGCGCAGGCTCAGCTCGCGGATCGCCGCGGCATCCGCCTCGCCCACGAGCTCGACCGTGCGCTCGAAGCTGATGTTCTCGTCGTGCTCGCCGAGGGGGGCCTTGTAGGCGGGAGTGTAGATCGGCTCCGGCAGGCGGTCGCCGTTCGAGAGGCCCTCGGGCAGCGGGATGCCGCACACCGAGCGCGTCTGCTGGTACTCGGCCCAGCCCGAGCCGACGAGGTAGCCGCGCACGACCGCCTCGATGGGGAACATGTCGAGCCGCTTCACGAGCATCGCGCGCTCCGCGACGTCGGGCGGAAGGGGCGAGGACAGGGCCGCGAGTCCGCCGCGGGTCGGCTCGGCGAGGTGATTCGGCACGTCGAGCTGCCCGAACCACCACAGGCTCAGCTTCGTGAGCAGCGCGCCCTTGCCCGGGATACCGGGCTCGAGCACGTGGTCGAAGGCGCTCACCCGGTCGGAGGCGACGACGAGCGCGCGGCCGGGCTCGGCATCCGAGAGATAGAGGTCGCGCACCTTGCCGGAGTACTCGTGGCGCCAGCGCAGCGCCTCGAGCCGCGGGTCGCCCGCGCTCACCGCACCACCCGCTCCGCGATGTCGCGGCGGTACTGCCCGCCCTCGAGGCGGATGCGGCCGAGCGCCGTGTAGGCGGCATCGCGCGCGGCGCGGAAGCCGTCGCCGACACCGACGACGCCGAGCACGCGCCCGCCCGTCGCGATGTAGCGCCCGTCCGCGACGGCGGTGCCGGCGTGCAGGATCGCCACCCCGGGCACCTCGGCCGCCTCCGCGAGCCCCTCGATCTCGCGGCCCGTGATCGGGTCGTCGGGGTAGCCCTCGCTCGCGAGCACCACGACGACCGCGGCCTCGTCCGAGAACGTCGGATACGGCATCCGCCCGAGCCCGCCCGTCGCGGCGGCGAGCAGCAGCTGCGAGAGCGGGGTCGTGAGCCGCGGCAGCACGACCTGCGTCTCGGGGTCGCCGAAGCGCGCGTTGAACTCGATGACGCGCACGGCGCCGCCGCCCGGGCCGCCCTCGTCGGCGACGATGAGGCCGCAGTAGAGCAGCCCGACGAAGGGCGTGCCCTCCTCCTCGAGTGCGCGCACGGTGGGGAGGGCGATCGTGTCGAGCACCTCGTCGACGAACGCCGCCTCGGCGCCCCAGCGGTCGGTGAGCCACGGCAGCGGGGAGTAGGCGCCCATGCCGCCCGTGTTGGGGCCCTCGTCGCCGTCGAACGCGCGCTTGTAGTCCTGGGCGGGGCTGAGCGGCACGACGTCGTGGCCGTCGGCGAGGAAGAAGAGCGACACCTCCTGGCCGGAGAGGAACTCCTCCACGAGCACCGGGCCGTGCTGCAGGTAGTAGTCGCCGTGGGCGAGGGCGGCGTCGCGGTCGGTCGTGACGAGCACGCCCTTGCCGGCGGCGAGGCCGTCGGCCTTCACGACGTGCGGCGCGCCGAGCTCGTCGAGCGCGGCCGCGAGCTCCTCGTGGGTCGTGGCGCGCACCGCGCGACCGGTGGGCACGCCGGCCCGGTCCATGATGCGCTTCGCGAAGGCCTTCGATCCCTCGAGGGCGGCGGCCGCCTTGCCGGGGCCGAAGACGGGCACGCCCTGCGCGCGGAGCGCATCCGCGACCCCCGCGACGAGCGGGGCCTCGGGACCGACCACGACGAGTTCGATGTCGTTGTCGAGGGCGTACTGGGTGACGATGCGGCCGTTGCTCGCGTCGAGCGCGACGGTCTCGACCTGCGCCGCGATGCCGGCGTTGCCGGGTGCCGCTGTGATCTCGTGCCCGGCGTCCTCGGCGAGGAGGGCGTCGACGATGGCGTGCTCGCGGGCACCGGATCCGAGGACGAGGATCTTCACCCGGACAGGCTACCGGGCGCGGTCCGCGCCGACCGGCCGGGTGCTCCGCTGGCCTGCGGTGGCGCGGGCGGTGACGTTCACTGGCGGCGGGAGGAGTTGCTCCCGCCGCGTGGCGGGATGGGCGCCCGCGGCTGCATCTGCTCCCGCCGAACCCGCAGGTGCTCCCGCCGGCGGTGGGCGGCGGGGGTAGCGTCGTTCCGTGGCGGTGAGACGGCGGATCGACGCGGACGCGGGGCGCGCGGCCGTGCGGGCGTGGCAGGGCGGCGCCGACGACCGGCAGACGGTCGCGACGGCGGTGCGGTTCCTGCTCGAGCAGCTCGCGAGCGACCACGAGGGCAACTCGGTCGAGGTTCGTGTGCCGCCCTTCGGTGCGACGCAGGCGATCGAGGGGCCCCGGCACACGCGCGGCACGCCGCCGAACGTCGTCGAACTGGATGCCGTCACCTGGCTCGAGCTCGCCACGGGCGCCCTCGCGTGGGATGCCGCGCTCGCCGCCGCGCGCGTCTCCGCCTCGGGAACGCGCGCGGATCTCGCCGGCGTGCTCCCCATCCGCTGGTCCGCGTAGCCCTGCCCCCCCGGGGCGACGCCCAGCCGGGTGCGCCAGAATGGCGGGGTGAGCGAACCCGTGACCCCCGACCCGCAGCCGACGCAGCCCGAGGCGTCGGCCCCGGCCTCGACCGACGTGCAGCAGGCCACGGTGCGTCGCGCTCCGAAGCTCGGCGTGTTCCTGCTCGTGGGTGCCGCGCTCGGCGCCCTCGTGACCCTCGTGCTCACGAGCCTCTACCCCGCCGACCCCAACATCGGGTTCGCGGCGAGCTACGCCTACTTCCTCGTCTACGGCATCCCGTTCGGGGTGCTCGTGGGCGGCGTCGTGGGCCTGCTGCTCGACCGGCGCAGCCGCCGTCGGGCGCGCCCGATCGAAGTCGAGCACCAGCGCGTCGACTGACGCGAGCGGTCGGCCCGCGAGGCCGGCGGCTCAATCGCTCCCGGCGTCGAGCGGCGTCTCCGGCTCCCAGATGGCGCGCAGCGCGTCGGCGAGCGGGAACCGCGGGGAGGCGTGCCCGTTGCACATGACGACGACCGTCGTCTGCCGATCGGCCGAGACCGTGAAGGTCGTGATGTGCCCGCCGAAGCGGCCGTTGTGGCCGAGCGTGCCGTCGGGGTGGATGTCGATGCCGGCGCCGTAGAGCTCGCCCTCCCCTTGGTCGACGGCCCCCGCCGCGACGTCACCCTGCACGAGCCCTCCCGCGCGGTACTGATCGCCCCAGCGCGCGAGCTCACTCGGCGTCGTGTAGATCCCGACGGGCCCGTAGGCGGCCCACCCGGGCTGCTGAAGCGTCAGGTCGTCGTCGTACGAGAGCGCCACGTCGGCCGCGGTGAGTGCGGGGGCGAGCTGCATGTCGAGGTCGAGCGGGGCGAAGATCCGCTGCTCGAGGAACTGCGGCAGCGGCATCCCGCTCACCCGGTGCACGACCTCGGCCAGCAGCACGTAGTTGGAGTTCGAGTACTCGAATCCGCTGCCCGGGCTGAGCGTGCCGAGGCGCCCGATCGCGCGCAGGATGTGGGCGTGGTCGACGGGGTCGCCGAAGCCGAGGCCCTCCGCCTCGAGGGCGATCCAGTAGTCCCGGATACGGCTCGTGTGATGCATGAGCTGGTCGAGGGTGACGGTGCGGCCCCAGGCGGGCAGGCCGTCGACGTGCGTCCCGACGGTGTCGGTGAGTCGGACGGCGCCGTCGCGTTCGAGCAGCAGGATCGCGGTCGCGGTGAACTGCTTCGCGACCGACGCCATGTCGAAGCGGGTGCGCGTCGTGATCGGGATGCCGGCCTCGAGGTCGGCGAGCCCCGCGGCGCCCGCCCACACGACGGCACCCTGCACGCCCACCGCGGCCGAGCATCCGGGGAGCGCGGGGTCGACGATAGACGCGAGGGCCTCGTCGCTGCGAAGCGGTCGTTCGTCGGGTTCCGCGGCCGGGACCGCCGCGGGCTGCGTCGGGGGCGGGCTGGGCGCGGGTGCCGGCGCCGCGCACTGCGTCAGGACGACGCCGGCGGCCAGCATCGCGAGGCAGCGCGCGACCGCGCGAAGGTGAGGCACGCTCGCCACCGTAGCCGGTGGACGCGGCGAGGCGCGATAGGCGTCAGCTGAGCTGGTTCCGCTCGACCCATTCGAGGTACTCGGGGGTCACGGTGCCCGTGACGTACTCGCCCGTGAAGCAGCTCATCTCGAGGTCAGTGATCGACGAGCCCTCGAGGATGGCCGACTTCATGTCCTCGACCTCCTGGTAGATGAGGTAGTCGGCGCCGAGGGCGGTCGCGATCTCGGGGATCTTGCGGCCGGAGGCGATGAGCTCCGCGCGCGTCGGCATGTTGATGCCGTACACGTGCGGGTAGCGCACGGGCGGTGCGGCCGAGGTGAAGGTGACGGAGGCGGCGCCCGCCTGGCGGGCCATGTCGACGATCTCCTTGGAGGTCGTGCCGCGCACGATCGAGTCGTCGACGATGAGCACGTTCTTGCCGCGGAACTCGCTCGACATGGCGTTGAGCTTCTGCTTGACGCTCTTCGTGCGCTGCTCCTGCCCCGGCATGATGAAGG